>NZ_JBXBCF010000108.1:0-192266 GCF_056784235.1 Kovacikia sp. CALU 1929
CTATTTACAATTAGAATTCAGTCGTCGTTGCTCCATCGTCCACTGGAGCTATGATTTCCTCCCAGAGGCACTTGTCCATTGAAGTGTCCACTGAAATATGAAGTTTTATATCTGGATTCAACACTTCTGGTTCTGTGTATTGAGAATGAAAAAGAATTGTGTCAGGAAGTTCCTTTAAGTAGTTGAATACTTCAGGATATAGGTTTCCATCTCTATAAGTCTTACGCTCAATCTTCATAATATTTATCTTGACCATCCAACTAAAGGCAATCGTTCGCATACTACATTTGTAGTATGCGACTATTTTATGTTAATTGCCAGAATCAAGCAATACTCGCTAAATCCTAATTAGAAGTGTCAACTCGTGTTACGATGCCAGCAGAAAATCTGGCAAAACTGCTATGCCATTAACTCAAGCTGTATAGCTATTAAATCATTGAATTTTTTCCTGATAAAACCTTCGGCAAGAGGATTATCAGGACGCTTTCCGTATATCTTTAAAAATCGAGGATTACCCGGATTTTTTCCCCATGAGACCCTGTCATTGCGCTTACCAGTACGGCTACACGGAACAGCGTCACAATTGATTGAGTTCTCAAATTTTCTTTGGCATCCCCCTGTCTATCTACATTTAGTAGCAAGGCACCCGAACCTGTAACAGGGAGTTTAGAATTAGACCATTCGCAACCTGAGACAAAGGCAAAATGCCTGTTTTGGAGCCTATTCTGGAGCCTGTTCTAACCTGGTTTGAAAACCAGGGTTGGCAGCCTCTATCGTTTCAACTGGAAACCTGGCAGGCATACCTGGCGGGTAAGAGCGGCATAATCCAGGTGCCGACGGGGTCGGGCAAGACCTATGCCGCTGTCATGGGTCCGATCGCCGATCTGCTACAAACTCCCGCCCAGGGTCTACAACTTCTCTACATCACTCCCCTACGGGCACTTTCCAGGGATATTGAGCAGTCGATTCAGCGTCCCATTTTAGAAATGGGTTGGAACCTGCGGGTAGAGTCCCGGACGGGCGACACGACTTCAGCCCGCAAAACTCGCCAGCTCAAAAACATGCCAGAAATTTTGATCACGACTCCAGAGTCCCTTGCCGTGATGCTGGCATATTCTGGGGCGCGGGGATTGTTTAGATCCCTGCGCGGAGTCATTTTGGATGAGTGGCATGAGTTAATGAGTTCCAAACGGGGTACCCAGACGGAACTGTGTTTGTCTCACCTGCGTGGCATCTGTCCCAACCTGCAAACCTGGGCAGTGTCTGCCACGCTGGGAAATGTCCGGGAAGCGGCTCAGGTGGCAGTAGGGCTGGGCGCGGATCCGGTGATCATCAAGACGAACCTGAAGCGGAAAACCGTGATTAAAAGCATTCTGCCGGAGTCGGTAGATACCTTTCCCTGGGCAGGGCATCTCGGTTTGCACATGCTGGGAGATCTGGTGAACGCGCTGGATATGGAGAAATCAACCCTGATTTTTACGAACACCCGCTTCCAGTCAGAGCGATGGTTTCAAGCGTTGTCGTTTGTGATGCCAGAGCATCTCGATCGCATTGCTTTGCATCACAGTTCAATCGATGTTAAGGAACGGGAAGCGATTGAAGCAGGACTTAAATCCGGTGCAATTAAATGGGTGGTTTGTACCTCCTCCTTAGATTTAGGGGTTGATTTTCAGCCCGTTGAGCGGGTGGTGCAGATTGGCAGTGCCAAAAACCTGGCGCGGTTATTGCAGCGGGCGGGGCGATCGGCGCATGTACCGGAGGGCACCTCAGAGGTGTTCTTTCTACCCACCCATGCCCTGGAACTGCTGGAAATTTCTGGGGTGAGAAATGGTTTGGCAGCAGGCGATGTGGAAGTCCGACGACCACTGAACAAGCCCTACGATGTCCTGATTCAACATCTGATTACGCTTGCCTGTGGGGATGGCTTCAGGGCAGAGGAAACCCTGAAAAATGTGAGAGCAACCGTTTCCTATGCAAACCTGACCGATGCAGAATTTGCCTGGATTTTGGAATTTATTACTCAGGGCGGTCAGTGCTTGAGTTCCTACCCGCGCTACAAGAAAGCTGTTTTAGAAAACGGGCTTTATCGAGTTTCGGATGCCCAGATTGCCCGGATGCACCGGATGGGCATTGGCACCATTACCTCAAATCAGGCGGTTCAAATCCGCTATCTCAAGAGCCAGAGCAAGATTGGCACGGTTGAAGAAAGTTTTGTTTCCAAGTTAAAGAAAGGAGACGTGTTCTTTTTTGCCGGGAAACAACTGGAGTTCTTCATGATGAAGGACATGGTAGTTTACGTGAAGGCAGCACACAAAAAATCCACGGTAACGCCAACTTGGGCAGGGGGCAACCTGGCAATTTCAGACTCCCTCAGTAGCCACTTGCGGAGCGAAATTGAGGCAAGCCGTGCCCCTTCAGGGTTAAACCAGGAGTTGAGCTGTGTTCTGCCCATCCTGTCTGCTCAAAAGCGAATTTCTCAACTTCCGGCAACTGATGAACTATTGATTGAGGTGTGTAAAACCCGTGAGGGACAGCATTTATATGTATTTCCATTTGAGGGGCGGTTTGTTCATGAGGGTTTGGGATTCCTGTGGGGATACCGTTTTGCCAACCAAAAAAGTACAACCTTCACCATTTCCGTGAACGACTACGGATTTGAAATCCTTGCCCCCAAAGATTACCCATTTAAGGAACTGTTTTCAGAGCGATTTTTTGATAGCGATCGCCTTCACGCAGACCTCAAAGCCAGTCTCAATCTCTCAGAATTAACCAGCCGCAAGTTTCGTGGTATTGCCCAAGTTGCGGGACTGGTGTTTAAGGGCTACCCCTCTGCCAAAAAAACGGCAAGTCAGCTCCAGGTCAGTTCTTCTCTCATCTACGAAGTGTTTTCCAAATATGAACCCGAAAACCTGTTGCTAAAGCAGGCAGAAACGGCAGCTTTAGATGAGCAATTAGAAGTGCATCGTCTAGCCAAAACCCTCGATCGCATCCAGCAACTAACTCTGGTCTGGAAAGAAACCAAACGACCTTCCCCCTTTGCCTTTCCGCTCCTGGTCGAGCGGCTAAACTCGCGCATGTCCAATGAAAGCTTGCTGGAGCGGATCGAGCGAATGAAACAACAATGGAATAACAAAAGCTAATCCAAAAAAAGCACACAGAAATAACGCTCCCAGTCTGGGGGAGTCAACCCCTTGCAGAGATGGTCAAGCTGGGAGGTCCTTAGCCAGATAGATGTCCAGAGTGGGCGATCGCCTGCTACCGTCTGCCCTTAAAGTAAGGCAGTCCCAGTGCTGCTGGAGCTTCTCCCCGTTTGGTCTTGCGGAGCAGGACTAGCAGGGTCAGCACGTAAGGTAACATCAGCAGAAACTCATAGGGAATTTCCTTAGCCCCAAACGCCTGAATGCGGTACTGCAAGGCATCGGCAACACCAAACAGCAACGCCCCCCACAGTGCCCGGGCAGGATGCCAGCGGGAAAAGAAAACCAGTGCCACCGCGATCCATCCTCGTCCTGCGGTGACTCCTTCCCGAAACAGGTGAAGTTGCACAACGGTCAACACGGCTCCGCCTAAGCCAGCCAATGCCGCTCCGATTAAAATGGCTGCATAGCGAGTCAGCGCCACATTAATGCCTGATGTATCGGCGGCGGCTGGGTTCTCTCCAACCGCCCGGATTTGAAGTCCCCAGGTCGTGCGAAACAGGAAAAACCAGCAGAGGGGCACCAGCAAGATGCTGATGTAAACCATTGCATTGTGGGTAAACAAGACTTCCCCCAAGACTGGGATTTGCGAAAGTAAGGGCAGTGGATCATCCGGCAAGCCCGTGACCCGTGCCGTCGTTGAACCAAACTGCTGGCGGTAAAGATAGCTAGTTAACCCCTGCCCAAACAGCACCAGGGTAACTCCGGTAACTACCTGATCGGCTTTGAAACTGACGGTCAGCACCGCCATGATCAGCCCCATCAGTGCGCCGCCAAGCATCCCCGCTACCAACCCTGCCCAGGCACCCACCATTGGTAGCCCTAACCCATACTCCACTCCATAGGCAACGGCAAAACCTGCCAGTCCCCCCACCAGCATCACCCCTTCCAGTCCCAGGTTCAGAATGCCTGCCCGTTCAGTAATAATTTCACCCAAAATTGCCAGTAACACCGGAACCGCTAACCGAATCCCGGCAGCAAACAGGGCAATTAGAAATGTCCAACTCAGAATTTGATCCCACGGCATGGGCACTATCTTACAGGCATACTTGGCTGAACAGGAAGAAGATTGGGAACCAAAGTAGAATTCAGTCTATGAGTTCTGAAGATGGGCATGATAAAACATTCCACACCAGTACTTACTGTATTGAAGAGGGAATTGCGATGACCTACGATTGGATTAGTGAACGAAATCTGGCACTCCAAGCAACGTTCCTGTCAGAGCCTAAATGCCGAAGTCGTTGATGCCTCTTCTCCAATTAGCTTTTATTCACTGCGGCGGGCGATCGCGTCCCCCGCCAGCACAAACAACACCACTAATGCCTGAATTACCTGGGCAACCGCTACTGGAATTTGGAGGCTGATTTCCAGCGATCCCGCCCCAATCGTGAGCGCAGAAAACAGCAGTGCTGCAATCAGAACCCCAACGGGATGAAGTTGCCCCAACAATGCCACCAGAATTGCAGTGAAGCCATAGCCATCCGAGATATTGCCTTTCAGTCGGGTAAAGGAATAGCTAACTTCCATAATTCCGGCTAATCCTGCCAGTCCCCCGCTCATCATCAAAGCTGTTAGAATGCTGCGGTTTACTTTGATTCCGGCATAACAAGCAACGCTGGCGCGAGAACCCACCGCCCTCAGTTGAAAGCCGAGGGGAGTTCGCCACAGCAGAATGTAAACAACGACAACCAGCACCAAAGCCAGCAGCACTCCCCAGTGTAAACGGCTGCCAAACAGGCGCGGGATTTGAGCAAAATCGCCAAATTGGGCAGATTCGGGTAGAAACCCATCAGGGTCGCGCAGGGGAACCCGAATCGCAAACTGCACCAGCAAAATAGCGATGTAGTTCAACATCAGGGTGACGATAATCAGGTTCATGCCCCGCTGGAGGTGCAATAAGCCTGCTAACCCACTCCAGAGGGCACCCCCCACTACTCCGGCAAGCAGGATAGCCGGAATCAATAGCCAGGGTGAAAGGTCTGGCAAATTCAGGGCAACGATACTGCCAAGGAGTGCCCCCCAGTAATACTGCCCCTCCGCTCCAATATTCCAGACCCGCGATCGAAAGGAGACTGTTAACCCCAAGCCAATGATCAGCAGGGGGGTGGCTTTGAGAATGGTTTCAGTAATCTGACGACTTCCCCCAAACGCCCCTAAAACCATGACTTGATAAGCCTGGAGAGGATTTTTCCCGGTCAACAGAATGAGGAACCCTCCGATCGCCAGTGCCAGGAGAGCACCTATGGAAGGATAAAGGATGAAGGATAAAGGATGAAGCGCTTTGAGCGTCTGGAGTTTGGATCTCAGGTTAGCGGAGAGCATGGGGAGGGGGAAGAGTTGTTGGTTGTTGGTTGTTAGTTGTTAGAGAGGTGATAGGGGGCAGGCAATCAGAAAGGGGTAGGAGAAAGCTTTCTTCAGGCTGTTCCATATTCTAGGAGGATCTCAGGCTTAGACCTCAGAGGTTTTTCAAAACCTCCGAGGTCTGGCAACTTCCCCTTTCCCCTTCCCTTGAAAACTTTCAACTCTCAACTTTCAACTCCCCCTCCCCCCAACCGAAATTCCTGGCAAACATTCCACCGCTTGCCATCGTGGATAAGTAGGGTCAGGTGGGCAACTGTAAACTCAAACTGCAATTCCTGGTGTTGAAACTCTGCCCAGGCGGCTCGAAAGTTAGGCTTGGTCAAATCCCGAAAGCCAACGGTTAAATGGGGAGCAAAAGGACGGGTCTTGGAGGCTGGCTCGGCAATGCCCAGTAAAGTTTCCAGGTGCGTCATAAGTGAGGTTTGCAACTCCAGTAGTTCTGGTGTTTTGATCACATTGATAAAAATGACACGGGGAACAAATGCTCCAAATCCTGAAAGAGTCATAGGTACAGGAGATTGGTGCGCAGAAAATTCACTGAGGGTATCAGCCAGGGTTGCCAGATCTGCTGTTAACCAGTCAAACGGGGGTTGTAGGGTGACGTGGGGCGGAGATTTTAGAGCTGCTCGACTGTGGTAGCGATCGGCAAAGATTTGCTGAATACTGTTCGCGTGATCCTGCACCGCTTGGGGCGGTAGCAGGGCAATGAAAAAGCGGCGTTTGGAGGAATTTAGGGGGGTTGGGTCAGTCAAGGGAGTGGGATGTTGGGTGTGTAGGGGTCAGGTGTGAGAAGATACTTTTCAAACATCCTCTAAGATACACTTTGGCTCCCTTGCCGCCCTAACTCACCCGACTCCCTCATTTCCCTTAATTACACTCAACTGCACTTTACGATCACTGAATTTTGCCGATGCCCTGGTTTGTCAAAATTGAAGAAGGAATTGTCGATAAGGCAACGTTTGACCAGTATGTTCCAGCGCACCAGGAGTACGTTAAAGACCTGATCCAGAAGGGGCATCAGGCAAAGACGGGCTACTGGGGAAGTTATGGCGGCGGAATGCTACTGTTTCAAGCGGCATCAATGGATGAGGCGCGGGCGATCGCAGCCCATGATCCTTTAGTTCAAAATGGGTGTGTCGAGTACAAGCTTTACGAGTGGTGCATTGTGGTGGAATAGACATTAAGAATGCACCGATTGATTGAACGGGTCTATTGCACAATAAACAGACGCTTTGCGGCACGGGTTAGCGCTACATAGCAGAGCTGGTTTCGTTCAATAATGTTCCGATTGACCAAAACATCGGGCAGATCGATAAATACATCTTGAAACGTGGATCCCTGGCTTTTGTGTACCGTCAGGCTGTAGGCATAATTGACATCGTGAAACTTCTGCTTCATTTCCCAAAACTCCTGCCAGCGCTTTTGTTCCGCATAGTCCTTGAGTAGTTGTTGAAAGGTTGGTTGGCTCAGCTCATGCAGCACGCGCAGAGTACGAGAATTACCTTCCTCCGTTAATACCTCCAAATACCAGACAAACCAGGATCCTTCCTTGCCTTCGTAAACGTCTAAAACTTCGCATTCAGCCGAAGTTTGGAGCAGGATCATATCCCGTTCCAGGCAGGGATTGTTGGCAACCAGACGTTCCCCTGGGACAAAGCGATCGACATCTTTGCTAAAGATTGCCTCCCGGATGAATCGATTTAGACTATCCACTCGCCGGTTGGTGTAGGCTAACGCCCTCACCTGGTCGGGATTTTTTTGATATGCCTGACTGGTAAAAGCCCGAATGAGTAGCTTTTCCCAATGCTGCCGCCGCAGCACAAAAATGCCTTCCGTCTGATCGGGGTTGGTGTCGTTCTGGAATCGAGGCAGATATCGGCGATCGAGGTTTCGTCGAATGTTTTCAGCCAGCACCCCGATCGCCCCCCCATACCGCACCACTTCGGTCAGTTCAGCCCGGTGGTAGATCTGGCGAAAACAGGGGGATTCGGTTTCGCCCACCGGAGGAAGCTGGGCAGGATCTCCGACAAACAAAATCTGGGTGCGCTCATACAGACTGGAAACCGCCGACACTAACAGCCCCCACATTTCCTCATTAATCATCGAGCATTCATCCACAATGATCAGGCTATAACGCCCAAACTGACTGGCTTGCTCAGTATCAATTCTGAATATCTGTTTGCCCGTCTGCTCATCTACAACGGGTCTTAGACCCAACAGTTTGCAACAGGTCATGCAGTCCAGTTCCAGCCCCCAGCGATGAGCCATTGTGCTCAGAACCTTAGTGGCTTTATTGCTGAAAGCAGTCAGGACAATCTTGCGACGATTTTTCTGCTGATGCATCCGGGTAACGAGCGCATGCAACAAGGTCGTTTTGCCAGTCCCGGCATATCCTGTCAGCAGGTACAACTTTTCCTCACCCTGAATAAATTGTTCCAATGCTTGCAGGGCAGACCACTGCTCGTCGGTCAGCGGAATCCCTGGCAGAATTTCAGGAATTGTGCCGGGAGTTTCCGTATCAGGTGGCGGTAGTTGAAAAGAATCCACAGTTCTAGAGGGTGCGCCTGCTCGACCTTGCCCATTTGGACTTAGAAATGAAATCCCAACCCGTAATGGTGAATCCTGAAACGGTTTTGACAGCCATTCTGCCACTGAAACCGACCCAAAGGCTACCTAACCTTGCAATTAACACCCCTACGGCTGACCGATCTATGGCTGACAGATAATGTTATGCTTTAGGAGATCCGGACCCATGCGATCGCGACGCCCAAATCTTGTCAGGACCGGAAGGTAGCAGCAATACGGGATGCTTGCGATAGGCGTGGAATCCGGGTCTTTTAGCCGGAGCTTGATGGTCAGAGTCGGTTTCGCTTCATAGCCGCTCAATTAGACTGATTGAGACTCGAGAATAAGGACTGCTAACAGGCACGATAATAAGAATTTGATCATTAATTAAGACCTTCAGGTACGGTTTTTACCCGTAAAGTTTAGGGACACTTTGCCAGCTTTCTTCCTATGCTGGATTTATTCAATATGTTCTGAGGAGCCTGGGCAACTATGGGTTTGGGAGATCTGGTTCAAAAAGCGGTCTATCTTGGCATCGGTTTTGCATCCTATGCAGGCGAGAAAGCAGGCGAAAAACTGACTGAGTTGAGATCTCAGGTACAGAAACTAGCCGATGAAATGGTTGAGCGGGGGGAAATGACTGCCGACGAAGCCCGTAAATTTGTCGATGACATGGTTAATAAAGCGCAACAGTCTGCGGCTGAACCGGCGGCTCCTGAAAGACCAGCAGAGCCTCGGCGAATCGAAATTGTTACAGATGATGAAGAACCCGATTCTTCCCCCCCGAGTCAGACAGAGGAGATGCGACGGCAGGTCATGGACTTGCAGGAAGAACTTAGACGGTTGAGGAAAGATAATCCCTGACACGAGAGTTTTGGGAGCAGATACAATTTGAACTAGAGTCAGGTGATCCCCCTATGGATGCCAAAGATGTTCCAGTCATTGAACTCTCATATAGTGATATGCGATCGCACGATTGCCAGGAATTTTTGGTTAGGGGATTTTAGTTCTGCTCGTTCAAGCATGACAAATCGTTGCTCAAATGTTTTACCTAGATCAGAACGACCCCATACGAAGGATGCAACAAATTCAAAGAGTTAATTTCTGTTTTACTTAAAGACCGACTTTTGCTGACCGTGAAATAGCTTCTATCAGTTAGTTCGTCGGAGAAAGACGGTGTCAATATCCCTTTTACCAGGTTAGTCAATTGGCTTTTGGGGAGATGTATGGAAGATTGGTCATTTAATTTCTTCGAGATGATGGAAGCTATGGTTAAAGAGGTCGAACAGTTTTTGACCGAGATCGCCAAAGATGTTGGTGAAATGGTGGATTCGTTTGTGGCAACCTCTGAAGAAGCTGTCGAACAGATGCAAATTGCGTTTGAAACGGAAATTGAACCCCACCTCAACGAATTCTTCGATCCCATCCTGGAGGCATACCTGGGATTTGAAATCTCGGTAGAGGAAACGACTCAACCCGTCATTCACACCGTTGAACCATTTCTAAACGACCATCCTGCCTGTGTTGGGTGTCGCCACTATCATGGTCAGTCCTACGGTGGCACCATGCTGGTCTGCGGAATGCACCCCTACGGTTGGGAAAGCGAAAAATGCCCAGATTGGGAATCTGTATGGAAGGGTGAGGATAAAGCCTGAACGATTGACACTGAACTAATCAATCTGATGCCCCCCGAAATCTTTGAGATTCCGGGGGGCTTGGAAAATATTCCATGCCAATTCTCTGTCCGTCAGCCACCCCTGACAAATCTCTACTAGGCGAACGGTTAGAGATCTGATAGGGTTTTTAGGACAGTAGACAAATCAAGGATTGGGAAGCATGGGAGGACTGAATGGGCGGGACTTGCTCAGTCTAGCTGACTTGACTGTGGGCGAATTGCAAGAGGTTCTAAATCTGGCAGCCCAGTTGAAATCGGGCGCAGTTCATTTGAAGTGCCAGAAAACCTTAGGATTGCTGTTTTACAAGGCATCGACACGCACCCGCGTCAGCTTCTCAGCCGCCATGTATCAGCTAGGCGGGCAAGTGCTTGACCTCAACCCCAGCGTAACGCAGGTTAGTCGAGGGGAACCGATCGCCGATACTGCCCGTGTCCTGGACCGTTACCTTGATATTCTGGCAATTCGTACCTTTGACCAGCGCGACCTGGAAACCTTTGCCGACTATGCCAGCATTCCCATCATCAATGCCCTCAGTGACCTGGAGCACCCCTGTCAGGTACTGGCTGATTTGCAGACGATGCAGGAATCCTTTGGCTCACTGACTGGGTTGACTCTAACTTACGTGGGGGATGGCAATAACGTTGCCCATTCCCTGATGTTGGGCTGCGCGATGGCAGGGGTGAATGTTCGTGTCGCTTCCCCTGCCAACTATCAACCACTGGAAGCGATCGTTGACCAGGCAACCGCGATCTCCGACGGTCGTACAGAAGTGATTGTCACGCTTGACCCCATTGCTGCAACCAAAGGCACCCATGTGATTTATACCGACGTGTGGGCAAGCATGGGGCAGGAAGATTTAGCGGAAAGCCGGATTCCCATCTTTCAACCCTACCAGGTGAACGAGGCACTGCTCGAACATGCCGATAGCGAGGCGATCGTCCTTCACTGCCTGCCCGCCCATCGCGGAGAAGAGATTACTGACAGCGTGATTGAAGGACCCCAATCTCGCGTGTGGGACCAGGCAGAAAACCGAATGCACGCTCAGAAAGCTTTGCTGGCGAGCCTTTTAGGGGCAGAGTAGGGGTAGAGGGGTGAAGAGTTTTAAGTTGAGAGTTTTGAGTTGAGAGTTTACGGGTAATTGAGTGGTTAGTGGTTACGTGGTCAGCAAAACTCCCTGACACCTAACACCTGACACCCAACACCTATCCTCCCTTATACACAAAATTTAATTTTTGTTCGGTTGCAAAAAGCTGGACAGACGTGCAATATGATGGTACACGTGTTCTAAGTATTGCTTTTCTCTGTTCAAATTTATGGAACCTCTTACTGAAGCCCAACAAGAGCTATATGACTGGCTTGTAGAATATATTCAGGCAAATCAGCACTCACCGTCTATTCGGCAAATGATGCGGGCAATGGGGTTGAAGTCTCCAGCGCCGGTTCAAAGCCGCTTGGAACATTTAAAGGCAAAAGGATACATTAGCTGGAATGAGGGTAAAGCCCGCACCATTCGGCTAATGCATGCCGGTTCTCCAGGGGTGCCGATTCGAGGGGCGATCGCCGCAACGGGTCTGGTGGAAACCTTTCAGGATGTAGAAGTAGAACATCTCGATTTTTCCAACCTGTTGTTAAATCCTCGCTATTTCGCGCTGCGAGTTAGAGGGTTGAGCATGATTGATGCGCTAATCGATGATGGCGATGTGGTCATCATGGAGCCTGCAATCGATCCAAAATCAATCAAACCGGGCACCATTGTTGCCGCTCATGTGAATGGGCAAACCACACTCAAGTACTACAGCCGCAAGGGCAGCAAAGTTACCTTAGAACCGGGCAACCCTGACCGGGATTCTTACCCTGTGATTGAATTACCTGCCAGTCAGGTAGAGATTCAGGGATTACTGGTCGGTGTCTGGCGGTTTAAACGAGCTTCATAGCAGAGAATTTTCCCACTCAGGTAATCAGGCTTCGCTGTGGCATGATGGCTGAATGTCGTGTCTAAACCACCTGTCCGTTAGCCATTGCCTGAACTGTGAAAGAATTTCAATCTCTGCTGCGTGTTTTTCAAAGCCAGAAAATGGTAGCCATTCTGCTGCTGGGTTTTTCCTCTGGTTTACCCTTTGCTTTGACGGATGACTCCTTTCGCGCCTGGATGACCCGTGCTCAACTGGATCTCAGCACAATCGGCTGGTTTAGTCTGGTCAGCCTGCCCTATTCCCTAAAGTTTCTGTGGTCGCCTTTTCTGGATCGATTTATTCCGCCCGTTTTGGGACGCAGACGGGGCTGGATGGCGGTGGCACAGGTGGGGCTAATTGGGGCAATTCTGGCCATCGCCCTCCAGATGGCACTCATTGTTAATCAGGAGGGACAGCAGCGAACGTTGAGCCTGCAACTGCTGGCCCTCACCGCCCTGGGACTGGCTTTTTTAAGTGCAACCCAGGACATTGCGATCGATGCTTATCGTGCGGATGCCCTGGAAGAACGGGAAGTAGGGGCAGGTGCATCCCTGACTATTCTGGGCTACCGAGTTGCGCTGCTACTCACCGGGTGGATTGCCTTTAACCTGGCAGATCGCATTACCTGGCACTGGGTCTATGGCTTGATGGCGCTATTGATGCTGGTTGGTCTCATCACTTCCTTTCGGGCACCCGAACCATCCCGTAATGCCCGCCCACCCGAAACCTTAGAACAGGCAGTTGTTCACCCGTTTCTGGAATTCTTTCGTCGTCAGAGATGGCGGCAAGCCGTCTTTACCCTGGTTTTCATCATTGTGTTTAAGCTGGGTGATGCCATGGTTGCCAAGATGGCAGTTCCCTTCCTGGGCGGCAAAGGACTGGGCTTTGCCGATGCTGATATTGGTAACATTCGGCAGGGAATGGGCTTGATTGCCACCATCGTTGGGACCCTGGCAGGTGGAGCATTTCTCAGTCAGCTCGGCATTAACCGTTCCCTTTGGGTATTCGGAGGCTTGCAGGCAGTCAGCAACCTGGGCTACTTTGCCCTGGCAGTGATAGGCAAAAACTTTACTGCCCTGGTGCTTGCCGTCAATGTCGAAAACTTCTGTGGGGGACTGGGTACCGCTGGCTTTTTGGGCTTTCTCATCAGTCTATGCAATCCTCGCTTTTCGGCAACCCAATTTGCCCTCCTGTCCAGCTTGATGGCAGTGGGAAGAGACTTTCTGGCAGGTCCTGCCAGCGGTGAACTTGCCCAACGTCTAACTCAGTCTGGCCCCCCGCTCCAGGGAATGACGGCGTTGGCAGGAGCCGCCGAGCCTGGATGGGCACTTTTCTTTCTAATTACCCTGGCGGCTGCCATACCGGGGCTTGTCCTGCTACCTTTCTTTGCCCCCTGGAATGCACCGCATACAAATTCCCCTATCACCGATGAGAACGACACTGACACACGATAGGATAAAAGAAGAAACGTCACAAATCTTGAGTGAAATCTCAGGAAACTCTATCTTTCTTTAATAAAGTTTTTGCGGCTGTACCTATGGTTTTCTTCCGGCAGTATGTGGCTCCCTTTTTAATTGTGCTTGTGTTTTTGGTGGCGTTAGTTGCGGTGAGTTCCCGCATTTTTCTGCCATCGGACATGGCGGCTCCGGCTCCGGTGGAGGAGTCTACTCCTCCAAGGGCAACCGTTCCCAAGTTAGACTCAGTCGCCGATCTACCCCCTTCCCTTTCGACTCTGATCAAAGGCTTACCGGATGAGATTGCCTTGACGGAGCGGCTGTAGGGTATAGATAGGAAACAGGAGCCAGAATGCCTGACGTGTTGCCTCAGGGTTATCGGCTTTATTTAGGCTCCAGCCTGGATCGTCCTCTGCTGCTGAAGTTTATGCGGCAGACCTATAAAGAAATCGAGTCAGGGCAAGATTATTCGCACCTGGCTCAGACCGTTGACCAATATCTTTCCCAAGAGACCCCCCTGTGGTGGGTTGAAGTTACAGATAGAGAACCACTACTTCCATCTGCTCGGCGACAGCCGATCGCTGGTCTCTGGATGGGAACTGCCGTTGACCAACTCCGGGGCGATCGCCACACCCATATTTTTTTACTTTACGTCACTCCCGATCACCGCCGCCGAGGGTTGGGAACTGCCCTGATGCGTCAGGCTGAAAAGTGGGCAACGCTAAAGGGCGATCGTCAAATTGGACTTCAGGTCTTTCAATCGAATCAGCCTGCCCTCAACTTATACTACAGCCTGGGTTTCCAGCCCCAGTCGTTGTGGATGGTTAAACCATTAAAGTCGGGGGGATTGACGTGAGAGAGTCGAAAGGGAAAGGCAGAAGGTCGGAAGCTTACGTCGAAGCCTGACCCTGACCCCTGACTGATTCTCACCCCTCACCTTCCTGAAAGGGAAGGCTCCAGGGTTTTCACTGTCAACACCTGGGGGGGCGTAGAATCAGGCGGGTAGAGGAGGTCGATCAAGACAGTGCGGCGATCGCCCGAAGGCATATTCAAAATTACCAGGGGTTCTCCTTCCTGCCCCCGCTGCATCGTGACATGGATATAGCGCGTTTGACCCACTCCCTGGTCATCTGTATAGCGGATACGCACGGGACCCCGGAAAAATATCCGGTTCTCAGGCGGTTGAAAGAACAGTAACCCTCCTTTGGCTTTGTCTTCTTTTAAGGGCGTTTGCAGGGCGATCGCGATCGTTTCCCTTTGCCTGGTCTTGTTATGGAGCGGCAACGTCAAACTGTACTGAATCCCATAGTTACCATGAGCTTGATAGGCGGTATCCGGGTAGCGGGCTAACAACTTGGCACTCTGAATCTGCCCTGTCCCAAAAGTGCCCCGGTAAAGGGTGCTAAGTCCGTAGGAAAAGGCATATCCTCGCTTGGGGATACTGAGATAGTCCACCTTTGGGCTATCCGTCAGATTTGCCCGCCACTCAGAACCCACCGCCACTCCAGCAACACGTCCGTAGATAACCTGGGCATAATCCCTCTGCATGGGGGTTGGAGCAATATCGCGAGGTCCTGCCAAACTGCTATTGACCAGAAGCGTCTGCCATTCATCCAGTGTGGGAAACCGCTCTGTTCGGTCTGGATTGAGTGGCGCAAACATTGCCAAACTTGCCACATAAACAGTGCCGCTACTCGACAACCGAAATAGGCTCGATCGACCGTTAGAGGAAGGGGTCAAATTCCCCACCGGGATTGGCAGATTCATTAACATTTGACTGCCACCGGGAGGAATAATAATCGACGGTGGAATACTGCCGTGTCTGCGCCCTCGCAGCACATCATTCATTGCCCGACTTCCCGGTCCGGCATAGACCTTGCCCAGAGGATCTTCTACAAAAGATGGCAAATCCACAAACAGAGCATCTGGACGGGTCAAATAGCTGGCTCCTTGCAGCACATCCACTTTAATCAGTTGATCGGAAGGGTTGTAGAGGATGATGCCTTGAAAAAGAGTGCGAGTCTGACTGGAATTTCTGGCTCTGGCAATGTGATGGGAGAACACATCAAAACGTCCCTTAAAGGGAAAATTTAAGTGCGCTGAGGGGTCCCTCATCCCATTTGGAGGAAAGGTTGAAAGCAAAACTCCTTCCGTCTGAACGACTTCTGGACTGTTACTATTAAAAACTGGAACAGCATCCAGTTGCCCCGGCAAAGCCCGCAATTCCTGTGGCTGAAATATTTCTTGAATCTGAAGGGTCTCCTGAGGCTTTAAGCGTTCCTGCTGTGGAATGACTTCCTGAGGAGGAGGGGCTTTGGGGGCTGGAGGTGAGGGAATTTTAGGAGGTACTAGAGGGGCAGAGAATGTTTGAGCGAGTGTAAGGAAAGATAACAACTGAAACATGAGCGAACTTAAGAAAGTCTTACGTCTAAAGCGTTAGCGGTAGGGAATGGAAAGAAAGGGAGATGCAAAAGGATTAAATTTATTGTTCCCTATATAGATAAAACAATTTCCAAACTCTCCTGGAAATTCATTGAGCCAAACCCACTGAAGCTGCTATCATGCCGTGGCTAAAGGCGAAGGAAACAGAATAAGTCCTGATCATGTCTAATTCACAACAACTCAGTTACTTTTCCAAAGGGATTGATCATTCGTAAAACAGACTCAGAGAGGACGGTGGGGGTAATCACATTTCAATCTTCATACTCACTACGGATGATTATGCTCCTTATCGGGACTCTCAAAGATTTGAAGGAATAAAAGGTGAAATCAAAACCTTCTTAGCCGAGTATGCATTTTAACTTGAGATGAGGTCACAGTTTCCAGATCAATGAAGCAATTTGCACATTTATCGATCCAGATGTTTTTTTGGTCATCCCGCTTGACACGGCAACTAGGGATGGTTGCGATCGCCACGGTTCTGGCAGGTGCGATCGACTATACCCGTAATACCCCAGGAGCGTTTGCACACACTAAAGTGCTGATTGCCAGTAATTACTGTGAAGGACCCGCCCGCGATGGTTTGATCAATGGTCGCGGGATTTGCCGATTTCCCAGTGGAAATCAGTATGAAGGCGAACTGCGTAATAGCCGCCGTCAGGGAAAAGGGGTGTTCGTTTTTGCTGATAGCACCCGCTGTGAAGGAGAGTTTCAAAACGACCTGCTGAATGGCAAAGGCTTGTGCATCTTTCCCAGCGGCAACCGCTATGAGGGGCAATTTGTTAACGGTAAACGTCAAGGGGTTGGTGCATTTATCTTTGTAGATGGAACCCGTTGTGTCGGAGAGTTCCAAAATGACCTGTTGAATGGTCGGGGAACCTGCACCTTTCCTAGCGGCAACCGCTACGAGGGAACCTTCAAAGATAGCCAGAAGCAGGGACCGGGAGTATTTACCTTTGCGAATGGAACCCGCTGTCAAGGCGACTTTCGCAACGGTGTGTTAAATGGCTCCGGTCTTTGCACTTTTCCCAGTGGGAACCGCTATGAGGGAGAATTTCGCAATGGCAGGCAACACGGGCGTGGAACCTATATTTTTGCCAACGGAACTCTGCTTGAAGGAGTTTGGAGAGACGGTAAATACTTTAGAAGGTAGGTGGGGTGAGCGGTGAAGGAGATGAAGGTAGTTGAGAATTTAGAGTGAAGAGTTGAAAGTTAGGGGACGGGTAATGGGTAAACGCTGCCTGCCGCCCCCTTCCCTTACCAACTCCTTCTTTGAGTTTTTTAAAGAAAATCCTGTACTTTATTGCTGTTTGTAAGGATTACTGTCTCTTAGGACACATCATCCCTTAGACTGAGTTCCAAATTTCTAAGAGATGTTTGCTTAAAAGGTCTTGAAGTACTTATGTTTCACCTTTCCTGGCACTACGATTTATTAATCCTCTCTTTCTTTGCTGCGATCGCCGGTCTCCTTCTCCTATTAGCTGATAAACAGCCAGACTCCAACGACCCTGAAGGGACGAATCGGGTTCTATTAATGATGATTTTTGCCTATTGGCTGGTGCATTGTGTGGCAGTTGGCTTACAGAAGCTGGTTCTGCCTGAGTGGGAAATGGTTCTAACCAGTATTAAGTTGACCAGTGCACTTTCCTACCTGCTAACGTTTGCCTGTGTGCTCAGTTTGCCGTTGCATCGGGTATCCATACGGCAGACTGAATAAGGACGCTACAGACAAGGGCTGAAACACTCGTCTAACAGGTTCACCGATGGCATCAGTCTTTTTTATTGCCGTTGCAGGTCAAATTTTCATCGTGAAAACTTAACGGGCTTTTACCGCTTGAGCGATCGCAGTTTCCAGTTGTGTTTTGTTTAAAACCGTCAAAACAAACACCTCCTGGACAGTTTTGCCCTGCCGCGCGATCGCCTTGAACCCTCCGAGAATAGGCACAGAGACCTTCAGTGCCAATCGAGGGGCATGGGAACGAACCGGACCAATCACTCCCGGTGTCACTGTCTGAATCCCCTCCTGACAACATAACCGTTCTAACACTGGAATCAAGCCCGGAATGTGGGTGGAATGGTTAAGTACCAATCTGCCGCTATTTGAACGCCCTTTCAATCTCCCGCCCTCCGTTCCTTTTCCAACCTATCTTCTCATTTTTAGGGAAGGATGAAGGATGAGGGGAAAGGGGAACAAGGGAGCAGAGGGGTGGTTGTTAGTTGTTAGTAAAGGTATATGTCCTGCAATAGTAAGCCTCCAGCCCTCCGAGGTTTTGAAAACCGGAGGGCTAAACCTGGCGAATTAGTATCTTCTCTCTTCACTTTCAACTCTCCCCCTCGCCTCCCCTGACTACCTGCTATATCTAAAATATGTTGTGCATTCCCTCACCCTATGAACACTTCAGTTTGCTGTCGAAATCGCTGGAATCCTTACACAGTCATCCTATATTGGGTACTTGCAGGGTTAGTCTGGTTAATTGGCTTGATGATTTCAAAGGCGGCGATCGCGGCTCCTGCACTATCCAGTGACCTTTCTAAACAACCTGCCATTGAAGTGAAGGTCACTCTGGGTAATTCAGCGAATGAGTTGAAATTTGTTCCCGATCATCTGGAATTCCTTGGTGGTAAACGTTATAAACTCGTGCTGAGTAACCCCAGTTCCCAGAAGCATTACTTCACCTCTAAGGATTTTGCCGACAACATCTGGAACCAGAAGGTGGAAGCAGGCAAAGTCGAAATAAAAGGAGCGATTCACGAATTAGAACTCAAACCCGGAGCAGAAGCCGAGTGGGTATTCATCCCGGTCAAATCTGGTTCCTATCACCTCCGTTGCACCATTCCAGGACACTCGGAGGCAGGCATGGTGGGGGAAATAGTGGTTAAGTAAGAGCATCGGGAATGCAAAAGCAATCAAGTTGAATGTGGGTCGTAATGGCCCCGTCGCTCCATTGCCCTTTGCTTGGGTTTTTGCCCTGCTTCAGCAGAAACGCCTGCCCAATTTGCCTGTTCTAACACCACATCCAGTACATCCGAAAGGTTGCAATTCTGCTCATAGGCAACCCGTCTCAGGATTTCGTGATGTTCCGGTTGGATATAAACGGGTTTCCGTTGCGTTTGTGCCATTAAACGCATCATAAAATAAAGAACTTTCAACCACTATATCTCACTTCCTTAGCTCTATTGACAATTAGCTAATTAGCTAATTACTATATTTATAGTGGTCGCACATGCTTTACGAGATGAGTCGCTTATTAATGTTGTGCCCATTCTTCTCTAATTAAGTTGGTTGCAAATATGGCAAATTTAAAAAGTCCATTGCGGTATCCGGGTGGCAAAGCAAAAGCGTTGGATAGAATTCAATCCTACTTGCCCTTAACCTTTGTTGAATATAGAGAACCATTTGTCGGGGGAGGTTCTCTATTCATTTACCTAAAATATAAATTTCCTCATCTTAATGTTTGGATTAATGATCTAAACTACGATTTATTTTGCTTTTGGAAACATGCTCAATCTAGGATGGATGAACTAGTAGCAGCGATTTGGACAGTGAAAAACAGTAAGATACCTGGAAAAGAGTTGTTTTTAGAACTAACTTCGGTTGATATTGATGGTTTATCAGATTTTGAAAGGGCGGTACGTTTTTTCGTATTGAATCGGATTTCTTTTTCCGGCACCGTTGACTGTGGTGGTTTTTCACAGAAAGCATTTGAAACAAGGTTTACCAATTCATCCATCGAACGCCTCTATGCTCTCAAAGACTTGCTACAGGATGTTTTAATCACCAACCAAGACTATAGTGAGTCTTTAATTGCTCATGGAAATAAGGTCTTTGTTTTCTTGGATCCACCCTATTTCACAGCCACAAAATCTAGACTTTATGGCAAAAAAGGAGACTTGCATACTTCCTTTGATCACAATCGGTTCGCGCGAGTGCTAAAGCACTGCGAACATCAGTGGCTCATCACCTATGACGATTCTCCTGAAATTAGAGGAAATTTTCAGTTTGCAAACTTGTACAGTTGGGAAATGCAATATGGAATGAATAATTATATGCAGAACAGTGCCGCTAAGGGTAAAGAGTTATTTATAACAAACTATGAGACTAATGCAAATAAACCGAAACAACTAATGCTGCTGGACGGCTATTCATAGCTCTTGCGTTTCAGTCAAACTCATTTATCAAAATTATTTGACTTTCAGAATCATAATGTAGTAAACGGTTTTTTTAGCTGATTCTGGAAAATTCTCTCTCCAACCAGTTGGAGGTTCAGTAATAATATTATCGTAAACCCAGGGTAGATTCCCTTGTTTCCTAGACAGGCTCAATGCTCTATTATGCTCCGAGTTGCTGAGTTGTCCAATCCATGATCGCCTGATTGAGATTCTTATCGCTGTGTAGTAATGTTGAAAAAACTCGTCAAAAGAATAAATTTTAATATCTGATGGTTTTTCTATTCTGTTTGGAGCCTCAAGGATATAGTCCACCGGATGCATTGATAAACCATAATTAGGACTTCCTTTAAGCATTAAAAAATTAACTAATTTCTTAAAATCCTGCTCTTCAAAAAAATTCTGCCAGGGTCTATCTCGTAGAATATATCCGTTGTGAAACTGACGAATTTCTAGATCTAATTGGTTAATCTTTGCCTCAATATCACTAATATTCAGCCCTGAGAGAAGATTATACAAATTGACTCTTTGCAAGCGGTTAAATAAAACACTAGGTCCGAGTTGTTTGATTGAAATGCCTCTCCCATTGAGATATACATCAGCTTTTTTCCGAGCCGATGATGTGGAAATTAACTGCAAATCATTAGAAGTTGTGATTCCTCTATATCCTCCAACCCCCATTGGCGCAGAAATTTCTATGACTCGCCCAATATGCTCTAAAAAGATGACTCCTAAGTTGGAAAACAAGAATTTGCAAACCTCTATTTCATTGCCTGCCATTGATAGACTGTCCAAATTGATCTTTCTTAGCATTCCCCCACTGCTTGATAAAGTAAATCAGCAGACTTAAGCACACCTCGAATAAAATTTTTAACCGCTATTACTCTTGCTGTTGAATCTTTTTGATCCGCTGGCGAAATTCAGTTGCTATTTTAGGGTCGGGGATGGCTGCGGCAAGGGTTTCGATCAGGGTTTGGGGGTCAATCTGGGAATTACTTTTGAGGGCATCTTTGAGCAGTACGTTTGCGATCGGTCCAACGCAGCGAATCAGTTCCTGACGACAGTGTTCGACAAAGGTGGCACTTAAGGCGGGGGGAGGTTCTGGATTGCTTTGAGCGGTTACCTGGGGTGCTTGGGTAGCGGCAGTTTGAGAACCGGACGTGTCTCTGGAACCCGATGCTATGAGGGATAGGTTTTCTGAGGTTAGCTCCAAGGGAACTTGGATCCGGTGTTTGAAGGCGATCGCCTGTTTGGGGTCTGTCAGATGGGAGGTGAGGGTTTCGATGAAACCCTGGGGGGTGATGTAGGGATAGTTTGCCAGGATTTCGTCAACCAGTACATTGGCAATGGGTCCGACACAACGGGCTAACTCCTGACGGCACTGCTCGATAAAGGCAGACAGGGTTTGCGATCTGCCTGAAGCAGAAACGGGCGTACCTAAATCAATTGAACCAGCCAACCGCTTACCTGCGCCCTGTTCAGGTTGTGGCAGGCGGGGAGTTGGGGAGGCAGCCCTGGCAAAGGTCACTGGAGTAGACCTGGCACCGGAAATGGACAACCGTTGCATAGTATCCAATACTTCGTGGGCAGTCTGGAAACGCGCCTTTGGCTGCGGCATTAATAATTTGTCGAGTACCTGGCTCAAGGGAGTTTGGAGGGTGACGTGGGGCTGCCACTGCCATTGCAAAGACTCAGCGTTGATCAGTGCGTTGGGAGGTTTGCCAGTCAGCAACACGATCGCAGTCACGCCCAAAGCATAGAGGTCGCTACAGGGATAGCAATGCCCCATCCGAAGCTGTTCTGGTGGAGAGTAACCAAACTTGCCCACCATTGAAGTGCGGCGGATGATGACTGTTCCTTCGGTTTCAGAACCTTCTGCTTCAGACGAGCGGTTAAGAACATCTTTGACCAGCCCAAAGTCGATCAGAACAGGCACCTCGCGATCGCGGGAAAACATGATGTTATCGGGCGAAATATCCCGGTGGATCAGGTTAAGGCTATGCAGGTACTCTAAAACGGACAACAGATGTTGCAGCCATTGGATAATTTCGGTTTCAGAAAACCGCTGTCTCTGTTGCTGTCGTTGGCGCAAGAGTTGGGCATAGGTGACACCATTAATAAACTCCTGGACAATGAACAACCGCTGAGATTGAGTAAAGCCCGCGAGGAACTTTGGAATTTGGGGATGGTTGATTTGATAAAGTGTCTTTGCTTCTTTCTTGAACAGTTCGATCGCTTTTTGCAGCACTCGCCCAGACTGGTTAAGAGGGACAAATTCCTTTAGGACACAGGGTTCATTAAACCGTTGAGTATCCACCGCCAGGTACGATCGCCCAAACCCTCCCTGTCCCAACAGTCGTTGTACCCTGTACCGTCCGCCGACCAGGGTTCCGGTAGCAATACTACGCTGTTTTGGTTGGGGAAATTCAACAGGTTGAGTCTGCTGTTGCTGTTCCATTGGGGGCTTCCAGGAATCGTAAAAATTAATATAGTGAGAGCTGGTGTCCGAGCAGATGTGGGTAATCGGTAATCGGTAAACCTAAGACTGGTGATGGGCAATTACCGATTACCAGTCTGTGACCACCGGATTTAAGGGCAGTGTAGAGCACAATCGAGAAGAATCAGGGAATGTATTAGTCTTCTGCCAGAGACTTCACTTACTGGGAAGTTTAATCCGGAGAAGGGTTTTATCTTGTAAAGCTTCTTATCCTTTTGATTCCAAAGGTTTGCACTAACCCAGACCTGCACTAACCCAGACCTCGGAGGTTTAAGCTTCTAAGCTGGATCGTGATGGTTAATTTAGATTGAAACCTCCGAGGGCTAAGCCTAAGTCATACCCTCGATCTCGCCCTCTGCTTCATGGGCGATCGCCCGTAATTTTTCTAGCGTGGCTGATGACACGGACTGCCAGAGTCCCCGTTGGTTGGCTTCCAGGAGGCGCTCTGCCATATCACGCAGTGCCCAGGGATTTTTTTGTTGCACAAACGCCTGGATCGCTGGGTCAAACAAATAGGTTTCGGCAATGCCCTGATACATGAAGTCTTCCACACAATGGGCGGTGGCATCATAGGCAAACAGATAATCGACAGTTGCCGCCATTTCAAAGGCACCTTTGTAGCCGTGACGCATCACCCCTGCCAGCCATTTAGGATTGACGACGCGGGAGCGATAGACGCGGGCAATTTCTTCCTGGAGGCGGCGGATTTTGGGGTTTTCAGGTTGGGAGTGGTCACCAACATAGGTTTCTGGATTGTGCCCCTGAATAACACGCACGGCGGCGGTTAAGCCCCCCTGGAACTGGTAATAGTCGTCGGAGTCGAGCAGATCATGTTCGCGGTTGTCCTGGTTTTGTAAGACAATTTGTAGCTGGCTCAAGCGTTGCTCAAATGCCTCCGGGGCAGCAGTTCCGCCAGGGTTGCCTGGGACAAGCGCGGTATAGGCGTAGCTACTCCAGTTAATATAGGCGCGGGCAAGGTCGGCATCCTCGGTCCAGTTTTGGGCTTCAATCAGTCCCTGGAGTCCGGCACCGTAGGCACCCGGTTTAGAGCCAAAAATGCGATAGCGCGATCGCTCCTTCGCTTTGTCCTTTGCCAACCCTATAGACTGCCAGTAAGCTGTTTCCTGCTTTACCTGTGCCGCCAGCGGGTTTTGATCATCGGGTTCATCCAGGTCTGCAACGGCTGCAACCGCCTGGTCGAATAAATCGATCAAATTGGGAAATGCATCCCGGAAAAATCCAGAAATCCGCAAGGTCACATCCACTCTGGGACGACCCAGGACAGACAGAGGCAGGATCTCAAAATCAATTACCCGACGAGCAATGCCTTCCCACACAGGTTTAACGCCCAGCAGTGCCAGCGCCTCTGCCAGGTCATCTCCTCCCGTGCGCATACAGGAGGTACCCCACACGGAAAGCCCCAGAGTTTTGGGATACTCCCCATGCTCCTGGGTGTAGCGCTCAATTAAAGCTTCTGCCGCTTTGCGCCCCACATCCCAGGCGGTTTCAGTTGGGATGGCACGGATATCTACCGAGTAAAAGTTGCGTCCCGTGGGAAGAACCTCTGGACGACCGCGGGTAGGGGCACCGGCAGGACCCGCCGGAACATACTGACCATCCAGCCCCCGCAGAAAGTAGGTGATTTCCTGATTGGTTTGCTGCAAGGCGGGCAGGAGATGGGATTTGATCCAAGTCAGTTCTTTCTGAGTCAGCGGCAGAGAAACCCCCTCATCTGGTTGTCTGTCTCCCTGAGCAGCCTCCAAACAGTACTGCTCGACTAAACAGGCGGTATGGGTTTCCAGGAGTGCGATCGCATCCCCTACGGTTTGGTGAGAGGTGAGGGGGTGAGGGGGTGAGGGTACTGGATAGCCATCTTCCTGTTTTCTGACTTCTGGCTTCTGGCTTCTGGCTTCCCAAAGTTGAGCCATATCAGCCTTTAGAGGGTCAAACTCCCATCCCCAGTCCTGGGCAAGGGCGCGGGTTAAACCGAGTCGTCCCGCTCCTGGTTGGCGGGCGATCGCTACGATCAAATCTCGTAACTGCCGTCCCTGGGGGCACTGCCCAAAAATATGCAACCCATCTCTGATCTGAGCCTCTTTCAGCTCACAGAGGTAACCGTCCATAGAAGTGATGAGGTCGGTGAATGCCTCTGAGGGGGTGAGGGGGAGAGAAGTTGAGAGTTGAGAGTTGAGAGTTGAGAGTTGGGAATTGAGAGTTGGGAATTGAGAGGTGAAGGTTGAGAGTGCCCCTCCGCCCCTCTGCCCCTCTGCTCCTCTACTCCCTTGCCCTCCTACTTCCCTGACCCCTGACCCCTGACCCCTGACCCCTACATCCCACTCCAACTTCTCCTGCTGGATCAAGCTAGCAATTCGTTCTTGGATTGCCTCTAATCTAGACGGGTTCAGGCTTTGTGCCTCGTAGTACTCATCGATCAACCCTTCTAGCTGCTGCAAGGGTCCGTACAGTTCGGCGCGGGTCATGGGTGGGGTGAGGTGATCCAGGATAACGGCTTGCGATCGCCGCTTTGCCTGGGCACCTTCCCCCGGATCGTTGACGATGAAGGGATACAGGTGGGGAATGGGACCAAGCGCGACTTCGGGATAGCAGGATGCCGAAAGCGCAATGCTTTTCCCTGGTAGCCACTCCAGATTGCCGTGTTTACCGATGTGGGCGATCGCCTGCGCCCCAAACTGCGATCGTAGCCAGTGATAGAAGGCGAGATATTCGTGGGTGGGTTCCAGATCGGGGGCGTGATAGTTCAGAGATGGGTCTTTGTCATAGCCACGGGTGGGTTGGATGCCGATGAAGAGATTGCCAAGTTGGATGCCGGGGATGGGGATGGAGTTGTTAGTTGTTAGTTGTTGGTTGTTGGTTGTTGGTTGTTGGTTGTTAATGAGTTTAATCCCCCTTCCGTGTTCCGCTGCCCCGCTGTCCCACCGTTCACGAATCCCTTCCTGTACCGTTGCTGGCAGGCTGGCAAAGTAGGATTGATACTCCGCCTGGGTAAGGCTTTGATGGGTGGGGCGGAGTTCCCGTCCTTCAGGGTCATTGGTGATGCCGGTCGTGAGGCGCTGGATGAGTTCGTCAGCGGTTTGAGGTGGGTTTTCTACCCAGTAACCGGCTTGCTGGAGGGCTTTAATCAGTTCAACACAACTGGCGGGAGTGTCCAACCCGACCCCGTTTGCCAAACGACCATCGCGGGTGGGGTAATTTGCCAGGATCAAGGCAATTTTGCGCTGTTCTGGAGGGGTGCGGCGGAGGTTGACCCAGTTGGCGGCAAGGTCAGCAACAAATTGGATGCGATCGCCCACGGGTTCGTAGGTCACAACATCAGTTTCCAGTGCCTCATTGCGAGTCTTGATGGCTTTAAAGGAAACGGCACGGGTGATGATGCGCCCATCGACTTCTGGTAGCGCGACATTCATTGCTATGTCTCGCGGGGACAGCCCCCGCCATTGGTTTCGCCACTGGTCTATAGTGCCACTGCTCAGAATCACCTGCAAAACGGGGACATTCAACTGCTGCCAGAGATCGACTCTGGGGGCATCGGCGGTGAGTTGGGCGACGGAAAAGCTCATGGTGTTGAGCAGCAGAGCTATCGCAGGCGCATCCTTAGGCTGTAGCAGAGAGCGAAGTTCATCCTGTAGGTTGGCATCTCTGAGGGAGGAAAGGAAGACGGGGACGGGTTCCAGGTTTCGTTTCACTAGCGCCCGACAGAGGGTATCAATGGGGGCGGTGTTGCCTGCCAGGTAGTGTGCCCGGTAGAAGAGGATGCCGATTTGGGGGAGCGGGGGGAGGGGGGATGAGTTGGGAGGTGGAAGTTGGGAGTTGGGAGTTGAGGGTGGGATAGGGGCAGATTTCTGCCAGGGATAGATGCCGATTGGCGGAATGGATTTGGGGGCGGGGGGATTGTACTGTCCTTGCAGGCAAAGATCGGCAATGAATTGGAGGGCATGGGTAACATTTTCAACGCCGCCTTCGGTGAAGTAGCGCCAGATCTGGTTAACGGCAGTCAGGGGAATGGTGGAGAGGCTAAGTAATTCGGGGTCGGGGCGATCGTCTCCTGGCAAAACAATCAGGGTATTCCCTGTTCGCTGCACCAGCTCCTGGACAACTTCTAATCCGTAAGACCAGTATGCCCGTCCCCCTAAGAGGCGCAGCAGAATCACCTGAGCCTGATCCAGGACATCTTCGGCGTAGGTGTCAATGGTCAGCGGTTGTTGCAGGTGCAGCAGGTTGGCGACCCGTAGGGCTGGAAAGGAGGGGGGTAGCTGGCTGATGGCTCCTGCTAGCGTTTGAATATCGGTATCGGCAGCCGTCAGGAAAACCAGCGGTGCGGGAGTTTGTTCCAGGAAAACAACTCCTTCTCCTTCAGGGTTCCACCCTCCCGGTGTAGCAGCAATGCGGTGCATGGATGTAACGGGTCTAGATTGAGCGATTCTGATTTGATGGCTCTATACTCAAGAGATGATAACGAACAGCTCTGAGTCTACCTGGTTAAGCTGACAATAATCAGCCTTTAATAATTTGTCTTGAAGGACTGGGGTATTCGGAGTTTGATTGCCCTTGAACAGATGATGTTTAGAATCTGAGCGGTTTTAAAGAACTTCAGTTTCATTCTTTAAACAGCATATTTTCATGGCAGCGTGCATCTAGTCCATGCTTCTGAACTCCAGGCTCCCTTGATGTCTCTTGCTCGTGCCTTTAGTCTTCGCCGAATTTTGCCCTCTGCGGTGTTTGATCAGCTTGGCAACGTGATGCGTCAGACCGTCCAATCGATCGCAGAAGCCCCCCTGGTCCTCACAGAAGCGGTGTTACCTGCAAATCAACGACCGTTGGGGCAGGTTGAACGGTTTGTGGTAGTCATTTCCAGCCAGTTTAGTGGGTTATTGCTGGCAGAAACTCCACCTGGAAAAGCGGAACCTTTGCAGAATCAGCCGATTGATGAGGTGCTGCCACCGGATAATGTGATGAGGTGGATGGTCTGCCAGGTTGGGCTGACCTTTAATATCGATGAAATTGAATCTTTTTTAACAGGTTTGTCCGACAAACTTCACGACGACCCGTTAGCCGCCAATACGCTAAAGCAGGCGATTCAACAGCTTCAGCCCAATGACCCGACGGTGCAAAGTGAGTTTACACTGCGATTAGCGGAAATGTTGGCGGTGGCGCTATCGGTGGCGCTCCCACCGTCTGAAGACATTTCCTGTGATCTGGTGGTGGCGGCGGCATTGCAGCAACAGGTAGAGCAGGAACGCTTACTGAATGAGGTGACGAGTCAAATCCGCCAGAGCATGAACCTGCCGGATATTCTGGAAACCACCGTGAAGCAGGTGCGCCAACTGCTCCAGACGGAACGGGTGGTGGTTTATGAGTTTCACCCATCTGCGATCGCCCAAAGATGCGATCGCAGATGGGCGGACAAAGCCCAATACCCACGCACTGCCTACGGACGGATTACCTATGAATCGAGAGCCTCAGAGTCACTACCTGCCGCCCTGAACATGGAAGAGGGAATGCAATGTTTCCCAGATGTTCCCAATTACTTAGAGCGATACTCTAAGGGGTTTATTCAGGCAATTGACGATACTGAAGCAACCTTTGCCCTCTCCCCCTGCCTGCTGAAACTAATGCGGCGGGTTCAGGCACGGGCAAAGCTCGTCGTTCCAATTACGGTGCAGAAGGAACTATGGGGGTTATTGATTGCCCATCAATGCACCAAACCACGCTGCTGGCAGGATCACGAAAAGGTATTTATGAAGCGGATTGCCGAGCATCTGGCGATCGCTATCAACCAGTCCCGGCTTTACACTCAGTTGCAGCAGCAGAAACAAATGCTAGAACAACGAGTGGTGGAACGCACCCAGGAGCTAGGCGATGCCCTGGTTGCAGCGCAGTCTGCCAGCCGTGCTAAGACTGAATTTTTGGCTGCTATGAGCCATGAGTTACGCACGCCCCTGACCTGCGTCATTGGAATGGCTGAAACACTGTTGCGTGCCATGTCCCAGAAGCCAGATACTTACTCATTACAACCACAAAAGCAGCAGGAATATCTCCGTATCATCAAACGTAGTGGCGAACATTTGCTAGAGCTAATTAACGATATTCTGGATGTGTCTCAGGTTGAAGCGGGTAAAACAGT
This sequence comes from Kovacikia sp. CALU 1929, assembly GCF_056784235.1. NCBI lineage: Bacteria > Bacillati > Cyanobacteriota > Cyanophyceae > Leptolyngbyales > Leptolyngbyaceae > Kovacikia > Kovacikia sp. CALU 1929. Next base: position 28,451 of record NZ_JBXBCF010000108.1, read on the forward strand.
CTTAAATGTCACTCATTTTTCTCTGTCTCAGCTTGCGCATCAGAGCTTACAAATGCTTCGGGAAAAGGCACACTCCAGCGGAGTTGAGCTGGTTCTGGATTTGCGCCTGGACACTCATTCCAATAGCGCACCCCTGGGAGAAGACTCTTTCACCGCTGATCGACGACGGATTCATCAAATTCTGCTCAATCTTTTGAGTAATGCCGTCAAATTTACCCCAACGGGCGGACAGGTAACTTTGCGGGTTTGGGTTGAGAACAACCAAGCCATTTTCCAAGTCCAAGATACAGGGATTGGGATTCCAGCAAACCAGCACTCCCTCCTGTTCCAAAAATTTCAGCAACTAGACAGCACCTATCACCGCAACTACGAAGGCACTGGTTTGGGATTGGCTCTGACCAAACAATTGGTGGAACTTCACGGTGGCTCCATTGATGTAGATTCGACGGTTGGAGTCGGCTCTGTATTTACCGTCAAACTTCCTGCTCACCCACTGGTGCCCAGTGCCAAAAATGGAGCAACGGACAATTTCCAGGTCTCCTCTTCGACCCTCGTAGCTGAGAGCCTGGACAAAGCTAAAAGAATCAACAATGTCCTATCGTTTGGTGGGCGTATTGTTCTAATTGAAGACCATGAAGAAACCGCCATGCTGGTCTGTGATTTGCTCACAGCCGCGGGTTGTCAGGTCGTCTGGATGCTGGATGGTTCTACTGCGATTAAGCAAATTGAAATGTTGCAACCGCTGTTAGTGATCACAGACATTCAGCTACCGGGAATGGACGGCTACGAAGTCATCCAATTTCTCCGCTATCACCCTGCGACAAAAACCATTAAAATTTTGGCACTGACTGCCAGGGCACTCCCTGAAGACCGGGAACGCTGTCTGGCAGCAGGAGCCAATGCTTACCTGGCAAAACCTGTTCAGCCCTATCAACTGCTGGATAAGGTGGCGGCATTGGTTAGCAAAGAGTAGGGTGTGCGTCAGCGTCAAAAACCTGAAGCAGACTTTCCTGCTAATACAGTGAGTATTTAATTTTGCAACACGACCTGTTGAAAGTGTTGGGTTGAGCTAGTGCTCAACCCAACCTACGTTGCAGAACTTTTAGGTTGCTCTACTAGGACTTGATTAGCCCTAGCATTCCTCCATTCTGGGAGGACACTGCCCAGGAATATCCAGCTTGATCGAGGGCTTGGGTCAGTTTCCGTCTGAGCAGACGTTGGGTATCTAAATGTTTACCGGGTTTTACTTTCGTTCGGGTGAGGAGTACCAAATTATCTCTGCCAAGGGTTTCCAAGCCATCCACCTGGGTTGCTTCTAATACGTCCAGACAATCTGCTTTTAGTTGTTGCCCAACCGTTTCAATGAGGGAGTAGACCTGTTCCAGGTTGGCGAGATCGGTTACAGGCACTTCCACTTTGGCGTAAGTATATTGCTTAGAGTAGTTGATGATGGAGCCAATCTCGCCATTACGGATGATTTGTAGTTGACCATCGGGATGGCGGATATGGGTAGTTCTCAGTTCAATCGCCTCTACAACTCCTTCTACAGGTCTTTCCTCCATCTTTCCGGCTTCAATATAATCACCCACCAGGTAGTAATTTTCAAACAGGACGAAAAACCCACACACAATATCATTGATCAGGTTTTGAGCACCGAAACCAATTACAATGCCAACCAGCCCTGCGCCTGCCAGAAGTGGAGTCGGATCGATGGTGAAAATTTTGAGGATAATCAGGGCGGCTGAGAAGTAAATTGCATATTTCAAAACACTTTTGAGTAGGGGAATAATCGTCAGTCGCCGCTGCCGCTGCAAGTCCGTCAGATGCTCAGTGCTGAGGACTAAATCTTCAAGCACAACATTGGTCAACTCAATTAGAACTCCGCAGGCAAAATAAATGGTAATGATGCCAATCATGTCATCGGCATAGGATGCAATCCAGGCAATGAAATCAATTTCTTGAATAATCAGGGCTGCAATGCCGACATAAAGCATATATGCCACACACTTTTTCAGTGCCGGAACCAGATGGCGAAACCGTTCGTAGTAGCGCAACAGATTATCAGGATTGGAATACTGGATGCTGAGTGCATCGAGCGTATCGATCAAGGCTGTCAGGGTTTTGATGACCAATTGCCCGATCGCGATCGCCACGTAGGATTTGAGCGCAATATACAGATATTTCGGAACAACGTCGGGTAAGTAGAGAAATTGGGTACACAGAATTCCTGCAAATATCCAAATGCTATTGGTGAGGGTCTTTTTCAGATAGGTGAAAAATGCTTCAACGGCTTCATCGTTGGCAGTGATGCGATCGTAGTTTTTGGCGAAGGTACTTGCCCGGTTTAACCATTGATGCAGAAAGGGTAGGCAATATTTGACCAGCAGCAACAGGATGATGCACTTGGCGATCGCCGTCACCGATGCCAACCAAAATTCTGGTGGAACGCTGCGAATCAAATTGAGTTGGAATTCCTGGACACTTTTGCCCTGATAGATCAACACGCTGTTAATGCTGACAATCACAAAGCAGAACCCAACACAGGTTAGCAGGCATAGGAGATTAATATTTTGCCGTAGCGTCAGCAATTTCTGAATCTGACCCTTGAACCAAGTGGTGGTCAGCAGCTTAAACAAAATCCTAACCAGCCAGTTGAGTCCCGTGAAGACAACAATTAAAAAAACAACTTGAGCGAAGGTAATAGCGATGTCCACAGTTCGTCAAAACACTAAGTGACAGGCAGCATCTCAAGCCTCTTCTGGCTTTGGGGTTAAGACTGTATATGAAACTACAAAACAGTGTTTGGATCGGGGATTAAGGACAAGGACGAATGACAAAGGACAAATAACTCCATTCCCCAACTTCCAACTCTCAAGTTTCCACTTTCAATTCTCCACTCCGCCCCAACTCCCGTATCACGGCTTCTGCCGATCGCGGTTGCCATCCCAGTTCTTGACGGGCTTTGCTGGCATCGACTCGGACGCAGCGATCGTAGATGTAATGGACTCGTTCGCGGCTCAAGGGTGGTTGCCAGGAAAATAGGCGACCAGTGGGGTCAAGTAGGTTTCCCAGCAGGCGGACTAAAAATTCTGGCGCTTCATTGGGGGCGGGAATGCCTCTTTCCTTGCCAAGCAGGGCAAACATCTCGGAGGTGGTCATTTCTCCCGCAGAGATGATGTAGTGTTCTCCCGGTTTGCCTTTTTCAGCCGCCAGGATCATGGCGGTTGCCAGATCGTCTACGTGAACGATACCAGTGATGCGGCTACCGCCTGCCCATAGTTTCAGCCCGCCCTTAAGGAATTGTTTGAGGATGGGACCAAAGTGGGGGTCATCGGCACCAAAGATGCCCGATGGTAAAATGCTGACCACCGGAAACCCTGCCGCCGCTGCTTGATCAACCAGTTTCTGTGCTTCAAATTTGGTGCGATCGTAGGCAGAGGAAAAGTCGGGTTGCTCCCGTTTAAAGGTTTCATTGACTAAGCGCCCCTGGGTATCCCCAAACACACCAATCGTGCTGCAATAAACCAGTTTAGAAACCCCCGCAGCCTGTGCAGCCTCCAGAACGGCGCGAGTCCCTTCCACATTCACTCGCTCCATCTCGGCTTCATTCACGATCCCCAGTTCCACATAGGCAGCCGTATGAAAAACCGTATCTACTCCTGTGGTGGCGGCTTTCAGGATGGCGCGATCGCCCACGTCCCCATAAACCAACGTTGCCTTGCACCCCTCCAATCGTGACAGGTTACTCGACTTTCTTACCAGAGCGGTAACTTCGTCTCCTCGCTGTTCTAGAGCTTTAACCAGATGAGATCCTGTAAACCCACTAGCTCCTGTAACAAGTACCTTCATGTCCCCAAACCTGAATGTTCGACCTATTGTGACACAACACAGAACAACAGGCTTTAGATCCCCGGAATCTACGAGATTCCGGGGATCTGGATAGAGGCTCGATGCTGGAAGAATTGCTTTCCAGGCTGAATCAGATCTTTTAAGTAGAAGGATGGAGTATCACTTCCAACCTGCCCGATCCATCAACTTCAATGCTTCACCGTTATTTTTACCGTAGGTCGCCGCATTCAGCTTATCCTCCTTGAAGGTACCCAGGCTGGCAAGCACCGGATCTTTCGCAACCCCTTCTAGAATTGGATACTCATTGTTCCCTTTGGCAAAAATTTCCTGCACCTGGGGACTTGCCAGATGTTCCAGAAATAGAATGGCAGCCTGCTGGTTTTTGGAAGTCTTCACCACTCCAGCACCACTGATATTAATGTGAGTGCCGCGATCGCCCTTTCCCTGATTGGGGAAAAACACCCCAATTTTAGAAGCCACTGCCTTGTCTTCTGGCTTGTCTGACTTCAGCAGCCGTACTACATAGTATTGATTGACAAAAGTAACGTCTGCCGCTCCCGATGCCACTGCCCTGATCTGGGCAGTATCGTTCCCTTCTGGTGGACGAGCAAAGTTGGCAACCAGCCCTTTTGCCCAGGCTTCCGTTTCTTGGGGTCCATCCGCCGCCAGAATCGAGCCAGTTAGGGACTGGTTATAGACATGGCTAGAGGTGCGCGAAATCACCCGTCCTTTCCACTTCGGATTCGCCAGATCCTCATAGGTCGAAAGCTCGGCGGGTTTCACCTTGTCTTTGTTGTAAACAATCACCCGTGCTCGCTTGGTAAAGCCATACCAGTAGCCCGCTGGCTCTGCCAGGTTAGCTGGGACTGCCTTCTTCAACACAGCCGATGTAACGGGTTGCAGCAAATCCGCTTCCTGCGCCCGCCAAAGGCGACCGGCATCGACGGTAATCAGCACATCCGCCGGACTATTTGCCCCTTCACTCTTCATCCGCTCAATCAGCTTATCGGCATCCGCTTCAACCAGGTTGACTTTAATCCCGGTCTTCTGGGTAAAGCTTTCGTAGATTGCCGTGTCGGTATCGTAGTGCCGCGCTGAGTAAAGATTAATCACTTGATTAGACTGAGCAAAGCTGACTGACTTGCTCAAGTGATGCATCCCTACGGCTGCCGCGGCTGCGCCAGCAGCGATGAAAACACGTCTAGTAATTCCCATTTTTCTCATTCATTCCCATGTCGATCTTGAAAGAGCGTCTGAGTTGCCCTTCCAGTAGTTTGTTGAGGTTATTGAAATAGATTACTAATAAGGAAAGTAGGATAAATCAGGGCCACTGTCAAGTGGATTCCTGTCGATCAGTTTAATTCTGTATTGCTTTGATGATGACCATTCAAGATAGAAAATTCGCCATGCCTCAGAATGCTTTTGGGAAATAGGTTTTAGCTATTTTTTATATCCTTAAACGGAGATTTCCCAGGTCTGCTGATGACGAGACTGATCTTTTTAAGCGGATAGGGAATTGTGCGAGGCATAAATATTGCAACTTATTGGCAATTGATGTTGACAGAGCAACCCTCAGCCAGCTACTTTTTTGAGAGTATTAGCCAATAAGCTCTGAGCTTTATCGCTCTAGACGTGCCTCCCAGGATGCATAGTCCAGTGTTCTGCTGCAATTTCAGATTGATTTGCATTGCAGTCAGATCACTTCTGGACAGGTTTTCTGCGGTTTGTCTAAGGTCGATGGACTCCAGGGCTAGCTTTGTGTTGGGCATAAAAGCGTAGTGAATTAATGAGTTTTACTTTCAATTAAATAGTTCTGTAATGGTGGGAGAGTGAACAAAGCCAATGAATCAATTGCTGCTGCATAGTGTGCTGCTAACGACTCCGATCGCCCTGGGAGTAATGGTCTCTGCTCAAACAAGGGCTGAGGAAGTTCTGTCTCCGCAGGCAGAAGTCTTAGCGCCAGTTAGCGATCGCCCCTTGAGTCAGCCAGGTGAAGGGCGGGCGATCGCTCAAAGTGATTTCTCCCCAATGTCTGTGGGTGAGGGTTCCCCCTCTCTAGATGAATCTTCCCTAGCTCAAGTCACTTCGGTGTCCCAGCTATCTGATGTCCGCCCTACAGACTGGGCATTCCAGGCATTGCAGTCCCTGGTCGAGCGCTATGGCTGTATTGTGGGCTATCCCGATCGCACCTATCGAGGCAACCGGGCACTGTCCCGCTACGAGTTTGCCGCCGGACTAAACGCTTGCATGGATCGGATCAATGAATTGATTGTGGCAGGCACCGCCGATCTGGTTCGCAAAGAAGACCTGCTGGCAGTTCAGCGGATGCAGGAAGAGTTCGCCGCAGAATTGGCAACCCTGCGCGGTCGGGTGGATTCTCTTGAAGTTCGCACTGCCACCCTGGAAAGGCAACAGTTTTCGACCACAACCAAACTGAGAGGGGAAGTCATTTTTGCCCTGGCAAGTGTCTTTGGCAATGAAGCCGCTGGTGGAGGAGAACTGCAAGACAACCCGATTCTGGCAAATCGAGCGCGTTTAAACTTTGATACGAGCTTTACGGGCAAAGATCAACTAAGAGTTCGCATCCAGGGAAGAAACATTACTCCTTTTAGCGGTAATGTAACTGGAACCAACATGACTCGACTCGCCTTTGATGGAAATGAAGGAAATCAGGTCAATGTGGATGACCTGTTCTATCGCTTTCCCCTGGGAGACAAAACGCGAGTCTGGTTGATCGCGAATGCTTACGGTTCAGAAAATATCGCAAATCCACTCAATCCATTCTTACAAAGTGATGGTTCCGGCTCAATTTCCCGGTTTGGGCGCTTCAGTCCCCTGTATCGAATAGCCGAAGGTGCTGGTATTGCTTTAGAACACAAATTTGCGGATTCTCTGACTCTGGCACTGGCTTACCGGGCAAAGAATGCCAGTAACCCAGAGGAAAAAAGAGGACTGTTTGACGGCAACTATAGCGCCCTTGCCCAACTCACTTTTTCGCCCAGCAAAACCTTCAGCGTAGGAGCGACCTACGTTCGCAATTACTTTGCTGGGTTTGATGTAAATGCGACAAGCAGTACTGGCAGCGCTTTCGCCCAACGCCCATTTAACCAGGTTGCCACTTCGACTAATTCCTATGGCGCGACTGCCAGTTGGCTGATTAGTCCTCGATTTAACCTGGGAGGCTGGGCTGGACTCACTCAGGCAAATGCTGAAGCTGGAGTTAACCGAGGTGCTGACGCTACCATTTGGAACTGGTCAGTGAACCTGGCGTTTCCCGATCTGGGCAAGAAAGGCAACTTGGGTGGAATTATTGTTGGAATGCCTCCCAAAGTGACGGATAACGACATCAGAACTCGTCAAAATTCGGACACTTCCATCCATGTTGAAACCCTTTACCGCTATCAAGTCAGTCCGAATATTTCGATTACACCAGGAGTGATTGTAATCTTTAACCCGGAACACAATCGCAACAACGACACCGTTTATGTGGGTTTAATTCGGACAACCTTCTCGTTCTAAATCGGATTAATGCCCTAAAATTCCCCTCACATCAGACCAGCCCCTCGGTAACAAAGGGGCTTTTTTCCATTCTTAACCTGCGATCGCGGCAATACACTCAATTTCCACCAGAACATCCTTGGGCAATCGGGAAACCTCGACACAGGCACGGGCAGGAGCAGTATTTTCCTCAAAATATTGGGCATAAACTGCATTCATGGCAGCAAAGTCATTCATATTTGCCAGAAACACACTGGTTTTCACTACATCCGACAGTGTGGCACCTGCCGCTTCCAGAATCGCTTTTAAGTTTGAGATGGCTTGCTCGGTTTGTTTTGCCACATCCCCATCCCCTACAATTTGCCCTGTTACGGGATCCAGCGGGATCTGTCCCGCCACAAAGACGAATTGCCCACTTGCCGCGATCGCCTGATTATAGGGACCTACAGGAGCCGGAGCGGAATCGGTACGAATGATTTTGCGAGTCATAATCGTGGTCGGTGTCCGTAGAATCGGTAGCGGAGATAGTCCTGCAAAATTTTATCGTGGTCGAAACACAAATTTTTAGGAATTTGCCAGGGATCGAAGATTTCCAGGTGCTTCGCGTCATCTCCAGCATTGGGTTCACCCTGGGCAGTTGCCAAAAACACGATACCAATGGTGTGCTGGCGAGGATCTCGGTTCGGATCGGAATAGACGTGAAACTGTTCAATCAACTCGACTTCTAAACCCGTTTCCTCGTGTGCCTCTCGCTGGGCAGCGGTTTCTATCAATTCCCCGTAGTCCACAAATCCACCGGGAATCGCCCAACCGTAAGGAGGATTGAGCCGCTCGATCAAAACAATCGGACGGTGAGGGCGGTCAATCAGTTCAATGATGATATCAACAGCGGGTGTGGGATTGCGGTAGGTCATGGGGTAAGGAGTGAGAAGTTGAGGGTTGAGAGTTGAGAGTTGGAAATCGTCAGGTTACTTAGACCTCGGAGGTTTTGAGTTTAGATGAACGCTAATTAACAACTGCCTCCTGCCTCTCCCCTTTGCCCCAATTCTTGTTGCAACAATTCTCCATGAATCAGTGCCCGATCGACCAGAAATTGAATCTGGTCATTCGATAGGGGGGAACCATTGGCATATTGTTCGATCCAGGTTTGGCTGATCTGGTTGGGGTTGGCTGGAATGTCTGTGAGTTCCCAACCAGGGAGAGACAGATCTTGCATAAGCTGGCGGACTTTGGGGTCATAGCTGAGGGCAAAGCAGCGGCACTCTTCGGCAGCAGCCATAATTAGTCCGTGGAAGCGCATGGAAATTGCCATCTCAACCCCGCGAAACAATCCTTTTAACTGCTGGGGATCTTCCAGGCTGATAATCTGGCTGGGACCGGGGAGTTGGGGTTGAATGGTTTGGGCGATCGCCAGATCCTGGCTCTTTTGAAACGGTACTAACAAAATGCAGGTCTGGGTTGCTTTCTGAAAATCAATCAAAGCCTGGGTCAGGTTTGCCAGTTTAGTTGGAGTCAGTAAAGGATGGGTCCGCAGATTCACGGCGACCCTGGGTGCGGGCAAATCCCACAGTCCACTGACTGGCTTCGACTCCATTGCCCATACCGGATCGGGAGCCAGCGTAAAAGGAATGCCCCAATCCGCCAGAAACTCAGCCGAGCCACGATCGCGCACACTCACGACCGAGCATCCGGCAAAGGTATGTTTGGCTGCCCAGCGGGTGAAGGGTCGTTTCAGGGGACCAATCCCCTGTGCCCAGGCGATCGTCTTCAAGCCAAAAATTTGAGCCAGTTTCATTAGCCCGGTGTAGTAGAGAGGACTCATGGCACTGGTGGCATCCTGAATTAAACTACCGCCTCCCCAGATAAATACCTGGGACTGGCGGAATGCCCGCAATAGAGCCTGGGGATCTTTCCGGTTGATGGCAGCCACACCGTAGCGATCGCTCGTCTGCTGTGGATTCCCAGACAACACCAGCGGCAGCACATGCTTCGGTAACATCTGCAATAACGAAGCCAGCAACGCCTCATCTCCCCCATTACCCTGCCCATAATATCCACATAAAATCGCTCGCACGGTTCCCATAGTGTTGAGTTTTGAGTTATGAGTTCTAAGTTAGAGGAATGCGTTCCAAACTCAAAACCTTTCCCCTCTGCTCTAACAACCAACAACCAACAACCAACAACTCTCCTCACCCCTCACCTCACTATGCACGCCCTCTCCATCCCTACCTGGATCATCCACACCTCTAGTGTTATTGAATGGATTGCCGCTATCTGGCTCATCTGGCGCTATGGCGAATTAACGGGTAATCGTGCCTGGTGGTGGTTCTCGCTGGCGATGCTGCCTGCTCTGGTGAGCGCCATGTGTGCCTGCACCTGGCATTTTTTTGACAACCCAGAGTCCCTGACATGGTTGGTGACGCTGCAAGCCTCAATGACGGTTGTGGGAAATGTGACGTTGATGATTGCCGCCTGGGTGCTGTGGAGGCAGGGAACAGGGGATAAGGGACAGAATACTGGGGTCAGGGGCGGGGCGATCGCGCCCAGTCTGTTCCTCCTCCCAGCGGTTTCCATTTCCAAAGATACTCTGTTTGCCGTTTCCCTATTTCCCTACCTGGCATTTCTCTGGTTCATTACCCGCTCTCGCCAAATGCCTCGACTGGCGCTAATCGGGTTTTACATGACCCTGGTATTTGTAGGAGTCACTATTCCAGCGGGCATTTATGCCAAAGTCGCCTATGGTCAAAACCTGGCGGATGTGGACTGGCTGCATGGGAGTGCCGAGTCCTTTCTAACCCTGTCAAATATCCTGGTTGTGCTCGGCTTCCGGCAGGCTGTGATAGAACGGCAGCAAATGTTAGAGCAGGAAGATTATTAGTTGTTAGCTGTTAGTTGTTAGTTGTTATACCAATTTCATTTAAGGATGAGCAGAACTAACCCTTGTCAGGCAAGGGGCTTAAGCCCCTTGTTCAGTGCAGCCTCATAAAGAAATGGTATTAGTTGTATTGGCACCAAGGGTTTCCGGCTAAGGTGCGATTCAAATATCCTTCATGCAATTGTCTACTTCCTACGGTTTAGCGATTCATACTGCCAGTCCAGAGTTGGGGCTTGCTATCAGCAACGTTGCTGGAGATAGCCGTTCCCAGGTTTGGGATCTGGGACGAGATTTATCAACCCATCTGCATGTTCACCTGGCAGAGTTTCTCAAACCCCAACGCTGGTCTGATCTGGCATTGATTGCCGTTGCCAGGGGACCGGGAGGCTTCACAGGTACTCGAATCGGAGTGGTCACCGCTCGAACCCTGGCACAGCAATTAGACATTCCCCTGTTTGCGATTTCCACCCTGGAGGCGATCGCCTGGTCAACCGTCAACCAGCTACCCCAACCATCAGACATCGCTTTACAGATGCCTGCCCAGCGAGGAGAACTTTTCACTGCTATCTATCAACCCTTTTCCAATGGGTTAGGGCTGAAATCCCTATTATCCGATGGGGTAATGAATCCAGCAGATTGGCAACAAACTCTAGAGGATTGGACAAGTCCCTACCATCTGGTTGAAGTCAACGGTGAACTGGGAGATTCCGTGACCAGCCTGCTGGAACTGGCTCATCTTTCCTGGCAACATGGAAACCGCCCCCACTGGTCAGAGGCACTGCCATTTTATGGGCAGCATCCGGTGGAGAAGGGGTGAGGAGTTGAGAGTTGAGAGTTGAGAATTGAGAGTGACCAATGACCAATGACCAATGACTAACAACCCCCGACTCCTCACTTCTCTCCCTTCTTACTGGCGGCTGGTTTGGGGCTAAATGACTCTAATTGATCCTGGCGTAACCAGACATTCGGAGTTGGGACGATACCCCACTTGACAAGAGCATAGTCGCCACTCAGATCTACGACTTCGCCAGGAGTTTCAAAAATATAGGGAGAATAGCGAGTATCACTGGCTTTCGCTTCCAGACTGTTTTCCAGCTTTTCCTTGACAGCCTTTACCAGATCGCCGCGTTTAATTGCCATAGTTTTGAGGTGCTACTAATGAATTCCTTTATGAATTGTAAGGGAGAGCAGGAGTTAGAAGGCAGAAGCCAAAGGCTAAAGATTTTTGGGATTGCTAACAAGGAACATAAACATAAACTTAGATCCCCGGCTTCTTAACTGCATTGCTGACGAGCTTTGTAAACCTCTCTTAGAAGCCGGGGATCTCGGCTACCAAGTTGCACCTCACTTTCATTAAGTTATCCATCCCCACAACTGCCGCCACTATCTCCACCGCAGCCACCGCCATCACTCCAGTTTCCATGCCCGTTGCTCCAGTATCCGCCATCACTAAAGAATCCATGAATGTAGGGAGCTTTTGTCCGGTAGCAGTGTCTTTACAGAAATAGCTGCATCCTGGGGACTGCCACAACTGCCACAGCCCCCAAAGATACAAAAAGCGCACCTAGGAGGCTACTACTGCTCAATACTGGATTATGGTCCTTAGTTTCCACTGCCATACCCAATAAAATCAGCACCGCCAGAAATGCACCTATTCCTACAATCCTTTGTTGAGGAGTTAAAGCGAATATCCAAGCAAGAAGTACTAGAGCGGGCAGAATCCATTGAGGGGAATGATTTAGGACTGCCAAACCTACAGCAAACAAAATGAAGAGAACAAAGGTTACTTTACCAATCCTTGAAGGCTGTTTTGGCGTAGGATCCGATTGATTATCTGAGTCCATTGCTGAAACTCCTGATAGCTGCTGGATAAACATTTCTACCTATTCTGGCATACAAAAATAAATGAGATTTTTAGGAGTTGACTTCGGCTGGACTACAGGAGCCAGCGGACTCTGTTGCCTGGAGTGGCAAAAGGACAGGCTGGAGCTACTCGACTTACAGCGGCAGGTAGCCATTACCGATGTGCTTGCCTGGATCGATACCTGGGCACCTGACCCCGAACCTGCCCTGGTTGCGGTCGATGCTCCAACTCTGATCCCCAACCTGACCGGAATGCGGCTCCCCGATCGCCTCGCCCACAAATACTTTGGTCGCTACCATGCGGGTTGCTACCCGGCTAACCTGGGCAGTCGTTTTGCTGAACGCACCCTTGGCTTTGGTTTAAGCCTGGAAGCACGGGGATTTCACCACGCTCCCCTGATGGAACCCAAGCAGCCCGGTCGCTATCAGATCGAAGCCTTCCCCCATCCAGCGATCGTCCATCTGTTTGGGCTGGAGCGAATTTTGAAGTACAAAAAAGGAACCTTAGCGGAACGGCGGGTAGAGTTAGCAAAACTCAGAACCTACATCTGCGATCGCCTTCCCCTCCTGGAACCCAGCCTGGACCTTGCCCGGAGCCAAATCGTCCTACCAGAGATCCCCCTCAAAGGAACCGCCCTCAAGGCACTGGAAGACCAGCTAGACAGCATCATCTGCGCCTACATCGCTGCCCACTGGTGGTACTGGGGACTAAAGCGAAACCAGGTTCTGGGCGATCGGACGGAAGGGTATATCGTGGTGCCGCTAGGGAGGGACTCCCAGACCTCCGAGGTTTTGAAAACCTCGGAGGTCTAAGCCCCAACTATCAATTCTCAACTTACCCTAATAGACTGACTCCTACCAAAACCAGCCATGCCACGATCGCCCCTCCACTTCCACCGACTAAAAAGCCATTGGCAAACTGAGTCCAGCCGCCGGAGGTTTTGAAGGCGGCAGGTACGTTACTGGCTATAGGAATGGGGGGATTGCTAAGGGCATAGAGCCATAAGCCAAGGGTGCAAATGCCAATCAGCACGATCGCACAAAGCAGCCCTACAGAGTTGGCGATCGCACTTTCCCGCAGCGGACCCAACCGGGCAAACGGACCAACTAACCAGTAGCCATGCGCCATGCCCACTTCCACACCCCGTTGCAGAGGTGATAATCCTTTACGATAAGCAGGCAGTAGATTGAGATAGGTGGTTACCAGTGCCGAAGCATTGATTGGGGTAGCCAGATTTCCCACCCAGCGATCGCCAGATCCATGAACCACTTCTCGGTTCCTGGGACCGCTTGAACGGACTTTAATGTCTTTGTCTTGCATAAATCATTCAATTTAATAAGTTTTACGAAGCCAGTACATTCAGGTAGATCTGAACCACTGATTCAAAACCTTGGCTGTATTAGGGCTTCCATCCAATTAGCGGTCACCTGCTATATGTTACAAAAAATAAATCGCAGCTACCCTACGGTAACTGCGAATTTCTAGTTAACAGGAACGATTTCCATTGAACGCTGACCAGGGTAAGCCTGCAAGCGTCTGAGAAAACCCCTAGGGCATGGGGTGGAACAGAATATCGGGGAAGAAACGGTTGAACTCAATCAAAATGCCAGCCGTAATGGTTAACCAGATCGCGGTAATCACCGGAGCGGTGGAAAGATACTTAACGAAATACTGCATGGAAGACTCTCCAAAATTGCCTTAGAACATCGGATGAATTAACGGACCGAGATAGGAATCTCATCGTCCTTAGCGGTCAATTCGCCAGTGGTGAACTCTTTGAGCGCGGCAAGGGGCCACACAACACCACCAAGGGCACATTGAATTGCCAGAGGAACATCAATAATGATTTCCTTCTCTTCTGGATTACTCGTCTTCTTAGCAGCCTGGATATAGGAGCGACCAGCCCAACCAATCCACCCTGCAATCAGCAGAAAGAGTAGACTGGGAATGACAAATTCGCCCAGGTGAGCGTAGTCAGGGTCTACAACCAGGTGGGGCAGACCTTCTTGACCACACTGCAAATCGCCATAAGCCTGAGCGCGACGTGCTGCCGTTGCGCTTGTCGATGACTTCATCCGTTGCTGAAAAGCAGGGGACTCTTTACAGGGGACGAGGACAGGACCAGTGGGAGCGGCATTAGCGGAAGACATTGGAGCGACGCTAAACCAGAGGGAGATGGCAAGAATTAGAGCAAACAATCGTCTCATGGAATTGTTTCCCTTTGTTACAGAACAAAAAACTTCATGTATCAAGACAGAGAGGATTTACAGAAAGCAAAGCGATCGCCATTAAGCAGCGTTCTTCTGCTTTCAGCAAAACCAATTGATTTTAAGCTACAAGAAGTGACTATACCCCAAAAATTACCAGGAAATGGCTACCATCCTTGCAATTGAAACAAGTTGTGACGAAACGGCGGTGGCGATTGTTAAAAATCGTCACGTTTTGAGTAATATTGTTTCGTCTCAGATTCCGCTGCATCGACGTTATGGCGGAATTGTGCCAGAAGTCGCTTCTCGCCAGCATGTGGAGACGTTGAATGGAGCAGTGACCGAGGCATTTGAGGAGGCGAACTTAGGCTGGTCTGACATTGATGGGATCGCGGCGACCTGTGCCCCAGGTCTGGTGGGTGCCCTGCTGGTGGGTCTGACCGCTGCCAAAACCCTGGCACTGCTACATCAAAAGCCCTTGATTGGCATACATCATCTGGAAGGGCACATCTATGCCTCTTACCTGACCGCACCGGATTTGCAGCCTCCGTTCCTCTGTCTGCTGGTTTCCGGCGGTCATACCAGTTTGATCTATGTCAAAGATTGTGGTCATTACGAGATTCTGGGGCAGACCCGCGATGATGCTGCCGGGGAAGCGTTTGACAAAGTGGCTCGCTTGATGGGGTTGGGCTACCCCGGTGGACCCATCATCGACCAACTGGCAACCCAGGGAAGCCCCAGGGCTTTTCCGCTGCCAGAAGGTCAGGTGTCGTTACCAGACGGTGGCTTCCACCGCTATGATTCCAGCTTTAGCGGCTTAAAGACCGCCGTTTTGCGGCTGACTCAAAAACTTCAAGAGAGCGACCAGCCTTTGCCTGTGGCAGACCTGGCTGCCAGCTTTCAGGAGACGGTTGCTAGAGCACTAACGAAACGAGCGATCGCCTGCGCCCTGGACTATGGACTCGACACAATTGCCATCGGTGGTGGTGTCGCGGCAAACAGTGGCTTACGTCAACATCTCCAGAAAGCGGCTGAAGCTCACAACCTGCGGGTTCTCTTTCCACCCCTCAAGTTCTGCACCGACAATGCCGCCATGATTGCCTGCGCCGCCGCCGACCACCTGGAGCGGGGACACACCTCACCCCTGACCCTGGGTGCCCAGTCTCGCATGGCAATTTCAGATGTGATGCAGCTTTACAATTTACCTGAAATCTCGCTCGGCTGAACCTGAAGATGCCTGATAAGCTGTACTTAGTTGAATAGAACTGAGTTAAGTCTAAAACCTTTGCTAAGTCCTCCAAATTTTTCCATGAATGCCTTACTTTAGTGTCATTAAGTTTAAGAAGTAGAGCCAACATATATGGATAACAATGAGATTGCTGTTAGGCTGCGTAAATACTCAGCTACTAAATATCAATCGCTCAAAAATTGAAGATCCTGCTCCGCTGCGATCGCATCCTCGCAAACCGCGATTAACTCACCAAATCTCACCACCCATCGGTCAGATTGTCCCAATCTATCCAGGGTTTGTCTTCGGAGTTCGGGATTTTCCGTATGAACGTTTCTAGCTTTGCCTAGAGCTAGAAGATAAGCTTCACGTAGTCTTTTAATCTCCTC
This sequence comes from Kovacikia sp. CALU 1929, assembly GCF_056784235.1. NCBI lineage: Bacteria > Bacillati > Cyanobacteriota > Cyanophyceae > Leptolyngbyales > Leptolyngbyaceae > Kovacikia > Kovacikia sp. CALU 1929. The sequence continues at coordinate 44,361 of NZ_JBXBCF010000108.1, forward strand.
AAGCCATGCGAAGGCATCCACACAGGGGGTTTTGATAAAACCTTTCCCAAATTACTTCAAATTGCGGAGCCTTCAGCCCAAAGTCTTTCAGCATTTGAAACATCGGCAAATCTTCGTCGTAGATTGCCGTTCGTTTGGTTGGACCAATAATGTCAAGCGCCATACAGGAACCAGGATTTTCCTATCTCTAAAACATTATTGATGTAATCGACTAGAATCTATGTTCTCTCCTTCAAACCATTGACCGGCAAGGATTAAGCGGATTTTTTCAGCCACTGCATCAGGCTGTTCCACCATTGCCATGTGTCCGCAATTCGGAATTTCTATCACGTTTGCCCCCCACGTCTGAAATAGGGAATGAAAACTTGCCAGGTGACGGACATATTTCGGTTCCATAATCGGATCTTGCTCCCCAGCCATGAAGTAAACCGGCTGCTTCAGACGGGAAACAATCTGGGGTAGACGATGAACCTCGGCTTCGGTGGTTGAATCCAACAGCGCTCCCAGAGCAGCTTCCGGATGGGCAGTAACAAAATCAAGCAGACGTTGCTTGCCCCACGGGCGAGCGATCGCTCGTGCCACACTTGCCCTCGTAAACAGTAAGTCCAGCAATGGCACATAGCGCAACCAGCGTGGTCGCCATTTGACCAACTGCTGCCCCGCTGCCCGAAACCGCTCAAATTCTTCTTTTAGATAGATCCCTCCACCCGCATTTAAGCAAATGACCCCTTGAACCACTTCAGGCGATTGATCTGCTGCCCACAGGGCAATACTACCTCCCAGGGAATGTCCAACCAGCCATGCCCGCTGAATCCCTAGCTGCTTCAGCATCAGCACCACATCGGAGGCATAGGCAGACAAACTGTAGCGACTGCAAGACGGCTGAACCTCTGAGCTTAAGGCAACTTGGGAGCAACCAAATCCCCGTAAGTCGTAGGACAGACATTGATATTCGGTTGACAACCGCTCAATCAAAGGTTGCCAGTAACAGCGGCTTAGAAGCCACCCGTGGATAAAGACTAAAACATTGGTCGAAGTGGTCGGCTCTGTTAGATCGTAGGCGTGTGAAACGCCCGTAATATCAATGGTTGGCATAGCTCTATGCTAACCTGCGCGAAGGGGATAGGCGGTTGTTGGCTATGAGTCAGTGGTCAGTGGTCAGTGAGTAGTCTTTATAGATGACAAAGGACGAATGACAAAGGACATTTCACTTTCAACTAAAACCGTCTCCCCAAAAGTCTCTGCTTCACTCCTTCTGCAATCTTCTGTCCCAGATATTCTGGGATTAAACTTTCGTTGGGTCCCAGTAGATACAAGATAAGACGGGTACGACCTCGCCAGACCAGCAGGTTTGCATTAACGACCAGCAAATCCTCCTGCCATATGGCATACATCACCTTATAAAACAAACCCGGCTGGTTGTCGGCTTCAATCAGCAAGGCTGGCAGGTGAAACACCGGGTCAACGTAAAACTCTGTCTCAACTTGCTCCAACCCGGCATCTAGATTGAACTCGACTGCCAGCATTTCCTCCACTTCAAATCGTCCTGCCAGAGCTTCCCGAATTGCCCGACAGACGTTTTCCGCCGTCTTTTCAGTTAATGCCTTGCCACTACGAGACACAATCAGCTTAATGAACACCAGCATCGGCGGGTAAATCTGCCCGTACAGGCTCAGGCTGTGGATCGTCAGCCCATAGGCAGCCAGAACCCCAAAAATATCGCTGAGCAGAAAAGATTGGTTGCGGTAAGCAAAGTGGAGCGCGCTTTTGCTGCCTTCTTGCTTCAGTTCAATCACTGCCTGCTTGGTTCGATACAGGTGGTATGCCAACCTCAGATTTTGCAGTTGAATCTCACTGCTAACAAACTGCTCATAAAACTGGGGAAACGCCCGATTGAAGCGTTTTAATAACTCCAGTGTCGATGACTTCAAGCCTAGAGCCATAATCAGGAACTCATGTCGTCAATTTTGAAAGATGGGTGGTAAAGAATGGATGGTCAGTGCTAAAAACTATCCCAGTTGACCTCTTTTATACCGCTTACTGCTTCAAATGCCACGCTTAAATTTGGGTCGCCGGAGAATGGATTGGTATTTCAGAGCAGCGAAGAAGAGGTAGAGCAGAATATACTATCTAGTACTGTGATCCAACTTCTACTACCTTAACCACGGTTGCATGGGTTTTTGGAAAAGCCTGTTTAGTAGTTCTGATGTTCCTGGGGTGTCTAAGACATTACAGGTCGAATCTTACGTTAGCGATGCGGCTAGCGATCGCGCTAGTTCGCGGATATTTTTTAGTACTGATAGAGAAATTGACCTCTACGAGCTTGAAGAACTGTGTGATGCGGTGGGGTGGTCCCGTCGCCCTCTGCGAAAAGTTAAAAAAGCGATTCAGCACAGCTTTTTGGTTGTTTCAATGTGGGAACAACGGGGAACTCAACGTCGCTTAATTGGCTTCTCACGCGCAACCTCAGATCACGCCTTCAATGCCACTATCTGGGATGTAGTAGTCCACCCAGACTTCCAGGGTAAAGGCTTGGGCAAAGCATTGATGAGGCAAGTTATCAAAAAGCTGCGGAGTGAAGATATTAGCAACATTACTCTATTTGCAGACCCTCAAGTTGTGGAATTTTACCGAAATCTAGGATTTATGTCTGACCCAGAGGGTATTAAAGGCATGTTTTGGTATCCCGATTAAGGCAGTGGCAGGTTATACTAGCTGGGTAAACGTTAACGGGATGTAGCGCAGCTTGGTAGCGCGCCTGCTTTGGGAGCAGGATGCCGCAGGTTCAAATCCTGTCATCCCGATTTTCAGAAATCGGTAAACCCTAGAGCTAGTCAAGGTTCTAGGGCTTTTTAATGGCTGTGTCGGTGATCTTATCTTTTCAAATATTGGGGATATTGAACCACCCATGATTAAGCAAATCAACAGGCTTGGAGACTTTGCCCTCTTTACCGGAGTAGGACGCAAAACGCTAATGGGCATGGGTATAGTTAGACGCCTATCGTCGCGCAATCAGTTCTCCAACAGGCACACTAAACCCTGGTAAAACCAGTTGAGTCATTGCCGATTGTTGCTCGTTTAATAGTGATTGCGATTGCTCGGTCACAATCATCAGCCAGCGGCTCTCTGGAAAAATCAGCCACACTTCCTGGGCACTCGATTCTAGATACTCGCGAACTTTGGTAAAAACTTCTTCTGCTTCATCGATAGGAGAAATGATTTCAGCAATGAGTGGAAAACTTTGAGGTAATACTTTGAAGTCTCCAAATTGTTGGACGAGATCGGGAGGGAGATAAGCAACGTCAGGACAACGAACTCGCCCAACGGTGCGGCAAGCCGTTTCCGTATACACTTCCCCACCCTGACCACTGGAGAGCAAATGACTTCGCCAATAGTAGGCTAATCGTGCTTGAATTCGCCCTGTTTTTGCTGTCATCTCAGATTTTTCGATTAACGCCTCATCCACCCACTCGACTCGATCCAGCGGATTTTCTAGAAATACTTCCAGTGACATTGTTTTAGATGCGGCTGCAATGACCATCAGCTTTTTCCAGCTCAGTTCTACCCCTATTCTAGGACAGCGTCACATGACCGAAGATTACCTGCCCCTGGCATACCTCAATGCCTGGGAGTATTGTCCCCGCCGTTTCTATTTGGAATACGTCTTAGGAAAAATGGAAGACAACGAACATATTATTCTTGGACAACATTTACATCGCAACATCAATCAAGAAGAAACTATTTCAGATGGAGACATCCAAATTCACCAACAACAATGGGTCTGGAGCGATCGCCTGCCAGACACCAACCCTGCCAACAAACGTCGAACTCGTTTTCTCTGGCTACGGCAAATGGACTCAATGTAGTCTTTTCGAGTGTTTTTTAACGACTGTGCAGTTTACTAAATTGCAAATTCAGTTTGGAAAAGCTGGTTAAATCCGATGATGACTCGATTCGGATTATGTTTTGGATGCTGAAGCGGTAAAACGAACCATTACCTATGGATCAGAAAAACCTCGCCAGACCCCTAATCCCGTTCAACGGGACTGAAACCAAAAAAGAAAAATGGATTACAACCTGGAGAATCTAGTACTGACAGGGGAAAATCTATCTGCCATTCCTGCCCCTAACACCCAACACCTTTCCCCCCACCAAACCTACGCCGCTTACTACCAATCACGACCGGATTGTAGGATATTCAATCAGAACAGGACCTTCTGGAATAAACCGAGCTTGATAATTTGTTTTCTTATTCTTCCCACGCAAACTCCCAATTGGGATGCGGCGCTTAAGCGGCTCTAGCCCTTGCACCTCCCAAAACACTGCCCAGGTTGGGGGATCGGCAGCCGTCGATTCAGGACGATAAATTGATTTACCTGGATAGCGACCTCGACGAGAACCCACATAGCCAAGGTACAATCCTCTCCAGGTTACCTCCGGGTTTAAGGGTTGCTCCCCTTTGGCATGAGAGGCATAGATAAAGACATCGATCGCCTTTCCACCCCGCAGCTTTTCGACCTCGCCAAACACTTCAAAGTCCATGCTGCCAAGAGCCACTTTGGGCACATGGTCGGGTGGCAGATCGTCAGAGTCCAGTTGAGCGGCGATTGCCTCCACCCCAGAAATTAAGTGCATCTCTGGGACAGGAACAAGGATCGCAAAGGCATGAGTCTTTTGCATGAAATGAACACCGTTGAACAAAAAGTCGGCTTTTCTAGCCTACTAGTACTCTGTCAAATTTAATTTGACTGATAGCGAATACCCAGGAAGTTAATGATGGCTAAATTTTGACGGGTCGTAGACCTCAAAACTTTCCTGACGGCACACCAGGGACGTGGCATTATCAGCGATCGGCAAGTTGGCACGGAGGTCCCATTCCTGAGGCTAGGCTCATTCTTGTAAAGTTTTAGCGGTGCAACGACCATACACCGTATTGTTACAAACAGTGGACGAGGTCGCAATGTTCAGGGCTTCTGCTCCACACCGTTAACTGAACACCAATTTAAATTGCGATCGCGACCCATTGAACCCCTCCCTACCTTCCGTTGGCTCTAGCGTCAGCGGCGCGAAGCGCGGGAGGTGCCGCAGGCGGTGGGGTCATTTGTAGCAATAACCGTTTGAATCGGTATGACATCCAGGGAAAAATGTATTCTCAAACACTCTTAAAGCCAGACGGACGCCACCTGACTCTATACAGCCGACACCCCATTCCCGCAGGTATAGTCGCTCCCAGTCCAGGCAAAGATCCGATTCGGGCAAACCCTCACCTGCGCTGGAATCCGCTGCGGGGCGAGTGGGTGGCTTATGCCAGTCATCGCCAGGGGCGAACGTTTATGCCGCCCGCAGCGTATAACCCGTTAGCGCCTACCAAAGACCCTCAGTTTCCAACCGAACTGCCAGCAGGAGACTATGACATTGCCGTGTTTGATAATCGGTTTCCGTCCTTAATTCCCTCTGCGCCAGATGCCCCTCCAGCCATCGTTGATACCTTGCCAGCCAATGGAGCCTGTGAGGTGGTGGTGTTTACCCAGGACCCGCAGGCTTCCCTAAGTTCCTTACCCTTGGATCATTTACAATTGCTGCTTCAAGTCTGGGGCGATCGCACCCGCAACCTGAGTCAGCAGCCCCAAATTCAGTACATCCTACCGTTTGAAAATAAAGGGGTTGAGGTGGGTGTTACATTGCACCATCCTCATGGGCAGATTTATGCCTATCCCTTTGTCCCCCCAGTTCCCGCCCGTATGGGGGCGTGCCAGCTTCAGTACTACCAGCAACATCAACGGGGGTTGCTGCACGATTTAATTCAGCAAGAGATTGAAGATAATCAGCGAATTGTGTACCGGGATGAGTGGGCGATCGCCTTTGTCCCAGTCTGTGCCCGTTATCCCTATGAAGTGTGGATTGCCCCCATTCAACCCGTCGCCACGTTTCTAGATTTGACCCCAGCCCAGCAAGCCGGACTTGCCAGGGCACTCAAAACTGTGACATTAAAGTATGACGGACTGTGGCATCGTCCCTTCCCCTACCTGATGGCATGGTTTCAAGCGCCCGTCAACAGCGCCCCCCATCCCGAATGGCACCTCCACGCCGAGGTTTATCCTCCTTACCGCACCTCCGACAAACTTAAATACTTAGCTGGAACCGAACTGGCAGCCGGAATGTTTGCCAACGATGCCTTACCCGAAGAGAAAGCAAAAGAATTGCAGGCAGTCCCCGTGGAACTGGGGTAGTGAAACGGCACCAGGTTCCCCTACATTGGAATTGCAGCACGGCTCTGTGCTTGCCGCTGGAGCGGTCACTACAACGGTTTGCACCTGGGTAAAGTACACCCTTGAAAAGGGCTATATTTTGGAGCAGGCAAGTGGATTTTCAGCAGATTTTTAATGCCACCCCTGAGGTTGAGGCAACTGCACCGGGACGAGTGAATTTATTAGGCGAACACACCGACTACAACGAGGGGTTTGTCTTACCCATTGCCATTCCCCAGCAGACAACCGTTTGCATTGGGTATAGTCCCAACGATCGCCACCATTTTTACTCCGCTGAATTAGAAGAACGGATTGACGTTAACCCGGCTGAATCTACCCCGCCAGGATTTGCCCGCTATGTTGATGGCTGCATTCGGGTGTTAGAGCAAGCAGGTCATCCCATTCCCCCCATCAATTTGTTTGTGACTTCTTGCGTGCCAATCGGCTCAGGGTTATCGAGTAGTGCAGCCCTGGAAGTGGCAACCTTACGGGGATTGAGATCGCTCCTCAAGCTTGACCTGGATGATGTAAGAATTGCTCAACTGGGACAAAAAGCAGAGATTCAATACGCCGGAGTCAATTGTGGCATTCTTGACCAGATGGCTTGTAGTCTGGCAGATACGGAACACATGCTATTTCTCGATACCCGTACCCTCGCTCGTCAGATGCTTTCCTTGCCAGCCGGGGCAGAAATTGTCGTGATGGATAGCGGTGTGGCGCGATCACTGGTTAGCAGTGGTTACAATCTGCGACGGGCAGAGTGCGAGGAAGCCGCACGCCAGTTAGGTGTCCAGGCATTGCGAGATATTAGAGATCCTCAAATGGCAGAATCCTTACCCGAACCGATTCGCCGCCGCGCCCGACATGTGATCACTGAAAATAACCGGGTATTGCAGGTGTTAGAAGGCATTTCGGCTGCAACCTTTGGCGAATTAATCAACGCTTCCCACCTTAGCCTGCGCGATGACTACGAGGTTTCGGTTCCGGCTCTCGATCAGTTGGTGGAGATTTTGCAAACCACACCGGATGTCTTTGGGGCACGCTTAACCGGAGCCGGATTTGGGGGGGCTTGTGTAGCCTTAGTCAAAACTGGAACAGGGAAAGCGATCGCAGAAACGGTTCTCAACCAATACAACAACGCTGGCTATCAAGGACATATCCTAGTGGATTAAAAAACTTGTTGAGCAATCAAGCAAAGGGATTGGAGATTTTTTATCGTGAATCAAACCTGATAGGTTTGTAGATAAGCCGTAATCAGGGTTTTGGTTTCTGCTACCAGTGCCTGTCGCTGCGCTGGACTGCGAGTAAACGCCAGCCACAGCAACTCATTAGCCGCTTTGAATACAGTGGTTGCAATGAGTTCGCAGCGGGCAGCATCAAGGTCAAGATTTCGGCGCGACAGAAAATCTGCCAGCCCGGTCAGCATCCGTTGGTCGAATTCATTCATCCTATTGGCATCGGCAACCGTCACCAGGTCAATCAACTGTCCCAAAACGGCACGATAGCCAGGATGGTCATCAGCAAACTGCACAAATGCATCAATCATGCGATCCACATAGAGAGAAATTTCCACCTCTGCCAGTTCTGCATGAAGTTGCACAAACATCCGATATTCTTGCTCAAAGTAGCGATTGGCAAGTGCTCGCACGATCGCCTCTTTGTCTGGAAAGAACTGATACAGGGATCCAACGGGAACTTCTGCACGAGTTGCGATCGCCCGTGTCGTGGTCTGCTCATAGCCCAGTTCAATAAAAAGTTGCTCCGCTACATCCAGAATGTGATGCACCCGCTCCTGACTGCGTAACTGCTTGGGCTGACGACGCATGGTTGAGGCTTTTGGGCGATCGTCAGTCATTACCTATCCCCTTTGCTTGACAAAACATGAACGGTGTTCGTATTTTATAAATATGAGTGTTGTTCATATTTTATCGGGTTTCATCCCCGGAGGTCATTGATGCAGCCCATTCATTCCTTGGTTGTTCGCCTCCCCTATCTGCCTGCTGGGACGACCCTGCAATCTGTCGTCCAAACGATGAGAGGGATAAAAGCGTTTGTAACGCTCTTGTTTGATGACAGTGGCAGTCTGGAACCAGTATGGAATTTGAGCCACAGTCTGGTCGATAGTCCTGCATTCCAACTAGCGATCGCCTCCATGAGAACAAGACCTGAAGTTGCGGCTATCCTGGCAGAACGCTACCTGGCTCCACCCCATAATTTAGAGAAATTGCTGCAATATCCCCCAGAGTCCTTGGGATACGTCTATGCCCACCAGATGCGGCAATTGGGGTTTCAACCGTTTGAGGCAGCGATCGCGATCGATTCGGATAGCCGTTATGTCGAATATCGTTGGCAACAGACTCATGATATCTGGCATATCATTACCGGATTTTATGTCAGCGAAATAGGAGAAATTGGCTTACAAGCCTTTTACCTGGCGCAATTTCAACTGCCGCTGTCCGGTTTGCTGATTGCTAATGCCTTAATTAGTGCGACGTTACTGCAACCGGAATCGCTGAACTTGATGCTGGGTGCCATTGCGCAGGGGTGGCAGATGGGTAAAACCGCCAGCCCCTTGATTGCCCAGAAATGGGAAGAGGCATGGCAAAAACCTCTGGCTGAGTGGCGTGTAGAACTGAATCTGCAACCTGTAACGGCTTAAATCAAAATGGCTTGCAAATTTTTCTGGCGCACTGTTCGCCTCACCTATCCCTGGTTGCCCCTCGTCCTTACCCTCTGGCATCTAGTAACTGCAACGGATGAGCATCGTACCCGTGTCCAGATCCGGTTTTGGCAACTCTACAGCCGCATCAATTTTGCCAACTTATTGGCGATCGCGATCGATTTGATCCAACCTGAATATTGGGTCTAACCTGCCCATCTATCTAACTGATCGACATGGAGAGTGTTTATATAAACCCTACAAACACGGACGCTTATCCCCTGACTTCTAGTCCAACACAAGGTACGCTGGAAGCGATCGCTGATTGATTTGTAAATTCCTACTTTATAACTTCTTGATTTTCTGCAACGATGGGTGTCATGTGTCGCACAGCGTTCGATGAGTTAGCGGTACAGAGTCCGTCAGCGGGATTGAGTTCTTGAGTTTTACCCTCTAAGGAAACCATGTTTGGAAGAAAAAATCCTCAGCGAAACTATCAACAAAGTCCGCAACAGCCTAAGAAAGTGGGACCTACCTACATTGCTCCGAATAGTGAGTTTCAGGGAACGATGCATGTCGAAGGGGACTTGTTAGTGGACGGCATCATCCACGGTACGGTCGAAGTCAGGGGCGACGTGGTGATATCTGAAACAGGGTTAATTGAGGGGCCAGAACTGCGGGCAAGAAACCTGGTTGTGCATGGTGTACTCAAGGCACGAGTGGCTTTGGAGGGAACCCTAACGCTGAGTCGCACTGCCCGTCTGGAGGGAGACGTAAGTGCCAATGCTTTGAGTATTGAGGCAGGGGCTTTTTATGTGGGATATATCGAAACGGGGGATGTGAAAGCTTTGCCAGGAAGTCGTAACCGCCCGGAACTAGCGGGTACAACGGATGAGTATTACCCCAAGGAAGGATATTAGCAGGCTGGCTCTGTGCAGCTATGAGGCGCATAATTGCGGGTGTAGATTGTGCGTTGTCTTGGTTAACGCACTACTCACCATCACAGCATCAGTTCCATGACATTGACTCAGGTTTGGGGTGCCTTTCTCATTTTTACGGTCTGCCCGCTTTTGGGTGGCTTGCCGCTAATTGAATGGATGACCTATGGGTTGACCAGGCAACGACTCCGGCAGCTTGGGACTGGCAATGTCAGCGTCTCAGCCGCGTTTTACCACGGTGGGCGTTTAGCTGGAATTTTGGCAGTCCTATCTGAGGCTTTCAAGGGAATTGCTGTTGTCTTACTTGCCCGCTCTTTTTTCCCAAAAGATCCCGCCTGGGAAATCATAGCGCTGATTGCGCTGGTGATGGGGCGCTACTGGTTTGGCAAAGGGGCGGGAACGACCAATGTGGTGTGGGGTTATGGGGTGCATGACCCGATCGCCGCTGGGTTAGTGTTTTTGATCAGTGGTATCAGTTTTACAATTCTGCGAGAACGGCGACAGGCACGGTTTAGTGTCCTGGTTCTGTTTCCACTAATAACCGCGTTGCTCCATAGTCAAGAGCTTGATCTGATTGTGGCAACCATTGCTCTGGCAGTTTTGTTGGGTTGGATTTATATGAAAATTCCTGATGATCTGGAGATGACATCCGCAGGTGCCCAGTCCAATTCCCAGGGGGTATTCCGGTTTTTTCAGGGCGATCGCGCCGTTCCTTCCCTGGACAAATCCCTGGATGCCCAAAAAGTGGGTCAAAAGGCAGCCACCCTTGCCCATCTCAAACGTTTGGGCTATCCGGTACCTATGGGGTGGGTGCTGATTCCCGGCGATGACCCAGACCCTTTGTTGAGCCTGCTAGACCCTTCCCCTCGCCTTCCCCTCGTCGTTCGATCTTCCGCCGTTGGCGAAGATTCGGAAACGGCATCCGCCGCAGGACAGTATGAAACGGTGTTGAGTGTAACCCGGCGAGAACAGTTGATGCCAGCAATTTCCCGCTGCCTGGCTTCCTACGATGCTCCGGCGGCTGTGCAGTACCGCCGCGATCGCGGCTTACCCACCGCCTCAATGACAGTCTTGATCCAAAAACAAATCCGGGGCACCTTTTCTGGCGTTGCTTTTAGCCGCGATCCAATTTCCCGGCAGGGGGAGGCTGTAGTCATTGAGGCATTACCTGGAAGTGCCTCTCAGGTTGTGTCTGGACAGGTCACCCCCGAAAGTTATCAGGTATGGGTGCCCGATTCCGCTCTGGCAGCTCTGAAGCAAAATGACTGGCGGCTTCCCACAGATCTGACTCTGCCAGTTGAAGGGAGTGGCACCGTTCCGCCCCAGGTGATTCAACAGGTCGCCTTTCTGGCTCGCCATCTAGAGGCACACTACCACGGAATTCCCCAGGACATTGAGTGGAGCTATGACGGCACCGTCGTCTGGCTGCTGCAAACGCGCCCGATTACTACGCTCCTACCCATCTGGACCCGCAAAATCGCCGCTGAAGTCATTCCAGGATTGATTCGCCCGCTGACCTGGTCGATTAATCGTCCCTTAACCTGTGGGGTCTGGGGCAAGATTTTTACTATCGTGCTGGCGAACCGTGCCAGGGGGCTGGATTTTAATGAGACAGCGACGTTGCATTACTCCCGTGCCTACTTCAATGCTTCCCTGTTAGGGCAAATCTTTCTCCGGATGGGGTTGCCCCCCGAAAGCCTGGAGTTTTTGACCCGGGGTGCAAAGTTCAGCCGACCGCCGCTCAACTCGACCGTGAGAAACCTACCAGGGCTACTGCGGTTACTCAGTCGGGAGTTGGCTTTAGAAAAAGGCTTCCAGAAAGACGACCAGCAGCGATTTGCTCCCACCCTTGCCGCCCTTGCCCAGACTCCCGCTTCTAGACTTTCCACTTCTCAGTTACTAGAGCGAATTGATGTCATTCTGAAGCACTTGCAGATTGCCACTTACTACAGTATTCTGGCTCCCCTGAGTGCAGCCCTCCGTAAGGCAATCGCTAAAGTCAATGATGAAGATCTGGACAATCGCGATACTCCAGAGGTGGCAGCGTTGCGATCGCTCCAGGAGCTTGCCCTTTCTGCGCGGCAGGTGTTGGAGGAGCAGGGAAGCGGGGGAGTAGAGGAGCAGGGGGGCGGCGGGGTAGAGGAGCGACCCAATGTAACGCCATTGGCGCATTTTCTGGCTGACTCACCGTTGGCAGCTTTGGCTGAAACGCCCCGTGGACAGGCTATTCTCGATCAACTGAACCAATTGCTCGATCGCTATGGGTTCCTCAGCGAAGTGGGAACTGATATTGCGGTCCCGACTTGGAGCGAAAACCCTGAACCCATGTGGGAACTGTTTAAGCAGTTCTGCCTCAATCCAGCACCGCTGGCAAACCCGCCCTTACAACCGAGGGGTAAAACCAGGCGAGTGCAGCGTCGAATCACGCTTAAAGGTCGGGTGACGGAGGTTTACAGTCGGTTGCTGGCGGAGTTGCGCTGGAGCTTTGTGGCGGTAGAAAAACTCTGGCTGGAGTCTGGGTTGCTGGCAACCAAAGGGGATATTTTCTTTTTAGAGTTTGATGAAATTCGGGGACTGATTGAAGCGGAACAGGCGATCGGTGATGGAGAGTCGATTGCAGGGTTGATTGCCCGTCGTCGCGCTCAGTTAGAGAAAGATCATCAATTGGAGGCGGTGCCGTTTTTGGTGTATGGAGAAGACCCACCTGCGCCAGTCATGCTCCATACCTGGCAAGCATCCCATCAGCTACAGGGAATTGGGGCAAGTCCGGGACAGGTAGAGGGACGGGTGCGAATTATCCGCTCTCTGGAGTCAGCGCCAGAAATTAGTAAAGATACGATTCTGGTTGTGCCCTACACCGATTCTGGTTGGGCACCCTTACTTGCCAGGGCAGGAGGGCTGATTGCCGAGGTGGGGGGGCGATTGTCCCATGGGGCGATCGTGGCGCGAGAGTACCGCATTCCCGCTGTGATGGATATCCACAATGCCACTCACTTGCTCAAAGATGGGCAGAACGTGCGAATCGACGGTCAGCAAGGCACGGTCGAAATTTTGTAGCCAGGGGCAACCACGCTATAGCAGGCAACAAAAAACCCGCCTGTAAATTTACGGCGGGTTATGTACCTATGAGTGCTTCATAGAAGAACCACACCTTCAAGGGCATCGAATCCGGATTTTTTGATCAATCCTATTCCGACACCATGCTATCCCGATGATCTCCAAGTGCCTATCGCAGTTCTCATTTGTGTGTACAGGCAAACTGCTGATTCAGTAAGAGGTTTCGGGATTAGCTTGTACCGCCCTCGTCTGAGAATCACTATATCCTCGGTTCTCGGAATTCTTTGGGCGGAAAAGGTGAGAGTGGGTTGGGTTGTAGAGTTGCGATCGCCGACTATTCAAGTCCTGCTCCGCATCCAGCAAGGAAAATTCCTCTGGTACGGTTGCGGCTGCCAGCACTGGACTAATCACATATAGGGTGGTGCGGATCAAATTCTGCTGCTGCGTCACCTCTGCCATTTGTTCCAGACGCACCAGCCAGATCTTCTCATCCTGCCAGCCCAATCGAAAACAGATGGCAACTGGCGTAGTGGGCAGGTAGTGGCGCAGCAGTTTAGCCTGCACCTGTTCAACATGGCGGGCACTCAAGTAAAGACACAAACTCGCCTGATGGGCTGCCAGCGTTTCCAGTTCTTCAGCCTCTGGCACCTCGGTTCGTCCACTAATGCGGCTTAAAATAATCGATTGCACCAACCCTGGAACCGTCAGTTCTACCCGCAACCGGGCGGCGGCGGCTTGAAATGCGCTAATCCCTGGCACAACCTCAAACGGAATATTCGCCTCGACCAATGCCTGCATCTGCTCCTGCACCGCTCCGTAAAGACTGGGATCCCCTGAGTGCAGGCGAACAACTGATCGCCCCGCCCGCACCCGCTCAATCATCAGAGGTAAAATTTCCTCCAGAGTTTTGTGTGCTGTGCGAACTAACTCCGCCCCAGAACGGACTTCCTGTAAAACTTGCTTTGGTACCAGTGAATCGGCAAACAAAATCACATCTGCCTGTGCCAGCAGCCGTTGAGCCTTAACCGTCAACAACTCAGGGTCACCGGGACCCGCCCCCACAATGTATACCGCAGCAGGCAAAGAAGACTCAGAACGAGAATGGTCAGATGGATGATTCATAGAAGGGGTAGGGAGTGAGGGGAGAGGGGGAGATAGGGAGAGGGGAGGGCGGGAACACCTGACACCTGACACCTAACATCTGACACCTAAGAACAAACCAGAAAAATTTGCTACCTGGCTGAAATTTTCCGGATGGTTCTCTCAACAGCAGAAGAATAGAGTGGTAGATGCACCCTGATTTAGCCCTGGAGGACACTCCAGGGTTTTTTCTTTTGGTATAAAGCCTTCGGAGAGTAGGTGTTGTTTCAAGTAAAAAGGGGGGGGTCGCTAGGGTGAGGTGTCCGAATTAACCTCAGAGTTTTGCACATTGACGACATCTGGCAGCGATCGCCTCAGTCCATATAACCAGACCAAACCCACAATCCCTAACGAAATCTGAACCAGACTCACGACCTGGGCGATCCGCAGCGGTCCCAGCATCAGACTGTCCATTCGCAGTCCCTCAATCCAGAACCGCCCGCAACTGTACGCCACCAGATAAACCAGAAACAATGTTCCGAGCTTGAGCTTCGAGCCTGCTTTTAATCCCCAAAAAAACAATCCCAAGAGAATGGCAAATACCATGAGATTCCATAGAGACTCATAGAGAAATGTCGGGTGGAAATAGTCAAATCCTTCATAGCCCGGTGGGCGGCGGTCTAGAGGAATATAGAGCTTCCAGGGTAAATCGGTAGGACGCCCAAATGCCTCTGAATTGAAAAAATTACCCCATCGTCCGATCGCTTGCCCCAAAATCAGGGACGGTGCGACCAGATCTGCCATCTGCCAGAAAGGAACGCGCTTTACCCAGCAGAAAATCAGGCTGGCAATCAACCCACCAATCACAGCACCGTGAATCGCAATCCCCCCTCTCCAGATGGCAAAGATCTGATCTGGTTGTTGAGCATATTCCTGCCACTGGAACAGGACATAGTAAAGACGGGCACTGGGGATCGCGGCAATCACCAGCCAGATAGCCAGGTCGCTGATCAGATCAGGGTTCACATGGCGACGCTTTGCCAGTACTTGGGACAGGGTGACCCCAATTAACACAGCAGAAGCAATCAGGAACCCGTACCAGCGAATTGAAAGGGGTCCCCAGTCAACCATAATCGGTCCTGGAGACGTGAATTGAGTCGCCAACGGCAAATCAGCAAGAGAAAGCATAGAAATCAACAGCGAGACGATTAAACCAGCGACAGAGGATTCGCTCTAGGGATCTGTCAAGAATTATTTATGAGTTGAAAACCCCAAAATAATAACCCCTTTCCGATGCGATCGCGACCCATTGAACTTTTAATTTCTACCCGGAATCAGCAAAGCCTGGTGGACAGGTGTTGGGTGACAGGGGAGCAAAATGGGAATGCTTAAAGTGAGCGTCCCCCTTATAAGGGTCGGATTTCAGTAACCACCTTGCTCAACCCCTAATGGTGATGATCCAGTCTTCCCCATCTCTTGATACATCCTCTGCCAGCAACAACCACAATTGTCCTGCCTCAGGGTCGCCTGGGCGTGAAGTCATCGGCAAGACCGTATTCAAGTTTGCCGACCGTTCTCTGTTCAGGGAAGGAGTCGATCGCCCCCTTCCGCCTGCCCCCACCTTAGCGGCAATGGAGCAACTGGTTGCCATGATTCACTCCTTACGGTCAACGGCATTGGCAGCAGATGATCCTCCAACAGACAGTTGGAATCCTGAAGTGTCTCTGACTCCAGCAGCGCTCCTGCCCTATGTCAGCGAAGAAACCTATGAGGTGCTGGATGCCCTGGAAACGCCAGCAACAGGAAACCCAACGGTGGCAGGACAGGGGTCCGGGGGGAAAGGACAGCCTGTGATCGATCCTGTACCGAACCTTTCCCCATTGTTTGTCACGGTTGAAACGCTGGTTTCCTACCTGCTTTGGGCAGTTGCCCGCAGTTCTTACCCGGTGATGCATCTGATTGAAGGGATCTACGCCCACCATTACCAGTTCAACCAAACCTGGGTGCCGGGAATGCTGCGCCTGGTAGTGATGCTGGAAGCAACCACACCTACGTTTGGCTGGTGTGTTGACCTGGCGACGGGCTGCCTGCCGGGAAATCTCCTGGACGACGAGGACTGGCTCCAGTCCGATGAACCCATACTGCCAGCAACCCAAGCCAACCAGTCAGCCTCAATGCCCACCCTCCTCGATCTCGATCGCCCATCCGGCAGCATGGGACAGGTCAGGAGCCTGCTAGAAGAGTTCGGGCAATCCATTCAAGAAGAAATGCCTGCACTCCAACCTCTACTAGAAGGTCTATTGGTCAATCTGTTGCAACCCGGACAGCCTTGGCAACCCGGACAACTTCAGCTCAAAATGGGGGTTGAATTTATACCCCAGCCACCGGATGCGATCGCCCACCAACCCTCCCAGGTATTTTCAACCCTGGTTACCGCAGACCTGGTTGAAGCAGAACTATTGGAAGACGATACCTCTGCCCAACGCTCCCAGAGCAAAAATGCCCCTAGAGTTGAAAATCTATCTCCTCTGATGCGGGTGTCAGTAGTTGAATTACCCCGCCAGATTCCTACCCCTACCATCCGCATCCAGTTAGCTGACCAGGGCACCCCGGAACATCGGAGCCATACTATCCTCCAGCAACAACTTGCTCGATCGATTGCTCGTCTCCAGGCAACCCCGATCAACGGAAATACCGATCAGGGATTGCTGCTGATAGTGCAGGAAGCGTGGCGGGCAATGGACCGAGCCAACTATCGGATGGACTCAACGATTGACCTGGGGCAACCCACGCTGTTAATCGACGAACTGATGCCCAAAATGCTCTGGCAGGTCACCCGCAGTTCCTACGAAATTACCCAACTGATTGGTGGAGTTGAGGTTACAGCGCTTCGACCAGGGCTAGACTGGGAATCTGGCACCCTGAGATTGATCGTCGCTTTACAGATCCAGGCAACTGCAATTCAATACACCATTGACCTGATAACAGGACGACGCCTTACCCCTGAAACAACCCTGCTAGATCCAACAACCCTCTGCCAGTTATGCCTGCGATCGGGCTTAGGTGAACATTTAACGTCTACTTTTTCCTGGCAGTCGCCTGTCCAAGCTGAAACAGTAATAAGTCATTTACAACAACAAATCCGTACCACTGCCCCAGAAGTTGGGCAGTTTATGGATGTCACTCCCATTGAATGGCTTGAAACAGACCGGGAGTGGCAACCTGGAACCCTTAAACTGTCTCTCAATCTGGAATTGATTCCAAACCAATGGAGACTGCCCTAGGATTGTGAACCACCATTCCCTAGCCCGTACCCCCTGATAGCGATTGATGTATACCTACGCTTTTCTCACCCAGCCCAGCCCATCGCTAGACTTGCCCAAAGGCATTGAAGATCAAGTTCAGATTGTTGGAACAGACTCTCTGTTTGCGGCGGTGGAACTTGAACTCTCTGAAACCAAACTCGGCATTTTGCAGGAAAAGGACGAGAGCTTAATGCAAGCGGTCATATCCCACGATCGCGTCATTCGAGAACTATTCCTACAAACGACCATCTTACCGCTACGGTTTGGCACTCATTTTGCTTCCTTACAGGGGCTACTGACCCATCTGGATGCTCGTCAGCAGGACTATTTAGAAACCCTGTCCCGTTTTGACGGCAAAGCAGAGTACATCCTCAAACTGACCCCCATGGAAGCGCTAGAAGACTCTATTCCTTCCGAGGTGAAAGGGAAAGACTACTTTATGGCAAAGAAGAAGCAGTATCAAACCCAGTTAGAACAAAAAGCACTGCAACAGGCAGAGCAGGCTGCTCTGCTTCAACAATTAGCCAGGGTCTCTTTACAGTATCGATTCAGCCATCAACAAACTGGTGATGTCAAAGTTTACCTGCTTACCAACCGAGAAAAGGCATTCCAGTTGTTTGAACAGATCGATCACTGGCAGAATCAGTGTTCCTACTGGAAACTAAGTCTGGGAGAAGCGTTGCCCCCCTACCACTTTCTGGAGAACTAAAGCACCACCCACTTTCAGCTAACCAGATTTTCAGGTAACTAGCGGAGTGCGCGCAGCTTCTGCAACCCGTTTAGAGAGACGAAGCTCGGTTCCTTTAGAATTCCACTGAACCTGGTCAAAAACCTGGTACAAAATGTACATCCCTCGACCACATTCCCATTCGTCACAGGGAAGGTGCTTACTGGGACTACCATCACTAGAACTAGCAGAACTAAAATTAGCGCTGCCAGGATCCGTACAACAATCATGGGGTAAATTAAACCCATCCCCCTGATCTGATATCACCCACCAATAATGGTTTGACACAGAGGAAAAACGAACCAAGACAGTTTTGCTGGGATCTAGCTTGTTGCCATGCTTAGCAGCGTTAACCAGCGCTTCTTGAAGACCGAGGCGTATTTCCGCCCGCCATCGGGGAGGAATTTCAGCTAACAACAGATCCAAAACTGGAATCAGATAGAGCGTGGAAGCGAAACTAACTGTATTCCATTGGCGTCTAACGGGACGAGATGAGACAGCAATCACTCAAAAAACCCCGTAGCTTTCAAGTGGACAGATGTATTCAACAAAAAAATCGCCTGACGAAAAACGGTAGAATCAACCTGTCGCTATACCAAAGCTAACAACGGCTTGGTAAGTTACCTTTTAAGGCATTGATATCGTCGATCCTAAATAACCCAGAAACTCTGAGGCAAAGCAAAAAAAATAAATATTCAAAAGATGTTTAATCTGAATCGGGAACCAATACAATAAGTATTCCCTCCATTTCTATAGTATCAAAGTACCTCCGAAAAAACAGGTTTGATACGAATTTTCAATCGTTGGAGGGGTGTTTTATCTGCATTTTGAACCTTTTTGATTGATACGGTGCGATCGCCCTAAAAAAGTTGCTCCATATACCGAAAATCTTTTTCAACTTCTGCCCAAAGGGAGCGATTGTGCGGATCGGTACGCAGAGCTTTCTTTAAGTAATTCCGGGCTTTGTCAAGCTGGCGTTCCTGGATCAGATGCCGTCCCCAGCGCTGGTAAATAATGGCCTGCCATTGAGACACTTCTGGATCCTGGGGGATTCGTCGAGCCAGCCCTTCAACCAGCGCGATCGCCCTGGGAAATCGCTGTTCCTTTAATAACCGCTGTAGCTGTTGGTAGGAACTGACCTTCAGTTGTTGCTCTAAGGGAGACAGATCAGGGTTGTGACGAATGGCGGCTGGTTTACGTGGCTCCCCGACTCGAGTAGCCTCCGCCATCCCAGATTGACTGACAGTGACTGAGGTTGCCTGCGTCCGGGCAATAGTTACTGCATCGGTTTTGCCACTCGTCTCAGAACGGAGACTAGTAGATAGCAGGAATTTGTAAGCCTCCGTCACTGCCATGAACTTGTCCCTTGCCCGTTCGTCTCCAGGATTGACATCCGGGTGATATCGTCTTGCCAAACGGCGATAAGACGCCTTGATGTCGTCAAATGATGCACTAGCTTGCAACCCCAGTAATCGGTAACATTCGGCAAGTTTCATTACAGGTGACAATGGCAAAATAATTAGCATTCTGCCATTGTCATACTAATTTAGTAAGGGGTCTAGCCCACATTCTCGATCACTCGGTCAATCAAACCGTAGTTTTTAGCCTCTTCAGCGGACATGAAGTAGTCGCGATCGGTGTCCTTTTCAATTTTTTCAAGCGGCTGCCCGGTGCGCTCTGCCATGATTTCGTTCAGTTGCCGCCGGATGCGCAGAATCTCTTTGGCTTCAATATCAATGTCCGTTGCCTGCCCACGGGTTCCCCCCAAAGGTTGGTGAATCATGATGCGGGCATGGGGGAGTGCCAGCCGTTTGCCTTTGCTGCCAGCGGTTAACAGGAACGCGCCCATGGAAGCTGCCAGCCCAACACAGATGGTCACAACCTCTGATTTAATGTGTTGCATGGTGTCATAAATCGCCATGCCAGCCGTGACCGAGCCCCCTGGAGAATTGATATAGAGGTAAATTGGCTTGGTTTGATCATCCGAATCAAGATAGAGCAAATAAGCCACGATCGCATTGGCAATCCCATCATCAACTTCTTCAGATAGGAAAATGATGCGTTCCCGAAATAGGCGTTCGTAGATATTGATCCACTGCTCATAGGGACTACCGGGAAGCCGGTAGGGAACGCTCGGAATACCGATCGGCATAGGGAAACTCCTGAAAAGTGATAAAAGGGGAAGAAAGGAGGAATGGGAGAGGGGAGAAGGAGAAGGGAAGAATTAGGAGGTGGGTAAGGGATAAAGGCTAACAGCTAACAACTTCTCACCCCTTAACCCGCGATCGCCGCCACTGGCTGAGGCAGATCTTTCGGGCTTTCTAAAACCCGATCAATTAGCCCATACTCCTGTGCCTGATGGGGAGTCATATAAAACATACGATCCATATCCTTGGCAATCTTTTCCTTGGGTTGACCCGTATTTTGGGACAGGATTTCTAAAACGAGTGCCTGCTTTGACAGGACTTCTTCAGCGTTGATTTGAATATCCGTTGCCTGTCCCTGGCTTGCCGTCCGAGGATGGCTCAGGGCAATCATAGAATGGGGTAGGCTACCTCGCTTACCTTTGGTCCCAGAAGACAGTAGCATTGAGGCAATTCCGATCGATTGTCCCAGGCAAATAGTCACGATTTCTGATTTAATGTGCTGCATCGTGTCATACACTGCCAGGGCAGCCGCCACTGACATGATCCCAGACATCTCGTTTGCCATCCCTGCTGCTACTGGATCTCCATAGGAATTGATGTAGAGGTAGATGGGTTTGGTCTGGTCATCAGAGTCCAGGTACAGTAACGCAGAGACAATTGAATTTGCCAGTCCAGTAGAAACTGGCTGATTCAGAAAAATAATTCGCTCCTGGCTCAACCGGGTGTAGATGTTAATCCACTGCCAATAGGGGCTACCAGGAACGTTGTAGGGGACGCGCAGGATTTCATCCATAGGAAAAGTGGCAAAAAACCTTATGAGACACCAGCAGGCAGGGGCTTAGGCAAATCTTTCATGCTTTCTAAGACGCGATCGATTAGCCCGTATTCCTTTGCGACTTGAGGAGTCATATAGAGCATACGGTCTGTCTCTTTCGCAATCTTTTCAGGGGGTTGCCCTGTATTTTTGGCCAGAATATCCAGCATCGCTGCTTTGTTTGCCAGAACTTCCTTTGCCCGAATTTGGATATCGGTTGCCTGTCCCCGCCCCATGCCGATGCGCGGTTGATTCAGCACAATCGTGGCGTGAGGCAGACTGGCACGATACCCCTTCGTTCCAGAAGAAAGAATCATAGCCGCTGTTCCCATTGCCTGACCAATACAGATCGTGTGCACCGGAGGCTTGACATAGTTAATTGTGTCGCAAATTGCAAATGCCTCGGTTTCTTGCCCGATCGCATCTCCCGTGTACCAGGATGTGCCTGTGGAATTGATATAGAAATAAATGGGTTTTTCGGGGTCGGAAAACTGCAAAAAGAGCAATTGGGCAATGATCAACTTGGTGACATCAACCCCTAGCTGGCGCTTAAAGTCATCAGACGAAACCAGGGGCAACCCCAGATAAATAATCCGCTCCTTTAGCAATAGGGAAGCTAGATCAGGGGGTGGAGTGCGGTAGTACGCATCACCGTAGTATTGAGACTGCATAGCTTGGATAGACCTCATAACAGGGTGTCACCTAATACGGGTTGCCTGATTTTTTTTGTAGCGAAAGACGCTGCTTATCCATACTAGCGTGACAGTTGATCGGGTGGACATTGCTGAAAAGCAGGATGAATGGAAACAAAGGTTCAATCCTCCCGTATCTTTTTTATCCTTAGAATCAACAATGTCATCCGGTGACTCCGATGTGGAGCAAAGGGCAAAGAATCCGTTTCGGTGAGATTTGTAAATTTATGTAAAGATTCTAGATGGGAGTGATCAGGAAACGATTAGATTTGCCGCAACGAGACAAATTTGATGTTCTGGCATGCTTCTTTTTTCAATCGCTTTACTAGTGTTGCAAACACTAAATTTTGCAACATGGGGGGTTTGGGGGCTTCGCCCTAAGAAGGGGTTCCACCCCTTCACCCCTTACAAAACTTTCGTTTTGCTGTAGTAGGTTAGCGGCTACTGGCTATGTTCAAGTACTTACCGTGTTCAAGGCTGTCTCATGTCTTCTGCTTTTAACAATGAGTCGCTGTTTCCCCGGTCGGGTTCACTGGAGCCGGATAGTGTTGACCACAACGACCCTGAATTGATCCAGGCGTTGGTAGAGAACCAGACACTGAAGGAGCAGATTGCCAGTCAGACTCAGTTTATGCATTTACTCACTCACCAGTTGGCAACCCCGTTGACATCTTTAAGCGGATCGGTTGATCTTTTGGCTGAACCCGCACTCGATACAGTTCATCGGCACGAGTTTTTGGGTGTGGTGAAGCAGCAGGTACGCCGATTGCAGGACTTGTTGGCAGATCTGACGGCTATCCGGAGTCTTGAAACGGGGGCACTGGAAACCAATACATCTGACTTTAGCCTGCTCAGTCTGGTTGAGGAAGTGGTTGATTCATTCCGCCCCTACCCGATCGCCAATGACTTGAATCCTGATTTGCCCCTGGTGTGGGGTGATCACTGGCAGGTTTCTCAAGTTCTGGTCAATCTCCTGTCGAATGCGATTAAGTACTCACCGGAAGGTAGCCCGGTTGAGGTGGGGGCAGATTTGTTGTCGTCAGGATGGGTAGAGGTTTGGGTAAGGGATTATGGTCTGGGCATTCCTGAAGCAGACCGTCCCCACCTGTTTGAGCAGTTTTACCGAGTCAGACATCGCGATCGCCACCATATCCAGGGCACTGGACTGGGGCTTTCTTTGTGTAAGTTGCTGGTTGAAAACCAGGGTGGTCACATGGACTTTGATTCAGTTCATGGTGAGGGAAGCCGCTTTTATTTCACCCTGCCAACCGCCCAGGGGGCAAATCGGTAAGGGTTTGAAACAAACCTGTTGAATCAAAATTTAAGTTTTGCCCGACAAATGCTTCGCTGGATGAGACTGGGGTTACTCTGAAGGTGGAAATATTAGCAGGCTGAATTACCGTCCCTGATGCAGACTCTACAGGTGGGCAAGGCCGGCTAGTCTGCCCTGCATCCTTCAAAGTTCAAGCCTGATAGTTTTTTCGTTGATCTCTAGCCTGTCTATTCACGCTAAGGGGGATCAGGCTTATGTATTACTGTTCATTACAAAATTTGCTGCCTCGGTTACTGCGGCAAGTTTCCAACGGAAGAGTAGGTTCGCGTGGAGCATTTCTCACAACTCTGGTGATCGCAGTCTCAGTCCTTGTACCCTCGTGGGCGATCGCGGAACCTCTCAGGCAAACGCCACTCCCCAATCAAGCTCCACCGGAACTCGCCTCAAATCTGCCCAATAACCCCGGCAGTGCCAGAGATTTGGGCGGCACAATCTTTCCCGAATACTACCGATCTCCATTCGGTTTGTGGCGAGGCGGTAGTGATGCACCAGCATCCTTGGATGTCAAACTGCCACCCGGTTCCAGGGAAGACTTTGTGGAATTACGAACCAGGTCTAACCTTTTAGTGGAAGGATTCCCAGAACTCTCCCCCCACCCAATCATCGCTCCGTTTGATCAACCTGCGGCTAATCAGATTCGTCTAATTGAATCCCGTTAGTTAGAGGTGTCAGGTGTCAGGTAATATAGCTGTTGGTTTTTAGTCTTTGAGAAGGGCAATCTAGCACTAACAACCCATTACCCATTGTCGATAAGCTTCAAAACTTTCAACTCAAAACTCTTCCCTCCTCCCACCCCATCCCTCCCCTTTCCGACCGCTACACTGTAGGAGTATGTGGTTCATCCCCAGAACTCTCCAACTCCTATGCCCAAATTTCAAATTCAAGCTCCCTTTGAACCGACTGGAGACCAGCCCAGGGCGATCGCTGAACTGACCCAATCGATTCACGCCGAGCACCCCTATCAAACATTGCTTGGCGCAACCGGAACCGGGAAAACCCATACCATTGCCCGTGTGATTGAACAGTTGGGCAGACCGACTCTGTTGCTGGCGCACAATAAAACCCTGGCGGCACAGTTGTGTAACGAGCTGCGCGAGTTTTTCCCCAACAACGCCGTTGAATACTTCATAAGCTATTACGACTATTACCAGCCAGAGGCATACATTCCGGTTACCGATACCTATATTGAGAAAACGGCATCCATTAATGATGAGATTGATATGCTGCGGCACTCAGCCACGCGATCGCTGTTTGAACGACGGGATGTAATAGTCGTAGCATCGATTAGTTGCATCTATGGTTTAGGGATCCCCTCTGAATATTTGAAAGCCTCCATTCCCTTGCGAGTGGGGGCTGAGATTAACCCCCGTCAAATCATCCGGGATCTGGTTTCGGTGCAATACAGCCGCAATGACCTGGATCTGGGGCGAGGACGGTTCCGGGTCAAAGGGGATGTACTTGAAATTGGACCTGCTTACGAAGATCGAATTATCCGGGTGGAATTTTTTGGCGATGAGATTGATGCCATTCGCTATGTTGATCCCGTTACGGGTGGAACATTGCAAAGTTTGGAAGCTATCAATGTGTATCCAGCTCGCCACTTTGTTACCCCAGAAGAGCGTTTAGTCGAAGCCTGCGAGGCGATTGAAGCCGAACTCAAGGAACGACTGGAAGAACTGGAAAAAAATGGCAAGCTGTTAGAGGCACAACGCCTGGAGCAACGTACCCGTTACGATCTGGAGGTGTTGCGGGAAGTTGGCTTCTGCAATGGTGTGGAAAACTATTCCCGCCACCTGGCAGGACGTGCGCCTGGGGCACCCCCCGAATGTTTGCTCGATTACTTTCCGAAGGATTGGTTGTTGGTCATTGATGAATCCCATGTCACCCTGCCGCAGTTGCAGGGCATGTATAACGGCGATCGCTCCCGCAAAATGACCCTGATTGAACATGGTTTCCGACTACCCAGTGCTGCTGATAACCGCCCCCTGAAGGCAGAAGAGTTCTGGCAAAAGATGAACCAGTGTGTCTTTGTGTCAGCCACCCCCGGTAACTGGGAGTTGGAAGTTTCCGGCGGCAAATTTAATGTGGAAGGAGACGATAAGAAACAAATTAAGCGCTATATTCCCGGTACCGGGCGAGTGATAGAACAGGTGATTCGCCCAACGGGTGTTCTGGATCCCGAAATTTTTGTCCGTCCGACTCAGGGGCAGGTTGATGACCTCTATGGCGAAATTCAGGAGAGGGTGCAGCGGAAAGAACGGGTATTGGTCACTACTCTGACCAAACGCATGGCAGAAGACTTAACCGAGTATTTTCAAGAACGGGCTGTCCGAGTGCGCTACTTGCATTCAGAAATTAACTCGATCGAGCGAATTGAGATTCTGCAAGATTTGCGGGATGGTATCTTCGATGTCCTGATTGGAGTTAACCTGCTGCGGGAAGGGTTGGATTTGCCGGAAGTGTCGCTGGTGGCAATTCTGGATGCGGACAAGGAGGGGTATCTGCGGGCAGAGCGATCGCTGATTCAGACGATTGGACGGGCAGCCCGTCATATTCAGGGGCAGGCAGTCCTCTATGCGGATAACCTGACCGATAGTATGGATCGAGCGATCAGCGAAACCAATCGGCGGCGTGCCATTCAGCAGGCATACAATGAAAAGCATGGCATCACACCCCAGTCAATTATTAAAAAATCGAGCAACTCGATTCTTTCATTTCTGGAAGTCTCCCGGCGGCTCAATGCTCAGGAGCTAGATGTGGCTTACGATCAATCCGCAGACCTGCCCCTGGAAAACATTCCTGAATTGATCACTCAATTAGAAGCACAGATGAAGGAAGCCGCAAAGAAACTTGAGTTTGAGAAGGCGGCTGAGTTCCGGGATAAAATCAAGCATTTGCGGGACAAGTTGCTGGGGCACCGAAATTGAAGGAGTTAGGGATAGGCAATGGTGATAGGTTAAGGACTTAGAATCCTGGATTTAATAACCCCGCAAACTGTACGGGCGGGTTTAGCAGTCCAATTTGCCTGACGCGATGGATTTGACGGCAAAATCCGCCCCTACCCAATTCCGAACTTATTTAATTCTCATTCCTTAGTGAATCAATTGCCGCAAGCAATTGGGTTTGAGACCAATCTCTCTGCCGCTTTCTCCCTCCCCAGATTCGGCTCAAAAGCCCTTAAATAACTCCTTTTTCCCCACGCCTGATGCTCAAACTCTTCCTGGCAGAACTCAAACGTGAGTGGATTTTGCTACGACGCTATACGACCGAGATGGTGGCAGGGATCGTTGGGATCACGATCGCCTTCTATGGCATATTTTTGACGACAAAATATGTGGCGGGTCCATTGCCCACGTTTGGCGATCGCCTGGACTCCATTGTGGTGGGGTATGTCCTCTGGTCGCTGGTGGTCTTTATTGTCAGTAGTATTGCTGGTGGGCTTCAGCAGGAGGCATTTACTGGTACCCTGGAGCAGATTTTTTTGACTCCCTACGGAGCACGGCAGGTGTTTATGATGCGGGCGATCGCAAACCTGGCGATTCAGCTTGTCCAGAACATAGTCATCCTGGTGATCATCATAGTGCTGACGGGTACCCAATTGTCCTTTCCGCCCACCCTGGTTTTACCTTTATTAACCGTGCTGTTGGGTGCCTATGGGTTGGCGCTGGCAGTCGGCTCCCTGGCGCTGCTGCTGAAGCGGGTGCAGCAGTTACTTGGCTTTTTACCATTTGGTCTGGTACTGATGCTAATGGTGCCCGTCGAAAGCTGGACAGGACCGTTTCAACTACTGGGATTGGTGCTACCCATGACACCAGGTGCTGAACTTTTGCGAAACCTGATGGCAAGGGGAGAAGCCCTTAGCTGGACGGGACTTGCGATCGCCCTGATCAATGGAGCAACCTACCTTACTTTGGGATTGTTTTTCTTCCGCAAAGCAGAGCAGGTTGCCAAACACCGGGGCAAGTTGGGCGGATATTAGAAGCGGAAGGCAGAAAGGTTTTTAGTTGTTGGTTTTTAGTTGTTAGATCACTGGTTACTTTCAACTCTTAACCACAGCTTTCATCCTACCCTTCGAGAACGGCGGAGCCGTACAGCTTTCTGCCTTTTAGAACATCGTCAGAATGTACAGCAGTGTAAACAATACAATCCAGATAATGTCTACAAAGTGCCAGTAAATTTCTGCCATCTCCACGCCAGTATGCTTGGTGGCATTGTAGTGATTGGGGCGGCGCGATCGCCACAACACACCCAAAATCAACACCAGTCCAATGAATACGTGTAGTCCGTGGAACCCGGTCATCAGGTAAAAACAATTCGAGAAGACATTGGTTGTCAGCCCATAGCCCAGCGTCGAGTACTCATACACCTGACCCGCCAGGAACACAGCCCCCATCAGCGCGGTGACGAGATACCACTTGCGCAAGCCTTTAACGTCATTCTTTTTGATTGCAGTATCGCCCAGGTGAATCACAAAACTGCTGGATACCAGGATGATTGTGTTGATTGCAGGTACTAGTAGTTCCACCTCAGTCCCTTCGGGAGGCCACTCATAGGCAAGTCCCCGTAAGAACAGGTAGGCGGCAAAGAAGCCCCCAAACATCAGGGATTCCGAAATCAAAAAGGTCAATAACCCCCAGACCCGTAGATCGGCATGTTCTTCGTGATGCCCACCCACGGTAATCGTTTCGACTGGGGGCGTGAGGGAATCGGGAGTTTCAACGGTTGATCCTTGCATGGCATGGCTCTTGTAGAAGGATATAAGGATGAAGGGGGAAGAATAGGAGAAAGGATGAAGCAGGGCTAAAGGATAGAGAAAGGAAGTTGGCGAAAGGATAAGAATCAATTTTCTTTTTTATCCTTCATACCTCATCCTTCATCCTTCATCCTTTATCCTTGTTTAGCTGACTGGAGCAGCGGGTCTTTCCTCAGACATGGGGCTACGTCCGTTTAAACCATAGTCATAGGGTCCGTGGGTGACAACAGGCAGAACTTCCCAGTTTTCAATGATAGGGGGTGACTCGGTGGTCCACTCCAGAGTCATTGCCTGCCAGGGGTTATCGCCTGCCTTTTCGCCCGCAATCCAACTCCAAATGGCATTGACGGTAAAGGGAATGACCGAAATCGCCAGCACGTAAGCTCCAAAGGTGCAGAGCTGGTTAAGCGGTTCAAATGTAGGGTCATACATAGCAACCCGGCGTGGCATTCCCTGTAAACCCAGTTGGTGCATGGGCAGGAAGGTGAGGTGGGTACCAATAAAGGTCAGCCCAAAGTGAATTTTGCCCAGGGTTTCATTCATCATCCGCCCGGTCATTTTGGGGAACCAGTGGTAAATTCCAGAGTAGATGCCAAACACTGAGCCACCAAACAGAACGTAGTGGAAGTGAGCCACGATGTAGTAAGTGTCGTGGACGTGGACATCAAACGGAACAACACCCAGGGTGACACCGCTCAAACCACCAATCACAAACATGGATAGTAAACCCAGGGCAAACAACATGGCACTGGTATAGCGGATTTTGCCGCCCCAGAGGGTTGCTACCCAGCTAAAGATCTTAATGCCGGTAGGAACGGCAACAATCAGGGTAGAGATGGTGAAGAATAGCCGCATCCAGGGAGGGGTACCGCTGGTAAACATGTGGTGAACCCAGACAAACAAACCCACCAGACAGATTGCCAGACTGGAGTAGGCGATCGCCTTATAGCCAAAAATTGATTTGCGGGAATGAACCGGAATCACCTCAGACATAATCCCAAAAATGGGCAGGATCATCAGATACACTGCCGGGTGAGAGTAAAACCAGAACAGATGTTGATAAAGCACCACGTTTCCATTGGCATCTGGCTTAAAGAAGGA
This sequence comes from Kovacikia sp. CALU 1929, assembly GCF_056784235.1. Lineage (NCBI taxonomy): Bacteria > Bacillati > Cyanobacteriota > Cyanophyceae > Leptolyngbyales > Leptolyngbyaceae > Kovacikia > Kovacikia sp. CALU 1929. The sequence goes on from NZ_JBXBCF010000108.1 coordinate 73,215, forward strand.
CGTGCCGAAGTTAATATCAAACAGCAGCAGCGCTAAACCAGCCGCCAGCACAGGAGTAGACACCAACGCCAGCAGAGAGGTTGCTAAAATAGCCCAGCAAAATAAGGGCAGTTGATCCCACTTCATGCTGGGAACCTTCATCTTGAGCGTGGTGATAATAAAGTTGACCGATCCCAAAATGGAGGACGTTCCCACCAGCAAAATGCTCAGAATCCACATGCTCTGAGCAGTGGGAGCGGTAATTTCACTCAAGGGAGGGTAGGAAGTCCAGCCCGCCTGGGCACCACCAAAGATGAAGCTGCCCAGTAATAGTGCGCCTGCGGGCGGGTTAAGCCAGAAGGCGATCGCATTCAGCTTGGGAAACGCCATATCCCTGGCACCCACCATCAGAGGCACCAGAAAGTTACCAAATCCACCAATGGCACTGGGCACGATCCATAGGAAAATCATGATCGTGCCGTGGTTGGTCATAAATGCGTTGTAAAGACTGGGGTCAATAAAGTCAGATTGAGCCGTTGCCAATTCTGTTCGCATAGCAACCGCCATCAATCCCCCAATCAGGTAAAAGATGAAAGCCGTGACCAGGTATTGAATCCCAATGACCTTGTGGTCAACGTTGAAGGTAAAGTACTCATACCATTTCCACGCTTTCTTGGGCTCACTGGGTTCAAAAACCGGAGCTTCTTCGACAGGGATTTGTGCTTGAGTCATAAACCGTTATTAATGTTGGGGGAATTGCAAGATGCTTGGGTATTGAGGACTGCCAGTTTAGAAAGGGTTGTCAGTTGTGGGCTGTTTAGTGATTGGTTATTAGCTGGGGACTGTTGCAAAGCAACGATTATTTTTTAACAACGAGCTAACAAGTAAAAACCAATCGTTCGTCGCTTAATGCTTGGGATGAAGCTGGTTTAAAGCTTCAGCATTAATGCCCATCTCCTCGGTGTAAGGAGCCATAAACTCGGAAGCTGACATTTCGGCAGGATTTGTCGCAATTGCCTGGTTCAAGGGATCCGCCTGAGCCACTTTGTTTTCTTGCAGCCACGCTTGATACTCTTCCGGGTTATGAACAATAATCTGGGTTCTCATACTGCCATGATAGGAACCACACAGTTCAGCGCAAACAACCGGGTAGGTTCCAGTCTTAGTGGCGACAAAGTTTAGCTGGGATTTTTCCCCTGGTAGAGCATCCTGCTTAAGCCGGAATTGGGGTAACCAGAAGGAATGGATGACATCCTGAGCCGTAATGTTAAGCTGCACACTTTTGCCTACTGGAACATGAAGCTCCCCGGTGGTCACTCCATCATCCGGGTAAGTAAAGAGCCAGGCGTACTGCAATCCCAGGACGTTGACGGTGACATCGGCTTTATCCTTCGCCTCCGGGGGCGCACCAAAGCCATAGACCGGCAGCTTATATGCCTCTTCAGGTTTGGGAATGCCTGTAGATGAGTCAGGTGTGGATAAGTCAGGCGAAGCCACGGCAGCATCGGCAATGAGCGGAGCCGCGATCGCACTTCCCGGTTGATGGGCAGGCTTATGGGCAACATGGGCGGCGGGATGGCTGTGCGCCATCATCATTCCCGTCGATGGGGCAAACCCTCCCATCCGCTGGTAGACATCCACACTATAGATTCCCAAAGCAATGACGATCAAGGCTGGGATCGCTGTCCAGACAATTTCCAGCGGGAAATTTCCTTCCAAATAAACCCCATCCGTGTCATCTCCTGGCGGACGACGATATTTGATCGCAAAGATCAGAATGGCTCCCTGGATTACCAGGAAAAAAGCAAAAGCAATCGCAAGCATAATACTGAACAGGTTATCAACCAGGGGTGCTTGCTCTGATACCTGTTCTGGCAACAGTCCATGATTTAACCCTATCCAGACGCTCAGAAGCGTAATGACAATGCCAGCGATCAGGGTCAGTAATGAAGCTGGAACTTGTGACATAAGTTACCTGTAGCAGCGATGAAAATAACAAAAACAGCGATCGCAATGGAGAAATAAAACCCTCGACAATTAAATCTTGACTAAAAACTGAGATGATGTGGCAAATTCATAACGTTGAGTTCGGTGTAGAGTTCAACTGGCACAAGATACCAGGAATATGCCCTCAGTAAATCACATGCCCTTTTCGCTGGAAGTATTCTTTGTCTTCTTTAAAGACTGATCAACTCCTAAATCGCTTGACTTTAGGACATTCCTGAGAGCTAGCTCGAAACAAGCGAGCTTAATAAGTAGGCTCCTCTCCGATCTGCCTCACGCCTCTTAACACAAAAGATGAAGAATTGGGCGCAGTGTCAGTTTGTTATCCTTTGAAAATCAGCCTTGACTTTCTAAATCGAAACAGTTAACAGTTGAAACCGTTGTAGTGTCGGCTACCTGGGGATCAAAACTGTGAAAGAAATGTGCGCCAGCTTATAAACATTGCAAGTTACAGCAGTTTTCAGATGCGTAGACCACAGCAAGAACAGGGAATAGGGAGTGGGGAGTGGGGAATCGTGTGGCTTAACCAAATGAAAATCGCTGTAAGAAGGGGAGATTTCTCCCAGGGAAACCACAGGTTTTAAGTTAGTGAGGTTTAATGGGATTTAGCCGATTATCGATTGACATTGAAATTTTAACGTAGAGCCAGAATCTTGGCATGGATTGAGGCAGACGACAAAACTTGTGATCTGTCAGAAATTATGTTCTGGGTCGAAAACCCCCAAATAATAATCTCTTTCCTATCCCAAACTCACAAACACAAAGTTGACAAACCACTACTAATCCCCCAGGAAAATTTTGACGGGTCACAGACCCTCAAAATTTAACCATCATAAACTTCCTGGGTATTCGCTACCTGTCAAATTTAATGGGACAGAACACTAAAAATAATTAAGGGAAAGGCACACGGTCATGGCAAAGCACAATAAAGGCTCCCACAAGTGGATTAAGGAAGTCCTAGACCTGCAACCCAACCACCGCTGGCAGGCTAGTCCCGGCAATAAAGTGTTTGTCGCTGACCGGGGAGCCGTGCGATTTGAGGTGCCCGGAGATTGGTTTTTTGAACCGGACACCAAGTCCTTTCGGTTTGTCGATCGCAAACCACCCAATGATAACTGTCGGTTAGAAGTCTCCTACAACCGATTGCCTGCCGCTGATTGGAGCATGTTTCCCCTGCCTAAACTACTGAAAGACGTGGTAGAAAGAGACAAGCGGGACATTCTGGAAAAAGGGGAAATTGTCACCGTCAAACGCCAGACTGCCCGTATTGTCTGGACAGAATTTAAGTTCATCGACTCCGAGGAGCAGCGGGAGGCATACTCCCGCATCTGCATTGGGTTGGGATCGGGGATTCAATGCCTGATTACGTTCGACTATTGGGCTGATGATGCCCCTGAGCTAACACCAGTGTGGGATACAGTGCTGCGATCGCTCACCCTGGGACTTTATATTCGAGATCCCGCCACCGGCGTTGCCTTTCCCGATTGAGCATTGTCAAGTTTATGTTCAAAGTCATTACAACTAATTTCTCCCAAGAATTTGAGCGCTGGACGGATGCCCTCAACACTGCCAAGTCCCTGATGCCCCAATGCAAAAACCTGACGCAAGACATTCGCATTTACCTGTGTGACGAACTGATCTGGCTCTATAGCAGGGAGTATAAATATCCGCAATATATTGGCGCAGGCACTTACAACCGTCTGGCACGCTTATTTATCCAGGAAGCAATTGATGAAGAAAGCGTCGTAGAAGAAAATTAGCCCGGATTGAAGTGTTTCGAGTGGTGTAATCGTTATGAAAGTTATTGACATCATTTTTATAAATTAGAGCTATCTTGGAGTAGATTTACTACTTTGTGGAGATTGGGTATGCGTCCACGTCTGTTACTCGTCGTTGTCGGCGCGATCGCGATTGCGGTAGGTGGTTGTGCATCTGAAGAAGTTGTAGAGACTACCCCATCTCCCGCTCCAGAGGCATCTGCTCCAGAGGCATCCCCTTCACCGGGTGCAACGGCAGGTCAGCCCTTTGCTCAACCACTGGTGGCTCAGAAGCCTGGAACGACTCAGGCTGTGCCCGGACTGATTCAACCAACCAATTCCGACGAACGAGCGAAGCAAGTGCAGGCACGCATTAATGCCCAGCAGACGAAAAAAGATCCCTTTGCCAGTCTGCCTCCCGTGTTGATAAAACCGACAGGTCCTCAAGGGTCTGCTACATCGCCTCAGCAGACCCTTCCTGGACAGCGAGTTCCTGCCTTACCGGGTGCCCCTCAGCCAGGATTACCACCCATTACAATCGTATCCGTTCCACCCCGTCCCAGTAGCCCTTTTCCACCTGGCAGAACTGCGGCTAATCCAGCGACAGTTCCTACCACTGTTCCTGTTAAACCCGTTCCCCCACCGCCTAGTGCTAACCTGGCGAATGCCGTGGAGGTTTCCGGTGTTGTTTATGTGGGTGGTAGAGCTCAAGCCATTGTCAAAGCTCCCAATGAGGCAACCAGCCGTTATGTCAGAGTAGGTCAGCGGTTGTCTGACGGGCAGGTGCTGGTGAAGCGCATCGAAATGAATAGGGGGTCTGACCCAATTGTAGTGCTGGAAGAAAATGGCGTTGAGGTGCTGCGGGCTGTTGGTGAAGGGGGCGCACAGCCTCAACAAGCGAGTGGGCGATCTGCTTCAGCGTAGCGATAGGCAACAATTTGCAAAGACTGACCTGGAGTTGCCATCGCACGGGATAGAGTGGATAGATATTTCTACCGCTGGGTTGAGTTTTTTTCATGATAGAAACTCAGTTTTTTGCGGACTTAATTCTACGAACTTAGGCACTCGGACTTGATTCAGTATGACCCACTCGACCTCCGGGCAATCTGCCCCAGGCTTCTGGCAAACTGACCTGATTGACTTTTTCTTTTCGCCCACCCAACAGCAGGACCCGCTCCGGACTCAGGATGCTGATCTGTTGCACCAGCTCAGTTTTGTCCCAGGGCTGAGGGAACTTTTGATGGTGCGACAGGTTCATGCTCTAGAACATGCCACGGTCTGGATTTTGAGCAAAAAATCGCCTCCCAACAAAAATGTCAATCCTTACTCGCCAGATAGTTCAGCAGATGGGGACTTGCTTGGAGGCATGTCTACTGACCGGGGATTTTATCTCTATGGGCAGGTGAATTCTGAAGAATTAAAACGAGCCGTACACACTGCCCTTCAGCGAATCACATCGGGAGAGTGGGATTTGGCAGTCCATCCTCGCTGTGGGACTAACCTATCTGTGGGTATGCTATTAACTGCTGGATTTGCCGTTGGGGCATCTATGCTGCTACCGCGTGAACCAATTGGTCAAATTCTTGGACTGGGGCTTGCTGCCACCACTGCCGCTCAACTTGCGCCTGACCTGGGTAGCCTGGCTCAACGGTATGTGACAACGGCAATTCCGTTTAACCTGGCGGTTGACAGTGTCCAATTAGTCCATGATGCTTTGGGACGATCAGCACACTTTGTTCAAGTCCGCTGGGTTGAATAACGGGTATAGTGCGGCATAAAATCCATCCTTTAGTCTTTTTAACAAAAGAAGCGATCGCCCCGTATGGATGGGCGATCGCTTCTTTTTTAAGCCACTTTTTCTATTAGGGATTATCCTTACATAGATTCTGTTGAATGGTATATAAAGTGGTGCCAGAGGTGTAAAAAAATTATCAATGTCCACGGTGGCGCTGCTGATAGGAGTGAGCAGGTATCCACCAGGTTTGAACCCGCTGCTGAGGGCGCAGAAAGACGTGGAGGTCATGAGGCGCGTTCTAAGACAGCCGCAGTTTGGGTTTGAATCGGTGGAATGTTTCTGCAATGCATCCCTGCAAGAGATGCAGGAGGCAATTGAAACTTTCTTTAAAGACCGTGCTCCTGATGACCAAATTTTGTTTTTATTTACTGGTTATGGGATTCAGGATGGAGACGGAAAACTCTATTTCGCAACGCCGGAAACGGCGGCTGATAACCAGGGCAGGTTGATCAAGTCCAGGGCAATTTCAGCCAGCTTTGTGCGGGATGTGATGAACAGTAGTCCGGCAAAGCATCAGGTGATGATTCTGGATTGCCAGTTCCAGCAAGGCTTTGGCAACACAGCGGATGATGATAACCCAATTGACCTCTCTGCCCAGCTTGATGGCAACGGGCGAGTGATTCTGGCAGCTTCCATCTTTACCCATCATGCGGTGGAAACCAGTGACTTCGATGCCTGGAGCTACACACGCTATTTGGTAGAGGGCATTGAAACCTCGGTGGCAGATACAGACAGTAATGGGGTTGTGTCAGCAGACGATATACATGAGTATGCTCGACGCAAATTGGCGATCGCCGCTCCTGCCATGAGTCCCCAAATTTACGGTAGCCGAGAATCGGCAAGCCTGCCGTTGTTGAGTGTGCCAGTGCAGGATAGGCGGGTGGTCTACCGCAAGGTGCTGGATGATCTGGTTGAACGACGATGCCAAACCAATGCAACAGCGACTATTTTGTTGGAAGATCGTAGCTTGCTTGATGAGATCAAACATCGCTTTGGGTTGTCTGCCCAGGAGGCGGCAGAGCTTGAAGCTGCCAGCCTTCAACCTTTACGGGATTACCGGCAAAGGCAACAGGCTTACCAGGAAAAATTTTCAGCGATTAAACTAGGAAACGTGGGACCTAATCACCAGAACAATGACGATTTAAAGCGGTATCGTCAGGCGTTTGGCTTGACGGATGACAATACCGCTCCAATTGAGGCTGTACCTGAGATTATGCAACAGCAGCAAGAGCGAGAGCAGTACCAACGCAATCTCGTGAAATATGAGCAGGTATTACTGACAGTGATGCAACGCCAGTACCCTCTGTTGGAGGGCGATCGCCGCCTGTTGAATCATCTGCAAACGGCACTCCAACTCAGAGACAACGATGTCCAAATGATTGAATCTGAGCTTGCCACACGGCTGCATCGCCGGGGAACACCCCCCGATCCCCAGTCAGATCCCGCATCAATGACCAGACCCCCGGCTGAACCCTACCCCGGTCAGCCACCCGCCACCGCGCCATCTGCATCTTTTCCTGATTGGGCATCTATGCAATCCCGTCCACAGGTGAATGAAAGGCCATCTCCTCAGCCAGTGCCCGCCTCTTACACGCCTTCAGGAACCGTCCCGCCAGTAGAGACTGCCAGCTCCTTACCCCCTCCCCTTGTCTCCCCCAGTCCCTCCCCAATCCCTCCAGGAGCGGCTGACCCAGGACCCGCGACGAGGGTTCAGTCTTTAGATGCAGCCGATCCCCCATCCGCACCTGCGCCTATGAGCAGGCCCCCTAACCAATCTCGCTGGACCTTTGGCGTATTAATTTTTCCGGCAATTCTGCTGGCAATCCTGATTGGAGTGGGGGCAGCGGTTTTGTCGTCCAGGAATATGGTCAATCCCTTCAACCGAACTTCCTCCCCTCCGGCGGCGGATAACCCAAACGAACAGACTCCGCTTCAGCAGGCAGCAACAGATATCAATCTGGGTGTGACGGCGCATGGAATTGGCGACTACAACGGTGCCGTCAGGTACTACGACCAGGCAGTTCGGGTTCTGGCTGACATCTGTCAACCCAATACCAATACTCAGACATCCCAATGTCAACTGTTGGCACGAGCTTACAGTAACCGGAGCTATTCCTACTTCAATTTGCAGAACTATAATCAGGCATTAAACGATGCCAACTCTGCCATTGTCCTAGACTCCAAACTGGCTGAAGCTCAAATTAATCTGGCAAATGCCCGGTTTATGCAGGGCGATCGCGCAGAAGCCATTCAAGAGTATAACCAGGCGTTAGAAATGAACCCCGATGCTCCTTTGCAGGCAGGTATTTACAATAATCGGGGCAATGTTTACTTTTCTCAAGACAATATCCAGGCAGCCCTGGCTGATTATAACCAGGCGTTGGTACTAAGGAATAATTATGCCGATGCTTACTTTAACCGGGGCTTGGTGCATGAGCGGCAGAATGATATAACCAATGCCATTAGCGACTTTCAGAACGCGGCAAAGTTCTATCGGGAACAAAATGCCTTTAATTTGGCGGAAGAAGCGGAGAGAAGAGCAACGACCCTTCAACAAAACGCCCCCAATAGCACCCCACTGCCGCCTGCGTAATGATGGCTACTCACTTCTGATTGGTTCTACCCATGCCCCCCAAACAGCGCTGGCTCATTATCCTCGGAGTCGCCGTAGCGATTCTGGTCGCGATCGCCGGACAACCCCTCCTATCTTTGACGGCGTCCCTTCCTTTCTCCACCACCCTCGCCCAATCTTCCCCCCCACCCTCACCATCGTCACCGCCGCCCTCCCTGCTCCCCTCCGTTCCTGTTCTCCCGCTCCCTTCTGCTCCCACTCCTCCCCCGGCTTCTACTGCGCCTCCCCTGCCCCTCGAAGGGGACTATCGGGATTCCACTGGTCGGTTCAGGGTAGGGATCTTAAAAGGTTACAAAGTTAGCCCCTTAGCCGGTTCAGTGTTGATCGAATCCCCCGATGGCAACCTGGCATATTCTGTGGTGGCTCAATCTCAACCGCCTGGAAACCCGATTGGCTTGGGTCCAGGCTTAAACAGCGAAAGTTTGGCAAAAGTTGCTGCTACGGTCTTTCAGCGCGGGGAAGGGTTTCAACCTGGACCGGCTTCAGCCGAAGCGGGTGGCGGCGCAGTCATCAACTGGACAGGCACCCTGACCATCGGTGGCAATTCTCAGCCCGTAGGTGGTGTGATTCTGGTACGCCCAGCGCCCAAAAACATTTTGCTTCTCCTGATCACCTCCACTCAAGCCGCCACCGACCAGGTCCCTGGCGCGGTTTCAGCCCTGGCTGGTAGTCTGCAAGCTCTGTGAGCTAAGGGTCGATTGGGTCCAGTCCATTCTTTTAACAGCTTCTCCATCCCTCCTCTGCTGCTCTTTCAATTGCCAATAATCGTCGGATTGCCAAAGTCAAACAGTCCTGCGACTGCGCCAATCATCAGGGTTGCCAGAGTTGCTCCCCAGAGCGCTTTCCAGCCGAGTTCAGTGATGTCTTTGCGGCGGGAGGGGACGAGTCCGACTAAGCCCCCGACGAAGATGCCAACGGATGCCAGGTGGGCAAAACCACAGAGGGCGTAGCTGACGACCAGGAGGGCACGATTGCCAATCAATCCCTGTTTTGACAAAGCTGCCAGTTGCAGGTAGGAAGGAATTTCTGTTTCCAGAAGCCGCTGTCCAATCAGCCGAGATGCCTGCCAGATTTCCTGGGGATTGAAGGAAACGCCGGTCAAAAACGTCAGTGGCATGAATAGCACACCAACGATGTTTTGTAAGGTAATCACCTGGAATAGGCGACCGATTCCTTGAAGCAGAGGATTTTGGCTGAGGGCGAGGGAAGCCAGATTGGCAAAAAACAGGTTAACAATCGCAACCAAACCTAGAACAGCAATCAGTAGGGCGGCGATCGCGATCGCCAGTTTTGCTCCATCCATGGCACCAACGACCAGGCTCTCCATCGGACTGAGCCAGACGGTTCCTTCTCTTGCTGAAGCATTGACTTCGTCGCTTGTTGGCTCATCGGTTTCTTCAACGATCATGCCCAGGGTTTTGGGCACTTCGGTTTCGGGCACCAGAATTTTGGAGATCACAAAGCAAGCTGGAATTGCCATGATCGAGGCGGAAACCAGGTGCCCGGTGATGTTAGGAAACACCGGACGCAGGAAACCTGCATAGGCTGCCAGAACCGTGGAAGCAATGCTGCCAAAGCAGGAGGTGAGAATGGCACAAAGTTCACTCCGAGTCATTTCTGCCAGGTAGGGGCGCACCACCAGGGTTGCCTCAATCCCAACAAAAATATTGGCGGCACCACTGAGCGACTCTGCTCCACTCAGGTTCATAGTGCGGCGGAAGAGATGGGCAAACAGGTTGACCATGGGTTGGATTAAGCCCAAAGCGTAGCATAGCGCCATCAGTGCCGAGAAAAAGATCACACTTGGCAGCGCCCGGAACGCCAGAATGTAACCCAGACTGATGTTGTCGGCACTGAGGTAGTCTCCTGGTACGGGCACATAGGGCGGCGTAATTGCCCGCGCAATCCAGCGTCCTGCCAGGAGTGGACCTGGGACAACCGTGCGATCCGGAACCAGAACGGAGCCAAACACAAACCTGGCTCCCTGTTCGGTGGCATCCAGCACTGCGTTTGCCCCTTCATTCAATGCCACGATCGCATCCCGCGTAAACGGAACCAGAAACACCAGAAACCCTAGCAACAATTGGATTCCAATTCCCCAGAAAATCGCCTTCCAGGGAATGACCCGTCGGTTTTCAGACCCTAACCAGGCAATTCCACAAAAGGCAAAGATTCCAATCAGGGAGAGTAAATTTAACCAGGGCATGGGGGAAGCAAGTTGAGAGTTGTAAGTTTAAAGTTGAGAATTTCGCCCCCTCCCAACCCAGGTTGGCTGATATATCTCGTTTCAATGCTCTGCATTGAAATGGGAGGAAGGAGGCTCCGCCGCCTAATTAGCAGTGGCGGAGCCACTTGGAGCATTGCCAGGTAGAACCTGGCAACGAGTTGTTTACGCAAGAATCTTGGATTTCAGAAGATTCGTCAGTCACACAGTTCTTAACCTACCTTTACTAGGGAAGGTGTCATAGGCGGTAGGGTTAATTTTATGCATCATCCCATTGAATTTGGTATCAACTTCTAACTGTCAAATATTTACCTCAACTATTTGCTCTCAACTATTTACCCTTCACTTCTTTCAGTAGTGGTTCGTATTCCTGACGGAGAGTTTTCCAGGCTGACAAAGTTTCTGCTGAGGTGGAAATGCCCTTTTGCATCAGAATTACCTTGTCCTCTAGCCCCACAATTCCGTACTGATTTTGGGCTAACAGGGAATCAACCAGGGGCACAATCTGGACAAAGTGGGTACGTTCTAAGGGAAAGGCAACCCGGTAACGCTCTAGTTGCCACAGATCGGCAATCAGATAATCGACATCGACTACCTGTTTCTGGTCATTGCGGACTTGCAAAAAGGGTAGCCGCAGAAGTTCTCGACGGCTGGAAAGGTGCGGTACCACGTAGGTTGTGGCTGAAACACTGGCTTCTGTGGGGATCTGGTTGACCAAATTGCGAATGTGGCTGGCATGTTCCCACTGACGTGGCAAGGAGACGTAAATCCAGGGTTTGAAGGAGGTAGGGATGGCAAAGTAAAAGACCTGGTGCGGGTTGTAAGGAATCATGATTAGCAGCGATACCACAATACAACCGATCCAGAACCGACGAAATCCTGGCTTGAAGCGGTGGGTATGCTCTGACCACCAGAGGATACTACCGTAGAACAAGCCCGGTACAAGGGTGAGGGCGTAACGAATATGAATCGCAAGGGGAGACTCGCCCTGCTGCACCAGGAGTTGGAACAAGGGAAAGCCCGCGATCGCCCAGGCATAGGGTGACAAAAACGGAATAAATGCCAGGGGCAACGCCTGCACCAGTAAGTAGAAGATCTTCACCTGCGGTTTGCTGAGAATTTGCCCAATTAACCGCACCGGATTGCTCAAAATTGCCCACAGGGTTTCCAGGGTCGAGGCGCTATCTCCATCGGCAAAATGACCGAAGCGCTCCATCATAAACCGACGGGAAACATCTTCTGAAAAGGCTGCCATCAAAACATTGGTGGCAAGTACCACATAGCTAAATGCCAGAATGCACATCGCCAGTCCCGCCCTGGGAAAGCGGCGGCTCACGACCATGTAAACCCCCACCCCAAATAACACAATCCCCGTATCTTCCCGAACGATCAGGGTCAGGGCTGCCATCAGCCAGACCAGCCACCAGACCCGCTTCTCCATCGCCAGCAAGAGCGTAAAGATAAACAGGGGAATCTGGGAAAGGTCATGAAAGTTGGAAAAAAGTGGACCCAGGACCGCATTTGCCCCGTAGTAACCCACCATGATCATCAAGGACAGGGCAGGTTGCAGGTAATGTCTCGCCAGGGCATAGAGAACGATGCCCCCAGCCGTAATCAAGCTGACCTGAAGCAAAACCAATGTGGCTGCATTGGGAGCCAGAGCATAAATAGGCAGCCACAGCAGCAACGCCGGAGTAAAATGCTGTCCCAATCGGTGGTAATAAACCTCTGGCACCTGACCGTCATGGACGACGTTCGTAGAAAGGACGGATGACAGCGAACTCTGAAAGAAGCGCCCATGCAGATTATTCCAAAAGACCTGGTTAAAAATACCCTGGTCGTAAGAAGCAAAAAAGGTGAAATAGCGGTTTAAGCCGAATGCAAGGGCGATCGCAAAAAACAGTGCCGCCACAAGAATCGCCAGCCGCGTCTCCGTCGAGGGGTTGCGCAGAGGAAACTGCTTGAAAACTGGCAATTTGGGCTGAACCATGCAGCAGAAAAGCTCTCTAGTCAGTTGATGAAATCCCAGGAAGTCGTGAGCTGGTGCTTATCCCAATCAAGGAATAATGCTCCAGGTTTCCATCCCAGAGGTTGAAGAAACAATTAAAGACAATACCTTAACCACCGCAGCCCGTAAAGCCATCATCTGGTTACCCTACTCCGGTGACGGAGAGGCAATAGGAGCAGTGGGTGAAACGATAGGGCTGGGACTGGCAGGAACGGCTGTGGGCGAAGGAGAAGGACTGACTACAGGGGTTGGCGGCGGTTTCTCTCCTAAAATGCTGGGGCTGCCATTGTCATAAAAACCGGCGACGCAGGCAATCATAATCGTTGCCAGGGTGCCGATGAACAACGCTTTCCAACCCAGTTGAGAAATATCTTTGCGGCGGGAAGGAGCCAGCGCAATCGTGCCCCCGACAAAGATGCCAACCGAGGCAATGTGGGCAAAGCCAGAGAGGGCATAACTAATAATCAAAATGGCGCGATCGCTCAGCTCTCCGGCTGCCGCTGCCCGTCCCAATTCCTGATAAGGGGGAATCGCCGTTTCAAACAGTCGCCGTCCAATAATCACCGACGATCTCCACAGTTCGTTAGGATCCAGGGAAACTCCTGTCAGAAAAGTGACCGGCACAAACAGGAATCCCAGAATATTTTGCAGAGTCACCACTTTGAAAAAAGGGCCAATCGGGGCAGGTAGCCCTGCCAACCCCGCAAATCCCTGGTTAATTAGCGAAACAAAACCCACAATCAGGATCAGCACAGCGGCGATCGCGACCGCCATCTTCACACCGTCCAGTGCGCCCAGAATTGCCGCATCCATCGGACTAACTCGTTCAATTGGCTCCCCACCCACGGTTTCCGTGGGTGCCTCCTCCACCGGCTCCGCTTCGACGGTTTGTTTGGGGTTGGGGTAGCGATCGTCAATGTTGTCGGCAATATTATCTCGCCGTTCGGCTTCTTCCACTGCCTCCAAGTCAGTGCCCCGAATCTTCTTTTTCTCTTCGGGAATGCCGCCCATCGTTTCTGGTACCCCCGTTTCTGGCACTAGAATTTTGGACAGCACAAAGCAGGCGGGAATCGCCATGATCGAGGCAGAAACCAGGTGACCCAGAATATTAGGAAAGACGGGTCTGAGATAACTGACATAAATTGCCAGGGTGGAGGAAGCAGCCGTTCCAAAACAGCATGACAGAATCGCTGCAATTTCACTGCGGGTCATTTTGGCGATGTAGGGTTTGACCGCGATCGCCGCCTCAATCCCAACAAAAATATTGGCGGCTCCACTCAACGACTCTGCCCCACTCAGGCGCATCGATTTGTAAAACATCTTGGCAAACACCCCTGTAATTGCCTGAATCACGCCCAGGTTATACAGCAACCCCATCAACCCAGAGAAAAAGATGACCGCAGGCAAAGCCCGAAAAGCCAGAGCATAGTTCAGCTTATCGGTGGTGCAGTAGCCTGGAATAAAGGGGATTTGAGGAGGAGGGCAGGTTTCGGCACCGGGCGGCAAAGGACGCACAACGAACGGATCTTGTCCTGGCAGGGGGACAATATTGGGACCAAATACGAAGCGGGCACCCGCATCGGCAGCGGTGAAAATGCCGTCTAGCAGTTGACTGAATATTCTTAAAATCTCTCTAGTCGCTTCAAACCGAAAGACAAAGAAGCCCAGCACTAGCTGTAACCCAATCCCCCCTATAATCACCCGCCAGGGAATGACCCGCCGGTCTTCTGAACCTAGCCAAGCGATCAGGCATAGACCAAAAATACCGAAGAAGGAAATAGCGTTGAGATAAGTCATGGATTAAATATCCTCGGCAGGAACCAGGCTTCAGCAATTTTCGGGTAGAACGCCTTCAGATAAGGATTGTCACAATCAAGACAATATACAGAGTACGCGACATCAGGGCATTTACAGCAACACAATGGCTGTTAAGTTTTCATAATTGACAGGAGGAAGAGGGGGAGGCAGTCGTTAAGGGCTAATAGCAATTCTCAGCTTTGTGAGGCACATTTTGGTCGTTTTTGGTCATTGGTCGCCCACAAAGGACTAATGACTAATGACTCATAACAAACCACTAGCTTGTACCACATCAGCATGAGAACCGCTGTATTACCGTCTGTATAACTGTCTGTGAAAGGCTAATTCCATCTGGTTGAAATACTGATAAAGCATTGATAATAGGGGAATTGACCCTTACCGATGAACGCATGGAAGCTTTTGACCTGACTCCACCGGCTTGGACTGTTTCAGCTATCCACGCGAATGGATTTTGTTGTCCAACCTGCCGTGAGTCTACTAAAGCGGCGCAGCGGGTCTGGATTAATCGCCGATCGCCTGTATTTACGGAAGACCATCGCCGCAAGTGGCAAGAGTTTTATCAGTGCCAGTGTGGGAGTGCCTGGTGGGCATGGAGTAGCGATCGCCCCCCTTCCGAACTGGTAAACGAGGAGCGGGAAGTACCTCCGCCCTTAAGAGGCTGGTTCAACCCCTTTGATGACCAATAGACTGCGCTGTTGACATGATGTCCAACAGATGTATCCATCGGCTGAAGGAGTTGGCAATTTTACAATCTTCAATATCAAAGGTCATCATTACCGCTTGACCGTAGACATTAAACTACAAAACTCAAGTGGTTTATTATAAGTACTTCCTGACTCACGCTGAATACGACAAAGGCAACTGGAAAAATGACCTTTGCTTTTAACAGGAAAACATCCAGCGATCTTTTATCAGAATTTCCAAATAGAGTTTCAGGAAAAAGCTGCTCGCCTTGTAAAATATTGACGCAATAAAAGTACAGCCTAACTGACTGAAATCCCTCGCTGTGCCTGGCGTTCACGGATTCGGTCTAAGCTACCTACCGGAATCGCAGAAATGAGTTGCTGGGTATATGCCCTTTGGGGTTGGCGATAAACCCGTTCTGAGGGACCGATCTCTTCAATCTCGCCCCGGTTCATCACCATAATGCGATCGCTCATGAACTTGACTACACTCAGGTCATGGGAAATGAAGATGTAGGTCAGATTAAACTCGCCCTGTAGCTCTTTCAGCAGGTTAAGCACCTGCGCCTGAACCGATACATCAAGGGCTGAAACTGACTCATCACAAATAATAAATTTGGGGTTCAATGCCAGCGATCGGGCAATACAGATCCGCTGGCGCTGACCACCAGAAAACTCGTGAGGGTAACGGTTCAAGGCATCTGCACCCAACCCCACCCGTTCTAACAAGTACACGGCTCGATCCCGCTGCTCCCGGCGATTGGCAGGCTTTTGGTGAATCCGCATGGGTTCCATGATCGCTGCCCCAACCGACATCCGGGGATCGAGCGCCCCAAAAGGATTCTGGAAGATAATTTGCATCTCTCGTCGCAGCAGTCGCAATTGGTTATGGGGTAGGGTCGTGACCTCATCTCCATCAAAAATGACCTGACCCCCACTGGGTTTAATCAGTTGCAGAATTGCCCGTGCCAGGGTCGATTTACCGCAGCCTGACTCTCCCACCAGTCCCAGGGTTTCCCCTGGGTGGACATCAAAGGTGATCCCATTCACTGCCATCAGATAGCGTCGAGTTTGACCAAACACCCCCCGAATCGGAAAGGCAACCTGGAGGTTGCGGACAGATAGCAGTGGCTCCTTCTTTTGAAGCGAGGACAATCGCTGCTCCAGATCTGAATCGCTGACTTCTTCTGCCAGTTTTAATGCCTGCTCTACGTCAGTGTCCCGTTTTTCAATCACTAGCTCTCCAGTCGGACTGGTGCTGACCTGCATAAAGTCTGAAACGGTAGGCAAGCGGCGCAGGCGGCGTTGGGGCTGCGGGCGGCAGGTGAGTAACCCCTTCGTGTAGGGATGTTGGGGATTCGAAAAGATCTCCCAGACCGGACCGGTTTCGACGATTTTGCCCTGGTACATGACGGCAACATAGTCGGCAATTTCAGCAATGATGCCCAGGTCATGGGTAATGAACATGATGGACATGCCCCGCCGATCGCGCAAATCCCGCAGCAAATTTAGAATGGTTGCCTGGACAGTGACATCCAGGGCAGTAGTCGGTTCGTCTGCAATCAGTAATGCTGGGTCACAGGCGATCGCCATTGCAATCATCACCCGCTGCATCTGTCCCCCGGATAGTTCGTGGGGGTAGCGGTTGAGAAACGCCATTTTCTGCCGGTTAATCTGGCGGTCAATTTCACGCTCACCGGGTAAAGGCGCATCGGTTTGACGCAATTCATCCACAAGCCGCTGCCGCATCTCGCTGTCGTCGGGAAGAAGGCGCACTTCCTGGAGCCGGGCGATCGCGGATTGCTCGGCTTCTGCCTTGGTTAACCGCTTGTGCAGTTGAATTGCCTCTACCAGTTGAAACCCAATCGTATATACCGGGTTGAGGGAACTCATCGGCTCCTGAAAGATCATGGAGATCTCGCCCCCTCGATAGTCTTCCATCTGGCGGTTGGGTAATCTCAGCAGGTCAACAGGCTGCCCCCCTTCTGCCCCCCAAAAGAGGGATTCCCCTTTAGCGATGCGACCGGGAGGAGGTACCAGCCTCATGACTGAGAGAGCGGTCACTGATTTACCTGAACCTGACTCTCCCACAATTCCAAGAGTCTGCCCGCGTTTGATCTCAAAAGAAATCCCATCAACAGCGCGAAGCAATTTTTCGTCGGTTAGAAATTGAACTTCCAGGTCTTTGACGTGTAGAACAGTGTCACTCATGGGGGCAGGAACAGATTTTTAGCGATCTTAACAGCCTTCTCCCAGAGTTAACACGATTTGCTGGATGGAAGCGCGATCGCATCTATACTTTTGCAGGATTTTACCCCTCCCCCTTGCTCTCCATCCTTCCTCCTTCCCTAAACCTTTTGGATGAATGTTCGCCCTAGCAATCCCTGGGGTCTAACCAACAACACAATAAATAAAATCCCAAAGGCGACCGCATCCTTATAGGCGGAGTATTCTCCGGGAACAAAAGCTTCCACCAGTCCAATCAACAACCCACCCACCACTGCACCGGGGATACTACCCAAGCCACCCAACACAATCACAGCCAATCCCTTCAGCCCAAAGCCAATCCCAAAGTAGGGACCCGCAATGCTGACACTGGAACCCACTAAAGTGCCTGCCAATGCCGCCAGAAAACTACTCACAAAGAAAGTAAAGACGATGAAGCGATCGGTATTAATTCCCAACAAGCTGGCTGTCGTCGGGTCTTCTGCCACTGCCCGCATGGCTTTGCCATACTTAGTGGCATTAATCAGATAAGTCAGAATGCCTAGAATCACCCCTGAAATTAGAAAAATCACAATTTGAACGGTGCGAATGGGAATCGGATTGTCCGTGGTACCAAAGTTAATGGCAGGCGGCAGATTGCCATAGGTATTGGCTGGAAAAGTATAGTTTTCAGCACCCACCAGGTACTGAATGACATTCACAATCACCAATGCCACACCCAGGCTAGAAACAACCGTTAGCAAGGGATCTGCCCGTTTTCGGCGGAGGGGACGGAACGCCAACCGCTCGATCGCAACTCCCACTAGCCCTGCCAGCACCGCACTCAGTAGCGTTGCCAACCAGAATGGCAAACTGAATGGTAATTGGGCATTTGCCAGTAAGCCGTTAAACCCAAATGCCCCCCCCATCAGCGCATAGGTAAAATAGGCTCCCAGGGTAAATACGGCTCCATGTGCAAAGTTGATAATTCCCAGAATGGAGAAGATCAGTGTATAACCCAGGGCAAAGATTGCGTAGATGCTGCCGATGGAAAGCCCATTGAGAAAGTTCTGTAAGAAAAGAGTGAAATTCATCCGCTAAGGTTAGGATTTGTAGCAAATATGAATAGATGGAACTGATTTAAGCACAAAACCTTTCGTAATATCCGCCAAGATCCCCGGAGTCTCCACGATTCTGGGGATCTAAAGCTTCGATCTAAAAGCTACTCATTCAAGCTATTAAGCTTTGAATGGAATGACTGTGTTATCAACTACTACATACGCTCTGGAGTTTGGTTTCAGGGATAGGTCATAGCCCCCCGTGAACTCTCCGAAGGAGGGTAGCATTAATACATTTTGAGGCAATTCCAAGTAAAAACAGGGTAATCGCAAGTTGTCTAATCGGGTTTTAATCCGAATGCAAGGATGGATATGACCACAGATGTTAAGGCAATTTTGTTTGGGTTGAGGTTCATGGCTTAGAACTAAGTTCTTAATTTGAACCGCATCCATGAAGCCATTGATCGAAAACTGATTAAGGATTGGAACCAGGGAGCGATCGTGATTGCCAACAACCAGTTGCACGTCTGCGCCAATGCTATTGAGAAAGGTTGCCCAACGATTCAATACTTCATCCACCAAAGCATATTTGGAGTGAAACAGATCGCCCAATATCCATAAAGTTTCAGGTTGCAGGCGATCGCAAAGGTTTTGCAGGCGATCAAGCGTCACCTGATTTACCTGATTAGAGATGGGAATTCCTTGTGACTGGAAGGTTTCAGATTTGCCTAAATGCACATCAGCAATCAGCAAAGTTTTAAGCGGTTCAATATAAATCCCCTTTTCAGGTAAAAGTTGAAGCGGAATACCCAGAACGTTAATCTCCATACTTTGCAAAATATATGCCTGACTTCACATTTCGTTGAATATAACCTGACCAGCTAGCAGCATAATTTTTTGTAGAGGAATTTTTTAGCTCATTCATTCAAGAAATTTATGATATTGCGTTTTCTATTGTCCTGGAGACGGTTCGTACCAGTGGCGATCGCTCTCATTGTTGTGGCTGTCGTAACCACTATTCAAACAGCCAGCGGACTTCAATCAACTCCAGCAAATAACCAGTGGACACCATTAGTCGTGTCCACCCTGATGCCCAAAACTGATGCAGTTCTGGGTGTTGATAGTAAATACCAAATACAGGGAACACATCCGCTCCCCATTTAAACTTACATTTGATGAGCGGTCCGTCCCTGGGTTCCGGTGGACTTCCCTATGGGATCGATCGCTTCAATGTTGCAGGTCAAATCCCACCAGAGGTGGCCGCCGAGTTCTACCAGTTTGAGGGAGAGTGGAGAAAGTATCTACTGTCCAATCCGTCCTCACGACGAGATCAGTTTCCCCTCTATTTTACAATTGTTGACTTCCCTGGCTAAATCAAGGAATCTAATGGATTCATACAAAAAACCTGTGGAGAAGACGCGCGCTCCACAGGCAGAGGAAACCATTAACTATCTAATGAATCAATCAACAACTGGCTCGTTCCGGAAACAATCTGCCTATAGCGTTTTTGAATCCAGTGAGGTATACGGATATCCGTAGAACCCTTGAGTCAAACAGATGAGATATACCTCACCCAGAAAGGAAACGCTATATGGTGCAATTAACAACATCCGCAATGCAATCGGTATGCAATTAAATCCATGCTCCTAAGCAGTGGTAGCGGTTCTTTTCCTCGCTTCCTGATCAATGGTTTGACGTACTATGAGAGCTGCAATTCCAGTTGGTGGTAAGCCATATGACTTCTGAAAAGCTTTCACCGCTTGCAGGGTCAACGAATCATAATACTCATTCACCGGAAGCTGAGCATCTACGGTCAGGTTAAGACTATATTGCAGATTTCGCATAATCTTCTGGGCTTTATCATCAGTAGCAAAGTCTAATTTGCCACTAATTGGCAGCTTATACTGATATTGAAATTCCCGGATTGCTGATTGAGTGTAGACATCCAAAATATTGCCATTATTCCCATTCAGTCCATCCGGTCCCAGGTGAAACCCTAAACCATCTAAAACTTCTTTAAACTGACTAAGCGAATATGCCATCGCAACTACTCCTGAGAAACTGGGCAAATGGGAGAGTAGTAAAGAAACAAAACGAGAACTCCAGAAAAAGGGATGAAAGAAATCGGGTTTCGGGCATTGCTGCCACCAGAAATAAATGCTGATGAAACCCGATTTCCATGTAAGTCCGGCATAAATAATAGAGTAGAGTCAGGAGTGTAAACGTCACCTCATCCTGCTGGCTCACCCGATCGCATGATGTTCTCTTCCCTAACAAATTATCCCTATGCTTCAGGTCGCCGGGTGGTGTTGGGCAATCGAGGAGCCGTCGCAACCAGCCAACCCCTGGCATCCCTGGCAGGAATGGAAATGCTGTGGCAGGGAGGAAACGCCGTCGATGCTGCATTGGCAATGGCGATCGCGCTGACTGTCGTAGAACCTTGTTCCAATGGCATCGGGGGAGATGCCTTTGCCCTGGTTTGGGATGGACAGTTACACGGTCTCAATGCTTCTGGTAGAATTCCTCAAGCGGTTACGCTAGAGCAGTTCACTGGACTGGAACGAATTCCACCGCGGGGGTGGTCAAGTGTGACAGTACCGGGAGCGGTTTCGGCATGGCAGGCGCTCTGGAAACGATGGGGTAAGCTGCCGTTTGAACAGTTGTTTGAACCGGCGATTCGCTATGCGGAACAGGGGTATCCCGTCTCGCCGGAAACTGCCCTAGCATGGAAGCAAGCAGAATCCCAATTTCTCCCGCTCGACCAACCAGAATTTCAGGCATTTAAGTCTGTCTTTTTTCCCCATGATCGCGCTCCCAGGGTGGGAGAGGTGTGGAGTAGTGCGGCTCACGCCGAAACCTTGCGAGCGATCGCCCACAGTCAGGGCGAAAGTTTCTACCGGGGTAAGTTAGCAGAACACATTGCGGCTTTTGCAGCGGCTACGGGGGGACTGCTCACCCTCACCGATCTGGCAACCCATCAGCCTGACTGGGTTGAACCCATTTCTACCCCTTATCGGGACGTGACCGTGTGGGAAATTCCACCCAACACTCAAGGCATCGCGGCTTTAATGGCACTCAATATCCTGGCAGGGGTTGATCTGGTAAGTTATCCCCGCGAGTCAGTGGAAAGCTACCACTGGCAAATCGAAGCCATGAAGTTGGCGTTTGCCGATGTCCATCGCTATGTCGGCGATCCTGACTGGATGCAGGTTGCCAGTCATCATCTTCTGAGCCAGGAGTACGCCCGCGATCGCCGCCAACAGATCCGCAGTAGCGCCCTTCCCATCGCCGAACCGGGACTTCCCCAAGGCGGCACCGTCTATCTTGCCGCTGCCGATCAAGATTTGATGGTGTCCTTTATTCAGTCCAATTATTTGGGTTTTGGCAGTGGGATTCTGATTCCAGGAACCGGTATTGCCCTGCACAATCGGGCGATCGGTTTCTCGTTAGCTGCCGGACATCCAAACCAGCTTGCGCCCGGAAAGCGTCCCTTTCATACCATCATCCCTGGTTTCCTCAGCCAAGATCAGCAGCCCTTAGGACCCTTTGGTGTCATGGGTGGACCGATGCAACCCCAGGGACACCTCCAGGTCGTTGTGAATCTGGTTGACTATGGGATGAACCCCCAGACTGCCCTGGATGCCCCCCGCTGGCAGTTTGTGCGCAATCATTTAGTTCTGCTGGAACCCACCGTAGACCCAGCGATCGCCGCCGCCCTGACACAGCGAGGACACCAAATTCAACCCGGTAAGTTCTTTGGCAGAGGTCAAATGATTTTGCGTCAGGATGACGTTCTGGTTGCCGCTTCAGAACCCCGTGCCGATGGAGTGGCTTTAGCGTGGTAACTGAAGTCACCCAATTGGGGGAACCCAAAAGTGTGGGGCGTAGTCATGATTTATCAGGTAAAGTATGCCGAAGGTGAGAGTGTGTGTGAGGGAGGAGAAAAATGCTAAATAGACTCTTTCAAGCAGCGGTTATCACTCTTTTACTGAGCTTAATGGCAAGTGGTCAGTCCCTTAAAATCTCCCAAACCTCAGCGGGCGTTAAGAATGCGCCTGTGCATTTTGCGCGAAATCCCCTGCTAGATCCATTTGCCTGGAGTCGCAAAGCATTGGTGAGGCAATGAACTGGATTTTACATATTACACCGCGATCGCACTGGCAGCAGGCACAACAAACAGGTTCCTACCATGCAGATAGCCTGGATATTGAAGGCTTTATCCACTGTTCAACTCCGGCACAGGTGGCTTGGGTAGCT
The DNA here is from genome assembly GCF_056784235.1 of Kovacikia sp. CALU 1929. Taxonomy (NCBI): domain Bacteria; kingdom Bacillati; phylum Cyanobacteriota; class Cyanophyceae; order Leptolyngbyales; family Leptolyngbyaceae; genus Kovacikia; species Kovacikia sp. CALU 1929. Next base: position 95,635 of record NZ_JBXBCF010000108.1, read on the forward strand.
AACTCGTTTTATCGGGGGCAGTCAGACCTGGTATTGCTGTGCATTGATCCTGAAAAACTGAATGCAGAATTGATTTACGAAGAAGTCGAAGGCAATCAGGAGTTTCCCCATCTTTACGGCGCTTTAAATTTGGATGCAGTGGTTCAGGCAGTTGATTTTGAACCTAACTCCGAAGGTAGGTTTGAATTGCCAGGGGCGATCGGTTGAAGGGAAAAGATATGGATTGAATGCGAAGGCATTTAAAATGAGACGATTGTTCAAATGCCTATCCCATGTCTTTTGACAATCTCTGTAAGCTATTGTCAGAAAAATACCCTGATCGCTTCGTGAACTGGCTTCTAGGAGAAACCCCTCAATCCGTAACAGTCCTGAAGACTGAACTGAGCATTGAACCGATTCGAGCTGATTCCGTTACCTTTTTGCAAACTGATCAGCGCATCGTTCACCTGGAATTTCAAACCCGAATCGAGTCCACCCCTCCGCTTCCGCTCAGAATGCTGGATTACTGGATTCGGCTACACCGACTTTACAGGCTACCCGTCACGCAGATTGTTATTCTACTGCTGCCCCCATCCGATGCAATCGAAATTGAAACCGTTTTTAGCGTGGAATCAACGCGCCATGAGTATCAGGTCATAAAGCTATGGGAACAAGATCCCGCCATTTTTCTGAATGATCCAGCTTTATTACCCTTTGCCTCCCTGGCAGCCACATCTGATCCTGATCAGCTACTTCACCAGGTTGCACAGGTGATCAGTGGGATAAAATCAACTCAACAGCGACAGGAAGTCTCTGGCTATACTCAATTACTGGCAGGGTTAAAGTTTGAGAAACAGTTGATTCGGCAAATCTTTATGGAGGGCGTTATGCGAGAGTCAGTCATCTATCAAGAAATTTTACAGGAAGGCAGACAGGAAGGCAGGCGAGAAGAAGGATTAGCCCTGGTACTGCTGTTGCTGGAACAGCGGGTTGGGCAGCTACCGGACGAAGTGCGCGATCGCCTTTCCACTCTCGATTTACCACAGCTTGAGGGATTAGCCGTTGCCTTACTGAATTTCTCTCAGGTTTCAGATCTGACGGACTGGTTAGGGCAAAAGCATTTGTGAGCGATCGCCTGATTGTCCATCAATCCCACGAATTTCAGTTCATTAACAATCTTGCAACCGCGTTAGCACCACGACCAGATCATCGACGGCACCCCGCATTGCCGCGACCGAACCACCGGGTTGATTCACCAGAATGCTGAACACCAACGGAGTGTAATTCGGTGGAGAAACATAGCCCGAAAGCGCAACCACCCCCGATATATAGCCAGTCTTGGCTGAGACTCTTCTTTCTGCGGGAGTGTTACGAAATCGCCGCTTTAACGTGCCACTTTCTCCAGCGATCGCCAGAGTATTACGGAAGGCTTGACCATCTTCTGGGGCACTGGTCATTGTTTGGAGGGTTTGCACCAATGCCTCAGCACTTGCCCGGTTACGGTCTGCCAATCCTGACCCATCAACCATCTGGTAGCCATTAGGATTGACTCCCCGCGTTGCCAAGGTTGCTTTTACTGCCGCCACTCCACTGATGGTTGCATTGCCATTGTTGGGGGATTGAACCTGTCCCAGGGTTTTCAGAAGGGCTTCTGCATAGATATTATTACTCTCCAGATTGGTTTCAATGATTAATTCCCGCAGTAAGGGGGATTCTATTGCTGCCAGTTCAACTTCTCCGGGTGGTGCCGGAGTTGTTTTCACTACTGTTGCACCGATCACCGAAATCCCTGCATTTTCCAGGGCAGTGCGGAATTTTTGGATCAGGTAATTCCCAGGATTGGGGACGGATACGGAAGCGGATTCTGGCTCAGAACCAACTCGCAGTTGAGCCTCAATCTCCATTGCCGTTTGATTCCCGATTCGGTAAGCACTGACAAACTCTTCTGCCTTTGCCGAGACAGTAACCGAGCGATTGGTGACACGCCACTGACTGGCATCGGTTGGGTCATCCCATTGAATGCGTAAGGGCTGACCAACTCGCTGAGGGAACAAAGTTAGCCCAATTCCATTCTGGTTCAACATCAGGCTATTCACTGCTGCACCATAGCCTTCCAGGGTATCCTCCCGTTTCCAGTTGGGGTTGACTGCATTACCCTGGAAGTAGGTGTCATCTCCAATCAGTTGGTTGATTCGACGAATCCCTTTCTGGCTTAGTTGTTGAGCCAATGTGTTCAGGTGAGTAGTACTCAGGCTGGGATCGCCACGACCTATGATTCTGAGGGTTTCTAAGGTTGGCTGCTCACTATTACCAGTTACCGAAGTGCGAATTTGATAATGTTGTCCCAGTTGGGTCAGCGCGGCAGCGGTCGTAAATAATTTGTTGTTGGAAGCAGGAATCAGCAGGGTCGCTGGGTTACGGGCAAACAGAGTTTGACGATTTCTGGAATCCGCCGATAGGGTCTGAACCAGAACGCCCCAGCGGGCGTTTCTAACCGCAGAGCGATTAAGGATGGGGGCGATCGCCCCATTCAACTGTGCTGGGCAAAGCCCTCGACTTTGCGCTCCCTGGGCAACCACCTGGGAAGGGAAAAAAGATCCCGTCAGCGCCAGGAATGTCGTGGCAGTAAATAATGTTGGCATTAATCGGGTTGGCATTTCCAATCCATTCGTACAGAGTTGTTTTAGGGGCGAATGAATACACTCCATTAGCCTGAGAAACTTTCCCTGCCCGATTATAAGGTGTTCAGCAAAAACTTTTGCCAATTGTCCATCGAGATAAAAATATTACGGGGGAAGGTCGAGAGGGTTGCATTATTGGTAGGGACGGTAGCCGCGATCGCCTCTGTCATTGTTTTAGCGTCGAATTGTCCAGAGCCGAACTGATGTAATGTTATCGATGAGACAATGCTCTGGAACAATTGATGAGACGATTAAGTTCCTGAGATTCCTAAAGTCAGTATCTAAAGGTACAGTGCAGTGAGTCATTAATTTTTCAACATCTGACCGTTGAAAATGTTGGGTTTCGCTGGCGCTCTACCTAACCTACGTTGCTACGTTGCGGAATTTTTAGATTACTCTACTAGTGGTTTGCCGGTTAAATCTGGTTGCGGTAGTGACAGAGAGCAAAAAGTGACAGAGAAGGTTGAGATGAGTACGACCAGAATATTTAATAGTTCCCAATTTTTGCAGCCAACGGATGGGGAGCCTATTCGTTCGGTCGTGACTGAATCTAAAGATGCTGTCGTTGTCGCCTGGCACATTAAGCCAGGGCAAGAAATCTCCCCCCATATCCACCCGAATGGGCAAGATACCTGGACGATTCTGAATGGGAAGGGGGAATATTACCTGAATGAGGCAGGCACCAAGAAAACGATTGTTGCAGGGGATGTGGTAGTGGCTCAGATCGGATGTGTGCATGGGGTTTTGAACAATGGCGATGAACCATTGGTTTTTATTTCAGTGGTATCACCATCCGATGCAGGGTATCAACTTGTTTCCTTAAAAGATTCTTTGGCATTCCATTCGTGACTATCTAATTCGTCAAAGTGTCTTTATTTGCGATTGTCTTCTAAATAGGTGGAACTAATTAAATATAAGACCTGTGTAGGTTGGGTTGAGGTACGAAACCCAACACCCACATGGGTTACGCTATCGCTAACCCATCCTACATTTGATTCCACCTACCTACTTATATAACCAATAGAGATGGAAAAGCTGCTTTAGATGTATGAAATGGTTGATTCAATATTTTTATGAAATCAAGTTAGCCAAGGCAATTCTCTGGTGCTATCTCATTTGGTACCTTGTCATCGTTTATTTCTATTTTGATCCTTCGTTTAAGATATGGAGTAATTCAATTGGCATCAGTGCTGTAATCGGTACAGGTCTATTATTCAGTGTTTCTTCTGGCAAAGCGGGCAAAAGAGATCATTGGCAGACATTCAGGTTATATCTCATGCCATTCTGCGTCTCAAGCTTTTCTGCTTTAATTAAAGATCAGGGATTTATTGTATTTATCTCACCCAAAAGCCATGAAACGTTGATAGCACTACTATGTTGTATTTTGTTTCTATCGATTATTTTAGTCATCAAATTAATTAAAAATAAATTTATCTGAATGGAAGTGGAGAATCGTGCAAACAATAGACAGGATAAAGAGCAGAGATAAGCAGTTGTCAGCCACCTAATCCTGTGCTGCAACGGACAGTATATCAATCGTTGTTAAGCTTAACCAATAGGCACGATCGCAATTGACAGCAAAAATAGGTTTTCATCACAATCATTGATCCCCCTTACAAGAATGACTCCAGCCTTAGATAACGCTTTAGATAATGTTTTAGCCTTCACCCTTAACGGCGAGACGGTTCGACTCAAAGACTTCTCACCCACAATGACGCTGTTGCAATACCTCCAGCAAAGTGGACGGACGGGAACCAAAGAGGGGTGCGGTGATGGAGATTGTGGAGCCTGTACAGTTGCAGTACTGGGTCAGGATTATGGCGGCGATCGCCATTATCAGGCAATGAATAGCTGCCTGATTCCCCTGGGGGCGATCGCAGGATGCACCATGATGACGGTGGAAGGGATCGCCAACGGACAGCTCCATCCGGTGCAGGCAGCGATGGTCAAGACGGGTGGTTCCCAATGTGGGTACTGCACACCGGGCTTCATCATGAGCATGTTTGCCGCCTATTACGATGGCAAAGTCGATGATGCTTCTGTGGAGGGTAACTTATGCCGTTGTACGGGTTACCAGTCCATTCGCAGAGCCGCTCAGCTTGTCACGGAGGCACAGCCCAACGATCCTTTTGCAGCCGCACTCTCAAGCACCACGCCAGAGTCTCAACCTTTGAGCTATGCCGGCGCAACCCAGAAGTTTTATCGCCCCACCCAGATCAATCAGGTTTTAGAATTACTTCAGCAACATCCTGATGCAACCCTGGTAGCGGGTGCCACGGATCTGGGACTGGAAATGAGCCATCATCGTCGCCATTTCTCTGTACTGGTTTCCCTGGAAGCTGTGGCAGACCTGAAGCAAATTGAACAAACCCCTGAATTCGTCGAAATTGGTGCAGCGGTTCCCCTCAGCCAGATTGAAGACACCCTGCATGGGGTATTCCCGGCATTAGATGAAATGTTGTTCTGGTTTGCAGCCCGTCAGGTGCGCAACCGGGCAACGATCGGTGGCAATATTGGTACCGCCTCTCCCATTGGCGATCTGCCCCCGGTACTGCTGGCACTGGATGCTGATATTAAACTCATCAGCCTCCAAGGCGAACGAACGATTCCGCTGGCAACCTTTTTCAAAGGCTACCGCCAAACCGATCTACAACCGGGAGAAATCATTGCCTCAGTCAAAATTCCTAAAACGATGACTACCGGAGCCTCACGCCGTTTTTCCCAGTCCTATAAGGTCGGTAAACGGGGAACCGACGATATCAGCATTGTGGCAGCCGCTTTTACAGTTGACTTGGATGAGACAGACCAGATTCTCCATGCCCGTCTGGCTTATGGAGGAGTCGCAGCCACTCCAATTCGTGCCGTTGCCATTGAACAAGATCTCATTGGTCAACCCTGGGCGCTTGAAACCGTGCAGCAAGTAAAACCCCTGTTGCAAGCAACCTTTACCCCCTTGACCGATCTGCGCGGTAGTGCAGAGTACCGCAAACGTCTGGTTGCCAACCTGTTTGAGAAGTTTTTTGCTGAGATGACAGGCTTGGAGTAAGGGGGAAAGCGTTGAGAGTTAAAGATAATACTTCGTCAGGCTTAGACCTCGGAGGTTTTGAAAACCTCCGAGGTCTGGAGGCTCTACCAACAGCTAACAGCTAATAACCCCCTCACCCCTCACCCCCCCAAGGAGTCACTCCCATGAACCGAGCCGAAAACTACAGAAGCCATGAAAGTGCAGCAGGGCATGTGACTGGCAAAGCCGTCTACACCGATGAGCAGCGTCCTCCGGTGGGGATGCTGTCGGTTTATCCGGTGTTATCTCCCTATGCCAGGGCGCGGATTGTCAAGATAGATGTGTCACCTGCCTATGAGGTGGAAGGGCTGATCACGGTGCTGACAGCGGCGGACGTGGCGGGGGAAAATAACACGGGAGTCATTGTTCACGATGAGGTTTTGTTCCCCACGGAGGAAGTCAGCCATTGGGGGCAGGCGGTGGTCTGGACGGTGGGTGAGACAGAGGAAGCGGCGCGGTTGGCAGCACAGAAAGTGGTGGTTGAGTATGAACCGCTGGAACCAATTCTGTCCGTTAAAGAGGCGATCGCCGCCCACAGCTTTTTCAGTCTGCCCCAAGTTGTAAAGCGGGGTGATCCCATCGTGGCAATGGAAATGGCGGACTTTTGCCTGGATGGCGAAGTGGAAATGAACGGGCAGGACCACTTCTATCTAGAAACCCAGACGAGTTGGGTGATTCCCGATGGGGAGGGGCACTACCAGGTCTATTCCTCAACTCAACACCCGACGGAAACTCAGGTGATTGTGGCGCGAGTTCTGGGAGTGCCCTCGAATCAGGTGGTGGTGACCTGTTTACGGATGGGGGGTGGATTTGGGGGCAAGGAGTCCCAGGCAAATCCGTTTGCGGCAGTGGCGGCGATCGCCGCTCACAAAACCGGACATCCGGTGCGCGTTAAACTCAATCGCCAGCATGACATGATTCTGACCGGCAAGCGGCATGGCTTTCTGGGTCAATATCAAGTCGGTTTTACGAATGAAGGCAAAATTACTGCACTGGTAGTTTCCCTCTACGCGGATGGAGGATGGAGTCTGGATTTATCTCCCCCGGTACTGCTGCGGGCAATGCTGCATGTGGATAACGCCTACTATCTACCCAATGTGGAAGTGAGGGGGCTGATTGCCAAAACTAACAAAGTCTCCAATACCGCATTCCGAGGGTTTGGCGGACCCCAGGGGATGATTGTGATTGAAGACATCCTGGACCGGATTGCCCGATCGCTGAACCTGCCTCCGGAAGTGGTGCGGGAACGCAACTTTTACCACGGTAGTGGCGAAACCAACACCACCCATTATGGACAGGAAATTGTTGATAACCGGATCGCCCGCGTCTGGAGTGAGGTACTGACAAAGGCTGAATTTGCTACCCGCAAAGCGGCGATCGCCCAGTTCAATCAGACCCATACCTACAAAAAACGGGGGCTGGCAATTACTCCAGTCAAATTTGGCATTTCCTTCAATAAACTCCAGTACAACCAGGCTGGGGCACTGATTCTGGTCTATACGGATGGCAGTATTCAACTGAACCACGGGGGCACCGAAATGGGGCAGGGTTTGCATACAAAAATGCTGCAAGTGGCTGCCCGGTCTTTGGGGGTCAGCCTCAGTCGGTTTCGGATGATGCCCACCAGTACGGATAAGGTTCCCAATACCTCGGCGACCGCTGCCTCCAGTGGCGCGGATTTAAACGGACAGGCAGTCAAAGATGCCTGTGAGACCATTAAGTCCCGGCTGGCTCCGGTGGCTGCCAGTCTGCTGAACCTGGGCGGAACCGAAGATCTGGTGTTTGAGGATGACTGGATCTACTGCCGCACCTATCCGAGTGCGCGAGTGCCGTTTGAGGAGGTGGTAAAGCAGACGTACAGCGATCGCATTAGCCTCTCTGCCACAGGCTTTTACCGCACCCCCAGCATTTTCTGGGATGTGGAAAAACTTCAGGGTAGACCCTTCTACTACTTTGCCTACGGTGCCGCCATCAGTGAAGTAGAAGTGGATGGCTTCACGGGCAGCTTCAAATTGCACCGGGTAGACATTGTGCATGATGTGGGCGAATCCCTCAATCCCCTGGTGGATCAGGGACAGGTGGAAGGCGCATTTGTGCAGGGCATGGGTTGGCTAACGATGGAAGAACTGGTCTGGGACAACCAGGGACGGCTACGCACCGATGCCCCCAGTACCTACAAAATTCCGACCATCAGTGAAGTTCCTGAAGTCTTTAATGTGCATCTGCTGGAGCGGGCGGCTCAGGACGGTGTGATTTACGGCAGCAAAGCCGTGGGTGAACCCCCGTTTATGCTGGCAATGTCCGTTCGGGAGGCAATTCGAGCCGCGATCGCCGCCTTCGGTCAACCCAGCCAGGTGTTCCTAACCTCTCCAGCAACCCCAGAAGCAACTTTGATGGCGATCGACTCTGTACGTGCCAGTACTCCCACCAGCCTCGAAGCTCCCAGCCAGCCTGAACCCGTCCTGAAAGGATAATGAGCTGAAACTTGCCCGGACGTTGGTCCTTTGAGAATGGCTATAGAACTCACCAATAGCCCCCTTTATTCTTTAATATGAATGGGGACACCAGGACTGCGTGGCGTAAGTCTATTTACTACTCGTGGCACCTGACACCTGATTGGATGTGAACTTACGCCTCCAAGTACCAGCCGCCGATGTCCTAATCCAAACTCGTTTAATCAAGTAACTGTTGTTGAGTCATGCAAAACCTTTGGAATAATGTTTCTAAATGGCCCGTGTTCGTTCTGGGTACAATTCTGGGTGTCTTTTTGAATGCGGTCAAACCGCTGGTGCCCTTGTTTAAGAATCCCGTGACGGCGATCGCCCTGGTTGGCATTGTGGTTGGAGGGCTTGCCTTTGTTGCCTTTACCCTGCGTGCCATGTTAGGGCTAGACGTGGTTTAGTCGCCTCAAGCTCCGACTCGGTTATCCTCTGCAAAGCTGTTAGCATTGAGCTATTGGCTGTTGTTTCGGCTACCCATTGCTGACAGCTAATCGCTAATCAAAAGGAAGGGCGTTGTTTTATGGCTACGAATCGTCGGGTTGCCCGTGTTGCCGAACTGATCAGGCGCGAGGTCAGTCAGATGCTACTCTCTGGGATTAAAGATGATCGGGTCGGTGCTGGGATGGTCAGCGTAACCGATGTCAATGTTTCCGGCGACCTGCAACACGCCAAAATTTTTGTTAGCATTTACGGCTCTGATGAAGCTAAGGCAGAAACAATGGCAGGCTTAAAGTCTGCCACAGGCTTTGTTCGCAGCGAGCTAGGGCAGCGCGTTCGCCTCCGCCGCACGCCGGAAGTCCTCTTTCTGGAAGACCACTCCCTGGAACGGGGCGATCGCGTGCTTAACCTTTTAAGCCGCATTAACCACGAACGGAACACATCTGAATCACAAGAGGATGAGGATTGGGATGGGGTTTCCGCCGAGGAAGATTAACATGTCCTCCTTCCTGCCTGACATCCAGTCTCTTTCTCTCGCAGAACAGGTAGCCCAAATGGTTGTGGTGCGGGCTTCTGGCTATTTATTTGACCACCAGATTCAGTACCCTCAGTGGGAACCTGAGGCTGAAACTTTGCGCTCGTGGTTGCAGGACTGGGGCATGGGTGGTGTGATTTTGCTGGGAGGCAGTGCAGGGGAAATTGCCCTGCGGACTCAGCAACTTCAAGAATGGGCAAACCTACCGCTGCTGCTATCAGCCGATGTGGAAGAAGGGGTGGGGCAGCGGTTTGCTGGAGCAACCTGGTTTCCGCCACCGATGGCACTGGCGGCAGTTGCAGAGAAGGATCTGGGGCTGGCAGAGCAGTACGCAGAACAGATGGGAACGTTTATAGCCCAGGAGGCAGAGGCAATCGGATTAAACTGGGTGCTGGCTCCGGTGGTCGATGTGAACAACAATCCGGACAATCCTGTGATCAATGTCCGGGCTTTTGGTGATCAGCCTGACATGGTCAGCAGACTGGCGACTGCCTTTATTCGGGGAAGCCAACGGTATCCGGTACTAACGGCAGCCAAGCATTTTCCCGGTCATGGGGATACGGCTGTGGATTCCCATCTGGAGTTGCCGGTACTCAATCACTCTCTAGAGCGCTTGCAACAGGTTGAGTTGCCACCGTTCAAGGCGGCGATCGCCGCGGGGGTCGATGCCGTCATGAGTGCCCATCTGCAAATTCCAGCCTATGACCCGGATTATCCAGCAACTCTGTCTTACCGGGTTTTGAGTGAGGAGTTGAGATTAGCGCTTGGGTTCGATGGCTTGGTGGTGACTGATGCGCTGGTAATGGGGGCGATCTCCAACCGCTATGGTGCCAATCTGGCTCCGGTGCTAGCGGTGGAAGCTGGGGCAGATATTCTCCTGATGCCGGTTGACCCTGTGGGAACTATACAGGCTGTATGTCAGGCAGTTGAAGCGGGGCGCATCCTGCCCGAACGGATTCAAGCATCGGTCGAGCGCATCTGGAAAGCCAAGCAAAAGGTCTGTTTCCCCTTGCCCGATGCAGATACTTCCCATGCCTGGGAAACCTTGCCACCCAATCTGGAGGCGCAATCGTTGACCTCTCGGCTAGCGCAACCCCAGGCTATTCAGGTAGTTGATGCTGTTTTGCGCGATTCAATGCGGGTTCATTGCCCTGTGCCCTCTCGTCTGGTTGGTGAAACCGTGGGCAATGGGCAAAACCTGATTCTGGTGGATGATGCCCTGGGCTGTGATTTTTTGGGGCGGCATACTCCGGCGATCGCCTATCCCAAAACCCTCGGCTATCAGCTTCAAATCATTGACCGTCATACCCCCAACATTTCCGTGGAAGTGAATGGTCAGAACTGGCAGCCCCAGCCAACCCTACTGCAACTGTTCATCCGGGGGAACCCTTTCCGGGGTAGTGCAGGACTCACCCACACTGCCCACAACTGGTTTCAGTTCCTGCTGAAATCTCAGCAATTGCAGGCATTGATTATCTACGGCAGTCCCTACATTCTGGAAAAGTTTTTGCCTGCTTTGCCAGCAGACGTTCCCTATGTGTTTAGCTACGGACAAATGCCCACTGCCCAGGCGATCGCCCTCAAGACATTGTTTGCAGGCAGGGGAACATCGTGAAGGGCGAAAATAAACAGATCAAGTGACTTGAAATTCATGCAAAGGAAGCTCAATCACAAATTCTGTTCCCTGCCCAGGGGATGAGTGATAGGTGAGCTTGCCGTTGTGCTTGTTGACAATAATTTGAAAGCTGGTTGATAGTCCTAAGCCAGAGCCTTTGCCAACGGGCTTGCTGGTGAAAAAAGGTTCAAATATGCGCGATCGCCACTCCTCCGGAATCCCGGCACCGTTATCTTGAATTCGGATCACGACCATTTCGGCATCCGTCAATTCTGTTTGAATCCGGATCCAGGGATCCGTTGGGATTTGGGATAGGGGATAGCTTTGCCCATCTGGCAGGGGTAGAGACGCTTCTCCCTGAACGATTGACGTATTCATTTGCAGCTTGGAAACGAGTCCAAACTGACCTCGCAGGGCATCCACCGCGTTATTTAGCACATTTAAAAACACCTGATTCAATTGGCTGGCGTAGCAGGCAATCGGCGGAATATCACCATACTCCTTGATCACCTTGATCTCCGGGTTGGCTTCCTGGGATCGCAGACGATGCTGTAGAAATAACAGAGCACTGTCTATGCCCTCATGAATATTGATCAGTTTAATGTCTGATTCATCCAGGCGAGAAAAGATGCGCAGGGCAAGCAGGATGGTGCAGATGCGGTCAACCCCCGTCCGCATCGATCCCATCAGTTTATGTAAATCGTGAATCAGAAAATCCAGGTCCATGTTTGCGATCGCCTCCTGAATCGCAACCGCCGGATGGGGGTAAGTTTCCTGATACAAGCTAATTAAGTGCAGTAAATCCTCAATGTATCGGTTAGCGTGGGAAAGATTGCCCCCAATAAAACTAATGGGATTATTAATTTCGTGTGCCACCCCCGCAACTAACTGCCCCAAACCCACCATCTTTTCTTTCTGAATCAGTTCTGCCTGGGTCTGTTTGAGATCATTTAATGCCGTTTGCAGTTGAGCATTTTGAGCTTGAAGCTGATATTGCAAACTCCGGATCGTAACCTGGGTTTGAATCCTAACCAGCACTTCTTCAAACTGAAAGGGCTTAGTCACATAATCGACAGCCCCCGCCTGAAAGGCTTTAACTTTATCCATCACATCATCTAGCGCGCTCAGGAAAATAATTGGAATAGATTGGGTTTGAGGGTTTTCCTTCAGCTTTTTGCAAACCTCATAGCCATCCATGGCGGGCATCGTAATATCCAGCAAAATCAGGTCGGGAGGTAGGGTTTGAACTGCAATCAATGCCATCGCTCCATTCAGTGCCTTCCGAACGCTGTACCCCTGCTCTACCAACATGGCAGACAGAAAGCGGATGTTATCAGGAGTATCATCCACAATCAAAATATCAATATTGGGGCTGGCAGCTAGATTGCTATTCATCTTTCACCACTGAGCGATAATGCAATGAAATTGATCACCATCTCTCGTTCTATAGCACTCCTTAAGCGGATTTGGCTAATGCCACCCTTCGTTTAAATCAAAAATTTGCGCCCAGGTCGGCGAGACTGCGGTTAGTTAGCGCAGCATAGTCTAAGTCAACCTGCTCTCCAGGTGCAAAATGAGTTTTTCTAGAAGAAGGTTAATCGTTCTACATGAATAACCCTTAACGGTCAAGTTTCTTATAGCCTCTTATCCCCTTCCCCCTTACCCTATCCACCCTGTGTAAATTTTTGAGTCACACAAGCCTTTACGAAATTGCAAAGTTATCTAAAGAAGCTTTAAAGTATAGAAGTCTATTAGCCAAAGCCTTTGAATAACAGAAACCTGAAGTCAAAGTTTTTTCTGCCGATTTTTTTGACAAACTCTTTTGGATAACCAACTGCTTAAAAACGAAGGTTTGATTCAGCGGATTGCCCTGGCAGTTTTAGCAATCCTGCTTGCTGTTGGCTTGGTTTTGCTTGGAGTTCACCAGGTTCGCCTCTCAGACCCTTATATCCGCACTGTTCTTTCCTTACAAGGAGATGCTGTGCAGGGTCATGCCATTTTTCAGATGAATTGTGCAGGTTGCCATGGGCTAGAGGCAGATGGTCAGGTTGGTCCCAGCCTGCTTAGTGTTTCTGAACGAAAATCAAAATTTAACCTGATCCACCAGGTTATTAGTGGTCAAACACCCCCAATGCCCCAGTTTCAGCCTACGCCCCAGGAAATGGCAGATTTATTGAGTTATTTGGAAAGTCTTTGAGGCAGGTGCATGGGCGGCTATTCGTAAAACGTTCCCACAATTTGCCTTTAGCCGTGGCGTTGCTGATTTTGGGTATGAATTGGGAGTTGGATGAATTGAAACTTCGTTCCAATTCATCCGGCTATTCAGCACCACCTTCGACTCATCCACGCGCCGTTGTGGTTTATCGGAAAGGCTTTTAGGGAATTGGAATCGAGTGCAGTAGCCGGTCAACAATCGCCTTTGCCCGTCGTCCCCCCGCCGGGATCATTCGGTGAGAAAGGACGTGGGGTGCAAGATACTTGACATCATCGGGAATGGTGTAATCTCGGTTCTCCAGGTAGGCATGGGCTTGAGCCGCCCGAAACAGAGCCACAGATCCCCTGGGACTAATACCAAGCGTAATCTCTTCGTCATGGCGGGTTGCCCGTACCAGATTCAGCATGTACTGTTGCAGCGATGCCTCTACCCGCACCAGCGAGCTGAGCCGCTGAAGTTCCTGAATCTCCTCCAGGGAAATGCAGGGATGTAATTCACTTACCCCTAAACCCTCTTGAAGCCGTTGTAGCATTTGTAATTCTTCCCCTTCAGTGGGGTATCCCAGGGACAGGGATAGGGTAAACCGATCCATTTGTGCTTCTGGCAGAGGAAAAGTACCCTGATACTCCACCGGGTTTTGAGTGGCAATCACAAAAAAGGGACTGGGTACTTTACGGGTCACTCCGTCCACAGTGACCTGATGTTCTTCCATGACCTCTAGCAGAGCAGACTGGGTCCGGGGAGTTGCCCGATTAATCTCATCTGCCAGCAGCACATTGGTAAACACTGGACCCATTAAAAACTCAAATTCTCCCGTCCGCTGATTCCAGATATTGGTTCCAGTCACATCGGTAGGCATCAGATCAGGCGTGCATTGGATCCGCTGAAATTTACCATCGATGGAGCGTGCCAGAGACTTGGCAAGTAATGTTTTGCCAACACCGGGTACATCTTCTAAAAGAGTATGACCACCGGCGATCAGTGCAACGAGCACCAGACGAATGGCTTCTTGCTTGCCGACAATGGTTTGACCCAGGTTTTCGATGAGTAACTGAATACGGTCTCTCATGCTGGATGTAATCTCTCAGGAGGGATGAATAGCTGCTCCTTCAGTGTGCCCTCTCTAGAGAGCGATGGACGCATTTTCAGAAAATGTAAGTACTGGTTGGGCAGTCAACCCACCGTTTTGATGGATAGCATCCGTAAAAATACAGGCTTACTGACTCCGATCTATTACTGATTAGATTCGTCTGCCAGCGCCAGTCTTGCTTCATTATTCTGTTTTTGCCCGTTGAGAGGGAGCAGGGCGTACCGTTAGAATTTTTTCCTTCCGTTTTGTATTTCAGGGAAATTCCCATTATTGGGATGTTCAGGAATGATTAAACTGCGTTAAGTAAAGGCTGTCCGAAAATTTCCTGGGTTTAGCCCTGGGCTTTAGCGGTTGAGGTTTTTCGGATAGGTTTTAGTGGGATTTCATTTTGTAACCAATCAGGCGATATTTGGGGTGATGACTTCTGCATCGATTGGATATGCCAATGCTGCCCGTACTTTGGCATCACTAACCCAACAGAGAGCAACGGGTGAATTAACGCTGAGTAGTGGCGATCGCCAGTGGAAGCTGTACTTTTTTCATGGGCGGCTGGTATATGGAACGGGCAGTCTTCACCGGGTCAGGCGGTGGTATCGGGCGATTAAGCAATATCAGCCTAATTGGAATGTCTCCTGCATTTCCCAGGAAGAACCCTGGGAATATCACCTGTTGAGCCATCGTGTCGCTCAGAATCATCTCAATGTTGTCCAGGCTCAAACGGTGATTAAGACCAGCTTGGAAGAAGTGCTATTTTCCCTGGTCAGCAATCCAGTCATGACCAGCGACTGGCTTGCCATGCAGCGCTTTGCCCTGAAGGATAATGCTGCCCTGAGTCTGTTGCTGTCTTCGCCTCAAGTGGAACAGGTGTTGCAGCGATCGCAGGATCTCTGGAAACAATGGAAGGCGCTCGAACTGGATGCCCTTAGTCCCTATCGATCGCCGATTTTAAGGCAGTCTGCCCTCGTCGATCAGGCTAACCTGCCCCCTTTACCGGATAAACTCAACCCGTTTTTGGCTGGACAACATACCGTTTGGGATATTGCTGCCCATGCCCAGCGTCCGATCACGGCAGTGACCCGCTTTTTGCTGCCCTGGCTGCACCAGGGGGCGATCGCCTTAGAAGAGATACCTGATTTTCCCCTTCCCCTTAGACAAGCCGCCTGTCCTTCTATGGCTGGAAAGCGAAAATCCCGACCTGTGATTGCTTGTATTGATGACAGCCCCACAGTCGGTCAGGTTTTGGCAGCTATTTTGGAGCCTGCCGGGTATCGGGTTGTAAATATCCAGGACCCGCTGTCGGGAATTGCCACATTGGTTAAACATAAACCCGATCTAATCTTTCTCGATCTGATCATGCCCGATACCAGTGGCTACAACCTTTGTAACTTTCTGCGCAAAACCCCCACGTTCCAAAATACCCCCATCATTATTCTTACCAGCCAGGATGGAATTCTAGACCGCACCCGCGCCCGGTTAGCTGGTGCGACTGATTTTCTAAGCAAACCGCCAGAGCCGCAAACCATGATCAACCTGGTTCAAAGTCATCTGGGATCGGTAATGCCAGTTAATTGACTGTAGATTCAAATCTTGATTAGATAGCCATTCTCCGGCATAGGGAATTTTTGGCAGTGAGAATTGAGGAGCCAGTAGCAGAGAGTTTCTGTTCTGCTGGCCGCTGGCTGCTGACTCGCTATAGACTCTTTAGCAAGTGTTGCTGTTTGCGGTGTGAGTGCGCGATCGCCATGACGATTCTGATCAACCTGGCTTCAGTTCTGCCAAAACCGACTGGACTGGCGACCTATAGCCTCAACTTAGTGAAAGAATTTGGCGCACTGGATCTGGATATTGTGGCTCCATTTGAAGTGAGCGGGCACCGCTTTCATCCATCGCCCCCCGACCTGACGGCTGACTATGGACTGAAAGGGCACTTAAAGCGCCTGCTCTGGACGCAGTTCCAACTACCCAAACTTTATCGCCAGTTGACTTCGCGGCTGCTATTTTCCCCTATCCCCGAAGCCCCCCTCTGGTCTAATTGCCGCTTTGTGGTGACTGTTCATGACCTGATTCCGCTGCGGTTTTTCAAACGCCTGTCCCCTGCCACCTTGTATAACCGACACTACATTCCCCAGGTGTTGCAGCAGGCACAACACATTATCTGCAACTCAGAAGCGACCGCCAGTGACATCATTCATTTCTGTGGAATTCCGGCAACCCAAATTACCCCCATTCCCTTAGCTTATGACGCAGAAAACTTTCAGTTTCTTGATCTGCCAACCCAAAATTATTTCCTGTACTTGGGGCGAATTACTCCATACAAAAACCTACAGCGGCTGATTGCTGCCTTTGCGGCACTGCCCGATCGCCTGGACTATGAACTGTGGCTGGCTGGTCCCTCAGACAGGCGCTATCGACCGCTACTCCAGTCCCAGATAGACGAACTGGGGTTAAATCATCGGGTCAAATTTCTGGATTATGTGCCCTATCAAGCGTTGCCCATCATCCTGAATCAGGCGATCGCCCTGGTTTTTCCCAGTTTATGGGAGGGGTTTGGGTTGCCTGTGCTAGAAGCCATGGCATGTGGAACGCCTGTGATTACGTCCAATCTGGCATCTCTGCCAGAGGTTGCCGGAGATGCTGCCATTCTGGTGGATCCCTATCAAATTGGGGCGATCGCAGAAGCTATGAACACCCTGGCAACCAGTTCCAACCTGGGTTCAGCCCTTCGTAACGCCGGTCTTGCCAGATCCCAGCAATTCAGTTGGCAAAAGACCGGACAGGCAACGGCTGAAATACTACGCAAGTACGAAGATAGGGCGTAAGCTACTTCAGCAAATGATTCTGAAACTCACCAACAGGCTGAAGGATATCACTGGGCAAACAAAATATCCAACACTACACCTCTCACCAGCAATTCTCATTATGGAAATTCAACTGGTATTCGGTGGGATATTTAGCTCTAGTCCTTTAAGCATGAAGGTGAGTAAATGATCCCAACTATCGAAATATATGTAACGAGTTAAAGCCCGCAGATCATCGAAAAAGGACTTGCGCGTGGGCAGGTGCGCTCGTAATAGCTTGTACTTCTGGTCGAGCAACTCTAGCAACGTATGAAATAGGAGAGACAGGATGTTGAGGGTCGCCAGGAACGAGGCAAGATGCTGCTTTCCGTGCCCAAAATTGTGTTCCAGGTTATAGCCCTTGGTCTTGAGGGTGTTGTTATTCTCGTTCTCCACCTTCCATCGGGTACGACCTGCCAAGACGACTGCTGCTACAGTGTCATCGTTAATGAAGTGATTGGTGGCAAACGAATTTTTGTAAGTTACCTTACCGTCAGGACGGCTTACCGTGAGTTCACACCAGTTAACCAACAGGGCATCATCGCTATTCTTCAGAGGCACTCCGTTGAGATAGCGGGTAGTGTTCTAGACCTGTTGTTTATATTCCGTAGGAGCATTGCACTGCAATGCTCCTACCAGATCCAACCACATATTTGAAACACTACCCCATAAAACATCCCAGCACGAAATTCTACGGAAAGCCTTTGGATCTCGATGCTGGAATGCTTTCTTAACGATTTCTACAATCCCGTAATGTCAATGAAATCGTAATCAATATACGAACCAATCAACCTACCGTAGTTGGAGTTGTTTTCCTTACCACCTGAACCTTCCTGCACTGAACTTAAGATATCAATTCGCATCATGATGTAGTACCGTCCATTCCCCTGCCATCCTTCCCAGTCTTGCAGGTTGGGCAACGTAGGTTGCACAGTGAAGTAGGCAGTAGAACCGATAGTTGTAATGTTGCTATCGAAGACAATCCGGTCACCTGTAGTGCCTCTTCTAGCAAGTGGGGCGATACTGGATTGAGCAATAAAGTAGTCACTACCGTCGTAGATGTCGTCATTCGATAGAAAGTAGTTAACAATAATTCTACTTGACCCTGTAGAAACGTTGCCAATGTTCTTAATTGCACCTGTCAAACGGATTGCCTGACCAGGTGATGACACGGTTTGGACAGCATTCAGCCCATCGCCCAGGATGTCTGGTCGGATGGTATCCCTAATTCCAATGGCGAAGGCAACCGCATTATTAATTTCGTTTGACTCGGCAACCAAACCCGTTGAGTCAATGATCATCCCAATATAGTAGGTCTGGTCTCCTCCCCACCACTGATCTTCTGCTAGAAGCATCGGAATATCGACAAAACCACTGCGAGTCTGACCGGATGCCAGTCCACTAATGAGGACATCCAGGTTGCTGAAGCCAGTATTAGGGTCAGTGGTGCCCAGGAGGCGATCGCTGGATGTAATCACGTTATCCCGTGATATGTAGAAGGAGACCCGAAACTCCCCTGGAGTCACGTTGACACTATTGTTGCGTACCCCATAATACACGCGAATAGTCGGTAGATAGTTTGAGTTCCCGACTGTAAGACTCACTTGAGTGGGTAACGCGTTGTTATTAGTTCTGGTGACTCTGAATGAAGCCGGGTTCGTGGTTGGGACGAGCAGGTCAATTTGCTGGGCAGGAATGCCGCCAATGTTTAGAGCATATTCTGTAGATTCACCCGTTGGTGAGAAAATCCGCAGGAAGTAGGCACCAGCACCAAGGGACAAGTTGCTAATCTGCTCATTGGCAGTCCCCAGATTAACTGAAGTAGCAACAATCTCGGCTTGACTATCAACAATGCCATTGTTGTTAAGGTCTTGAATCAGCCATACATCTGCATTACCAGTCAATCCGGTCAGTGCCAGGTTAAAAGTCGTGGGTGCTCCCAGGGTGAACTTGTAGTAGTCATTTCTGTCAGTGGCACCGCCTATTTTATCGCTATAGATGCCGGTCGCGTTCCCAACCGTACCAATGTCAAGGGCGGAAGTCATGGTATCACCGCCCAGATCAACTTTTGGGGTACTGGTTACAACTGCCCCAATTTGCCAGTTTAAGTCACCAATTGGAGGCAGTACCCCAACACTGGCAAGGGAAGTTCCGTTCATGTACCAGACAAAGTTGTCACCTGTAGTGCGATGACGCCAGATCAGGTCTGGGTTGCCATCTCTATCAAAGTCTCCGGCTCCAGCAATATCATAGCTGGCATCGCCGGATGAAATTGAAACTGTAGATTCTACTTCGATTCCATTCATCATCCAGATGAAATTGTCCCCTGTAAAGAGGTTGCGCCACAAAATGTCTGGATTCCCATCTCCATTAAAATCCGCTATGGCAGAAGGTTTCATAAAGACACCTGCTACTGATTGGATGAAGGTAGCAGAGCTATAGACCGTACCGTTCATGAACCAGATACCATTATCAAATGTAGAATAGTTGCGCAAGAGCAGATCGTTTTTGCCGTCACCATTAAAGTCTGCGGCTCCTTCAATCCTCCAGTTCAGATCAGTCAGGGGTGTCAAGGCTTGGACAGAGCGAATAGCACCATTGCCATCCATCATCCAAATTCCGATTTGACCGCTTGAGTAGTTTCTCCAAATGTAATCAGGGATGGAATCCCCATCCATATCGGCGGCAGCCTCAATCACCCAACTGACATCGCTAACGGTCGTGGTAAGCTGCACGCTCCCGATGCTGGTGTTATCCATTAGCCAGACACCGTTCTGTCCAGTAGAGTAGTTGCGCCACAGCAGATCAGCGCGCGCACCGCTAATTGTACTGACGCTCAGGGAGTAGTTGGTGGAACTACTGGGGTCAGGCAGGAAAACCCGAATGTAGTAGTCACCAGCGTTTAGAGGCTCTGTTGTAAGCGCATCTGCCAGGGTTCCAGTATTATAGGAGCCGACCAAAACTCCACCGCTATCTAGAAGTTCTAGATCGGCATTGTCAGTCAAATTATTTAGGGCAAGGACGACGCTGCTGCGCTGACTGAGTCGAAGCAGGAAGTAGTCCTGGGTGTCACCGGGGTCAAGGGAATAGCTGGTATCTGCTCCAGAGTTAGAAAAAAGTTGAGACGTAGAACTCGAATTAATAATTCGGGTGGTTGCAAGACTATTATCAGGAAACTGAGGATTGTCAGCCATTTACTTTTGCCTCCGGCGATCGCAAAGCTAGCTTTCCCAATGACGGTAAATTAATGAGCACTGCAACAATAAGTTTACAGGAACTTTGAAAATGCCTGATTTTTTCGGCTCCGGCAGTGTTTATACTTAAACTTTCTTTGCTTAGGATACACTGAAATCAGGACTTTATTGCGGAATATACTGCTTTCCTGGGGTTGGTTCTTTAGAACACCAGGACTTGATTACAGGCATACTGATAAGTTCATAAGTCCTGCTAAAAATTTGAATACCAACTTGAGTAGCCTAATAATGGGAATCAGAATTTACTTTGGTGACAACTTTAAAATTTTTTTGATGGTTCTTACTTGATTGATATAGGGTAGCTACGGATCTAAGTTGTTAAGCGAGTGGGAATATGACTGATCAAGAGAAATGGATTGCTTCCTGCCACAATCTATTTCCAACGGCTCTATTTGTATTTAATCTCAAAGACCATGAGAAGCTTGACCAGCAGTTGCTAAAGACAATTTTCGGTTTGAAGCAGTCCGATCCAGGGTATGTGGCTTCTAATGTTTTAGGTTGGCATAGCAAATCAAATCTGTTCGATTTGGAAGAAGTGAAGCCATTTAAGCAGCTTGTGGATGAAGCGATCGCCCAGGTTGCTCAGGCTGTTGGCTATGGAAATGTCAGGATTGCTGCGGCTAATTGCTGGGCAAATGTGAATCCAAAATATGCCAGTAACAAAATTCACGATCATGCCAATTGCCTTTTCAGTGGCGTTTATTACGTTAAAACTCCAAAAGACAGTGGTAGTTTGATGTTTTATGACCCCCGTAGTGCAAGGACATTTTACAAGCCTAACGTTCAAACCTTTACAGCTTATACCGCAGATGCCGTTGCCCATGTTGCCGAAGCAGGACTACTGCTTATTTTTCCAAGCTGGTTAAAGCATGGAGTGGAGCCTAATTTGAGTGATGAGGAACGGGTAAGCATTAGCTTTAACTATGTCTTTGGTTAAAGCTGAGGGTTTGGGATGGAAAATGGCTGATGGGTATTATCCACCCTAGCCCTGAATTCATTATTCATTCAATTGATTTAGATTTCTTTGAACAGTCTGCTGTACTGCTAGCACAAGTTGATTAATAGTGCGGCTACGATTTTGTTGGTAGTCTTCAAAATAGTCTTTGAGATTAATCGGGTTGCCAATTTTCACTCTGGCTTGGCGATGTCCCTTGGGAGAAGGTTGATCAATGTTAAATACTTCTCGCTCCAGACGGGTGAGCGTATCCAAAAAACGTTCCTGAGTTGGGTTTTCTGCCACATAGCTATCCTGAATAGCATCAAAGTTGAGCAGCCGAAACATTGCCTTTTGAACCGCTTCTAGTGTCCAGATAGTTTCCTGAACCGCTTCTTGATCATTGCTATCCTCTAACAGTTCGTCCTTTGTCTGAATCGCGTACTGAATTCGGTAAACCTGCTCCCGGATCGGTTCCCCTGGTGAGGGCTGAATCGACAGACGCTGCTGACATTCCTGCAAAACATGGGTTTTAAGGGCGGCAATGCGGTCATCCCAGGACTCCTGCTCAGCCTGGGGAGTCTGGAGACCATATTCCTGTTCCAGATTGATCAATACCTGTTTCCCGATCGCCCGTAACCGCTCATACGCACTTCCCTTTTTGGGTAAGCCCAGTTGGGTTTCTAACTGGTTGAGACTTGCCTGAATTGCTGGGGTCATATCCTCGGTGTAGTGATACTTGATACTGATGGGCACTACAAAAAAATCAGGCGGAGTTTCGCCTCGTTTTGCAAATCGACTCATTGCCTGGAATGCAATCTGTACTCCACCCACTCGAAACGGCATAACGGTGTCGTTTTGAAAGGAGCAGCCGCCCTCTGGAAAGATAACCAGGCAACAGTCTGGCAGCGCCATCAACTCTAATGTGTAGGCAATGCTGGGGCGATCGGCAATCCCACGTCGGATAGAGTAAGCACCTATATGCTGCAAAAACCATCCTAAAAGTCCCTTAAACGACTCATAGGCTGCCAGATAGTAGAACGTTTGGTTTAACTTAGCTGACAGCAGGAAAACCACGATCGGGTCTTGAAAAGTGGGGTGGTTTGGTAAAAGCAGCCGTTGTTTGCCCTTCAGTTCTTGTAGACGCTTTAAATCCTCTGGCTCAACTTGTAAATTGAGCTGATAACGCCATTGGGAGCCAAAACCCGCGATCGTTTGAATAAACCAAAGCAGGAAGGGATTTAGCCGAATGGAATAAAAGCCAGAAGCTTCAGATGGGGCAGGCATTAAAACATTCACTCAAATCGAGAATCTACTTAAAGCCTATCCGAAAACTTCCTGGGTTTGGTGTTAGGCGTTGGTAGTTATTTCATGACAAGCCTTTGGGATTGTAGATCAATTAACTTGCGTAGGATGGGTTGAAGGATGTAGCTTGCTTCCCACAGGATAACCCAACGCTCCCGTAGATGTTGGGTTTCGTAAACTCAACCGCAACTTACCAAAAGTAGATGTTATTTAATTCTCATTCCTTCGTATAACTTAAGAAATGGGAGAGAAATTAATCTCCAGGATTTCATGGGCTATTTAATTTCGCGAATCATGCCCATCCATTCCATCATCTCCTGATCTTCGTTAAAACTGAACAGGTCAATATGATTTGGATTGGTCATAATCTCCCGCGCTAGCAGATATCCGGTGATTGTCCAGGTTTGATATTTGCGAGAAGCTTTGCCCACTAATCTGCCATTTCTGCCGTCGTAATATTCGGGCCACTCATCCTGGCTGAGACGATGTTCGGCAATTTCAATTGCCCGCCAGCCCAGTTCTGGTCTGCCAGTTTTTTGAGCCGCCGCGGCCAGTGCCCACAGCAGGACGGGCCAATTGCCGCCATTGTGGTATGACCAGGGAACGTTTTTAGGGTCACATCCAGTCAGAATGCGCCATTCTAAATCCTCAACGGCGGGAAAGCAAATTTTCATCGGCATATAACCAATCAGGTCATGCCAGCGCTGTTCAATCAAATCCATGATGGAGAGGGATTCGCGATCGCTCGCCAGGGACGACACAATCGACATCAAATTGCCCAGGGTAAAGAAACGAAAGTCCATTTGGGCTGGACCCAGGTTACCTGCCAAATAGCCACCCTGTTCTGGCATCCACTCAGTTAGCCATAGGGGAATGGAATCGGGATAAATATTAAACTTATTGACCGCCGCTGCACCAAACTCCTCCCCCCGATAACGGTAGATTTCATTTAACCGCCGCAGGTCAAGCCAATAATATTCACGAATGTGATAGTTTAGTGTGCTTAACCGCTGGTTGAGGAACTGGGCATAAACCTCACCCCGCCGGTTCGGCAATAGCAATTCCCGCGCCGATCGCAAAGCTGCATAAAACAAGGCTTGAATTTCCAGGGGATGACCAGATACGCCCAGGCGGCGATCGATCATAAATGCGCCATCCGGCACCAGCATCGTGGGATACATATCAAAGCGATCGGCAAGGCACAATTTCAGAATCAACACAATGCCCTGCTGAAAATCGGGTCGGTGAGCCAGATCCAGATCTCCCGTTGTTTTCACATACGCCCGCAACAGGATCAACCACCAGAGGCAGGAGTCTACCGGTGTGACCCGCCCGATCGCGTGTTCCCCAAAGTCTGCCGTTAAATACTGCTGTCCTTCCCAGGTTTCAACCTTAAAACTAGCCGGCATTAATCCCTGACCGGCATTGAAACAATCCATCTGCTTATCACTGCTCTGTAACCCCAGGGTTTCAATCAAAAAGTTGCGAACAATTTCCGTTTGTCCCTTGATCAGAAATAGCAGCGCAGAGGGAACAAAATCACGCACAAAGCACTGATCATAGTTCAGCGCTTCCACATAGGGATCCCGTGCGGCTACTGTTCCCACCGGACGACCCCGGTAGTAAACAATCGAATCCTCTAACAACTCCCAAGCCTCTTTTATCAGAGGGGTTTCCGCTTGTAAATCCGGTTCGACTCGGATGCTCTTATCAACAACCATAGGATGTGTACAGTTACAAAATTGGGCAAAAATAAGGTGTGAAACCCTAGCTGTTTAGAGCAGGATCTAGCGCAGCAAGGCGAAGTGCGGCACCCCTGGTTCAGCCAGTCCAGAGAGTCGGAGTGCGCAGTAGATCAGCGTATCCAGATTTCCGCCTGTGAGTACTAACGCTCTGTCAAATTAAATTTGACAGGTAGCGAATACCCAGGAGGTTAATGATGGCTGAATTTTGGGGGTCTACGACCCATCAAAATTTCCTGACGGAACACTAGTGGTTCACCAAAGGAACTTTGCCTGGTAATCTAAACTCAGAAAAACCAATTTGCGAGGATTTGAAGGGGTTGCAACCCCCTTCAAAATTTGCTTGGCAGACTACTAATTGAGAAGTTGTGATCGTCACCCTGAACGAAAGTACCAGATTGCCGAGGATTCAAGCTACGCCCTAACCTTTTCCCAAAGGACGAGGAAGAGTTCTAGCGCCTTCCTCTATTGGAAGAAGGGGTGGGGATGAGGTTCATCATCCTGTTCAGCAACGCTCCTTTGAAAAGGAAGTGACAGGATGATACTTCTAACGGTTCAAACGGTTGCTCAAAATCTGAGCAATTTGCCACTACCTCATTACACTGATTTCTCAAATGGATTAACGACCGATCTTGGGAACGGATGTTCGGTATCGGCTGTAGTTTATGCCAATGAAATCGGCTGTCAAGCATCAAGAACGAGGGGACAAACGTTTCCAGAAAGTTTCATCCTTTCTCAAAGTAGCCAACTCCAGCAACCTAACTTGCTGGAGTCGGTACTATTCTTTATTAACCCCGTTTCCTTAGAATTACTTAGAGTAGAAGCAAAATTTACTAAATCTGCATATATTTAGCCTAATCCCTCCGAAAGTTCCGCACAGTAAAGTTTTTATCAGGACATGCCTGGATCTAAAAAAATACGGTGAAGATTTTTCAGCCATGCTTTCTCACAATCCACTTAGGAGCGCTAGTGCAGTGAGTATTTAATTTTACAGCCCCTGAATGTTGAAAATGTTGGGTTTCGTTGGCGCTTCCCTAACCTACGTTGCAGAACTTTTAGATTGCTCTACTGATGGTTCACTAAAGGAACTTTGGTTGTTAATCTCATTCGAGTTTAGAAAGCTACTGGATTGATTTATGAATTTTCCGTGAATTTACTGACAAGACATCCTGAATTGACTTTTCTTTTACTGAACGGAGGAATACACCTAGAAAGGAACCAGGCAAGAGAAATTAAGGGAGCAAGCGATCGGGTTCAGGGATGAGAGGCAGGGATGGAAAGGAGAGTATTCATTAAAAGGCTCATAACGTTCGTAGTCCATCCCCTTTTCGGTGCCCCTATTTGCAGTTTTTAAGGAATGTGGTTATGGAAATCAATAAATTAGGTCTTTCAGTAGCCCCTTCCGTTACCGGAGATTTGCTGTCTGTTTCCAGTGCTACATTCAACGGCTTGACCAATCCGGCAGAGGCGCTGTCATCCTTCAAAGCAGGTTGGTTTTCTTCCAGTAGCAGTGGTTCACCCTCCCAGCTTATTTTTGTCGATCCTGAAGTCATCCATTATCAGAATTTGCTTGCTGATGTGGAACCCGGTACGGCAGTCTATGTCCTCGACCCACTTCAGGATGCCGTGCAGCAAATCACTCAGACGTTATTTCAGTACAGGGGAATTTCTAGCCTGCATATTCTTTCCCACGGAGCCTCTGGCAGTTTGCAATTGGGTGCAACCGGGCTGAGTTGGGATAACTTGAGTCATTACACCAGCGAGTTACAGTCCTGGGCGGAAGCGCTGACTACCGATGCCGATATTCTGCTCTACGGTTGCAATGTGGCACAGGGGGAACTGGGGTTAGCCTTTGTGCAACAACTGGCGCAACTGACGGGAGCCGATATTGCTGCCAGTATTGACCCCACTGGAAACCATGACCTGGGCGGCAATTGGGAACTGGAAGTTGCCACTGGGGCGATCGCATCTTCCTTAGTCTTGAGTGCTGCTGCCCGGTCGATGTACGGGTACCTGCTGGTGAGTCCGGTGATTACCTTACCAGGTGGAACGATCGCCTATACCGAAAATGCCGCTGCCGTTTTAGTTGATAGCAACGCAACGGTGATCGATGCCGACAACCCCGCTAATTTCAACAACGGCATCCTGACGGTCAGCTTCACCGGGGGTGGAATTGCCTCCGATCGCCTTGCCATTCGTCATCAGGGCAACGGTGCCGGACAGATTGGGCTGGATGGTAGAATCATTAACTTTGGCGGAACCCAAATTGGCACCTTCACAGGCGGTATCAGCAACGAAAACCTGGTTATTTCACTCAACAGTGCTGCTACGCCCACAGCAGTTGAGGCATTGTTGCGGAACCTCACCTACGCCAGCGTTTCCGATAATTTACCTGCCACTGGAAGCCGCACGATCTCGATCGTTCTGAATGATGGAACTGGGGAAATCAGCCTGCCAGCAACAAAGACCGTTAGTGTAACGGGTGTCAATGATGCTCCATTTATTGGTAATAAACTGACGCTGTACGACGGTAGCACCAACCTGTTGCCAACCACCGCTGGTTCCGCTCCAGGTGGACCCTGGTTTGCCTACCGGGATACCTCCCTCCTGAGTGGTAGTGCGACCCAATTTGCGAGTGGAGGAGGCACCACCCTCACGACCGACTTTCCAATCTATGCTGGGTACAGCAACTACCGATTTAACCAAAGCGGTAATGTGTTGACCGGCATAACATTTACACCTGAGCCAATTAATGGCGCTGCTTTTCCCACGCTCGATCGCACAGCGGGTTATGTCCTCAGTTTTACCGCCCAGGTAATTGACGAAAACCGCACGGCAACTGCCAATAAGAACAACGATGGCAAAGACGATCGCGCCGGTTTCAGCGTCACTGTGCTTGGCAATGACCGGAGAGGCATCGAATTGGGCTTCTGGGAAGACCGGATCTGGGCACAGGAAGACGGCACCACCCAGAGTAATCCGGCATTAGAGCCAGACAGTCCACCCGCCAGCAACTCCCGAACCCTGTTTACCCAGGCAGAGTTTGTCAATATCAACACAACGACTCTGATCAATTACGACCTGGCAATTCTGGGCAACCTGTATACCCTGTTTGGCAATGGCACCCCGATCCTGAGCGGTCAGTTACGCGATTACACAGCATTTATTCCCCCTACCCTAACCGTGGGACCTCTGCAAACTAGTGTTACCTTACCCAATCCCTATGAACTGAGCAATTTCATCTTTTTGGGAGATGGCACCCCCTCGGCTGAAGCAGCAGTCCGAATTAATGGGATTTCCGTGGCGACCAATAGTCCTTTATCTGCCCGCAGTGTAAATGAGGATACACCGCTGACGTTTCCTATTGGCTACATAGGCGACATTGATGCCAATGCCAGCCCTATTAGCGTTACCCTCGCTGCCGCCAACGGAGTTTTAACCGTAAATCCAGGCATTTCCGGTGGGTTGACTAGTGTCAACCTGACCAACAACGGCACCTCAACCGTCACCCTGAGCGGTACTCTGACCCAGATTAACCGGACTCTGATCAGTGCCAATGCCCTTACCTATCAGGGAACCCCCAACTACTTTGGTACCGATACCCTGACCGTGACTGCCAATGATGGTGGTGTAACAGGTGGTATCCCACAAACGGCAATCCGCACGATCACGATTACGGTTAACCCCGTCAACGATCGCCCCAGTTTCACTGCCACCAATCCACCTGTTGGCTCTGGTCTAAGGTCCCAGGTGGTTCCCAACTGGGCAGTCTTTAATCCGGGGGCTGCGAATGAGTCCAACCAGACAGCAACTTACCTGGTGAGTAATATTTCCAATCCTGCCCTGTTTGCCACAGGCGGGGGACCGGCGATCGCCCCCAATGGCACCCTTACCTACACCCCAGCAACAGGTGCTGCGGGAACGACCACCTTTGAGGTGACCGTTCGAGATAGTGGCGGTACTGCCAATGGTGGACAGGATACCTCCTTCTCCCAGATCTTCACCATTACAATTGATCCCACGTTGTTCTCACCAGTGGTGCATTCCGATTTTAATGGCGATGGCTTCACTGACCTACTCTGGCGCAACACAGTCAGCGGAGAAAACGGTATCTGGCTCATGAATGGCACCACCATTGCGTCGATCGCCCTGCTGCCAACCGTTAGTGACCTGAATTATGAAATTCGGGGAACCGGCGACTTCAATCAAGATGGGCAGGTTGATATTCTCTGGCGCAACCGGACCGCTGGGGTAACTGGCATCTGGTTGATGGATGGGTTGTCAATCAGTTCGATAGCGGTGCTCCCTTCAGCACCTTCTGATTGGCAAATTTACGGTGTGGGTGACTTCAATCAAGACGGTTTTCTGGATCTACTCTGGCGCGATACCGCCAGTGGCAGTACAGGCTTCTGGTTTTTGAATGGCACCACCATTGCGTCGATCGACGTGCTAACTCCTGCCGTTCCCCTCGATTGGGAGATTGAAGGTGTCGGAGATTTTAACGGTGATGGCACAGTAGACATCCTCTGGCGCAACAAGAACGATGGACAAAATGGTGTTTGGTTTATGAATGGCATCTCCCTTAGTTCAATTGGTGTGTTACCCACCGTTCCAGACCAGACCTGGCGAGTGGCAGGTATTGCAGACTATAATCGCGATGGTGAATTAGATCTTTTCTGGCGCAATGATGAAACGGGAGAGAATGGCATCTGGCTGCTGGATGAGCTGTCCATTTTCTCGATTGCAACGTTGCCAACGGTAGATAGGAATTGGCGATCGCGCTAATAGGCTGCCAAAAATTGTTTGATAGCTTGAAAACCCCAGAATAATAGCTCTGCCAGACTTGTGCTGTGGAGTACTGATGTCTCATCCTTTCCTTATCCACTGTTCTGCCTCTTGGGGATGGATTGGAGGAGAGAACAAGTATCCCTGCCCAAACTCACATCTCAGTTCTTTAAGAGTCTCTAGTTCAGTTTCAGTCTCTATTCCCTCAGCCACAACATCGATTCCCAGGCTGTGAGCCAGAGAGATGATCATTTGAACCATCTGATTAGAATTTGTTGTGAGACGATGGACAAAAATGCGGTCAATTTTCAAGGTATCGATGGGAAATTCACGCAAACGGGTGAGAGAGGAATAGCCCGTGCCAAAGTCATCGATACATAACCGAACACCCAGGTCTTTTAATTGTTTCAAGCGCTGAGCTTCGGGGGTCAGCGGTTCCAGAATACAGCTTTCGGTAATTTCGAGTTTTAAGCAATCCCTGGGGATTTGAGTGGCTTGCAATATGGCATCTAGTTGTTCTAATAAATCGGTTTGTTTTAGTTGAATCGCTGAAAGATTGACATTCATCATCAGCGGAAAAGTCTGGGGGAATTGAACGAGCCAAGTACTTAACTTTTCACAGGCTTCCTGCAAAATCCACCAACCTAAAGGCACGATCAAGCCAGTTTCTTCGGCAACGGGAATAAATTCAGCCGGGGAAATGATTCCCCGTGTGGGATGATGCCATCGCACCAGTGCTTCAAATCCTCTTAAGTTTCCGCTGGGTAGCGCAATAATCGGTTGATACTGGAGGTGAAATTCCCTGGCTTCGATCGCCCGCCGCAGATCGCTTTCTAATTGCAATCGAACCGTGACATGGGTTTGCATTGCCGGATCAAATATAGCGTAGCAATTTCTTCCCTGGGTTTTAGCGTGATACATTGCAGTATCTGCATCCCGTAGAACCTGTGCGGCTTCTTGATAGTCTGTTGTATTCAGAACAATGCCAATACTGGCTGCCGTGAAGACTTCATATCCCTCCACCTGAAAAGGTAAGGAAACCTGGTGATGAATGCGTTTAGCGACTTCGATCGCTTCGGTTGCCTGATTCAAATCCTCCAACAAGATGGCAAACTCATCTCCCCCAAATCGAGCAATGGCATCAGAAGCTCGTACACAGGTTTGTAGTCGTTGAGCCACACATTTAAGAAACTCATCGCCAATTGCGTGCCCCAAACTATCGTTGATCATTTTAAATCGATCCAGATCGATAAATAGTACCGCATAGAGCATGTTGGGGTGACGCTTGCTGAATTGAATCGCATGATCTAGCAGATTGACGAACCAGGAGCGATTGGGTAAATGGGTCAGTGTATCGTGCAAAGCATCATACTGGAGTTTTTCAGTTGCCTGGACTAACTGTGCTTGAGTTTGTTGCAGAATTTCTAATGACCGGTGTAAAGACTGATTTGATGTTTGTAAATTCTCATACAAGCTGGCATTTTCAAAGGAAATGACCGCTTGAGCACACAGGAGATTTAAAACTTGAACGTGATCACTGGTGAAAGCGCCCATTGTTAAATAATTTTCCAAACAAATCACACCCATTGGTCGGCTTTGTTTAAGCAGCGGCAGACACAACACCGATTTTGGTTGCTGCTGAATCAGGTAGGGATCGGCAGCAAAGCGCGTCTCTGTCTTGATGTCATCAATGACGACGACTTCCGCTGTGCGAAAGGCATAGTGGATGGGGGCAATGGGAACGGTTTGACTGGTTTCAAGGGGAGTGGATTGTAGCTCACACCGTTGACCACTAATGCATTGAGCCATGATGACTAACTGGTCTGACTTCAGCAGAATCAATGATCCCTGTTCGGCTCCGGCATTTTCCAGCACAATTTGCATTAGTGTGATGGTTAGAACATCGGGCTTAAGTTCTCCGGAAATAGCCTGGGAAGCTTTAATCACAGCCGCCAAGTCTAAAACCTCTCTCGAACCACTCGAACCACTGGAAACCTGCGATCGCGGATTGGGTTGGTGCTCTGAACGATTTTTACCTGAAGTTAGAACCGGTTGGAGGAGATGGGAATACCGTTGTTCTAGATCCTGCGATTTTGCTTTCGCCTCCCAACGGGCGTAGCAATAGTAGGCATTGAGCAGGTAATCTTGAGCAATTCGTTCCTTCCCCCACTTCAGATAAAATTTCGCTGCCAGTTCATTTGCCAGGGCTTCATCATTGACATACTCGTTAGTTTGAGATCCCTGAATTGCCAGATCATAGAGTTCAATTGCCTCCTTCGGTTGCTTCAGCACCCGGTATCGCTCAGCTTCCACTAGTTGCCACTTATGCAGATGATTCATGGGGGCATGGTGTGCCCAATGCTGAAGAGCGGCTTGATTTTCCTCTATCCGCTGCCAGCGTTGGCGAAGCCTCTCCAAAGGAGAATCGCCCTCCTCAGTGGTTGCTTCGGTGAATAGGGCAAGGGCTAACAGAGAATCATAAAAGTAAAAAACGGGTTCAATCATCGTACCCACACATCCGGTTAAATTCTGTCGGGTTTGAGCGGCATCCTGTTCTGCCTGATCCAGGTTCCCCAGCCAGAAATTTAAGATAAATCGGTGCAGATAAAAAATACAGAGCCGGAACCCATCCCTGGAAAGGTTGACTTCAGCAATCAGCCTGTCTTCATAGGATTTCTGGCGCAGGGTAAACTCGTCCTCCGATTCTCCCAATAAAATCAGGGCAGTTTCCCAGTAAATTAAATAATGCTTGGCACTGGTGTCTCGTTTAAGTTCTTGTAAATGCTGATGATAGGTGCGAATGTGAGTCGCCAGTTCTGTCAGCGGTTGCCCCAACCAGAAGGCGTTTAAAGAAAATACCTGGACAATGTAAACAATGAATTCAAGATCGCCCGTTTCCAGTGCAGCTTGATAGGCATCTTGAAAAATAGGTAGTGTTTCTTTGAGATGGGCAGTGCAGTGGTGAATATATCCCGCAAATATATTAAAAGTTGCTGCTCGTGTGTTTTTTGCCTGGGGTTCCGCCGCCAGTTGATAGGCTAATTGCCCAAACTGCTGCACCTGAGCCATCTCCTGCCAGCGGATGTGGAGTTGAAAGGCATAGCTGACATACCCTACCGGAGAAAAGGGACTGTTCCCATATTGAATCGACAGCTTCACCTGGAGGGCGATCACTAAGAAATAGAGGGATGAGCCAGTCATGTAGCACGAAGGGGAGATGCTATCGGCGATTCTGACAATGGCAAGCTGCTCAGGGTTTGCCATTTTAGGCAGATGAATTAATTCAGCGATGGGGCGATCGCCAATCAGTTGGTCAATGTCCTGCTTCGCTTGTTGTATATCTGCGGGTGTAGGCTGCTCAGACAAGGACACCCCCAGCGATTGCAGAACGGATAGCCCGGTGGAGATCGCCGCTAAAAAGTCATTACGAGTGTTCAACGCCTGGATTTTGATCTGGTAAGACTGCACCCGATCAAGCGGGGTTTGGGCTTGACGCATCACCGTTTCAAGCCAGCGATCCATCTGCTCAAAATCCCCCTTTAACGAGGCGACTTCGGCAGCCAGTTCATGCAGGGCTAAGGACATTTCATAATCAGCTTGCCAGGAGTCACTTCCCAGCAGAGACAGTCCCACCGTTGCATATTCATAGGCAGACTGGTAGGCAGTTGCCCCTCTGGCTTTACGCGCCGCCAGCAGGTTTAACTGGGCAAGTTGATCGCACTGCGAAGGCGCTGTCATCAAGGGAATGCCATAGTTGAGTTGATTCACCAGTTCAAAAATGCGTTCTTCCCGGGCGGCGGGCGAAATGCGTTGCAGTAGGAGTTGTCCAATCCGGTAATGGGCGATCGCCCGCTCGGTTTCTGGAATGAGGGAATAAGCTGCCTGTTGGACGCGATCGTGGAGAAACTGATAGACAATCGTAGAAGTCACGGGTAAATCAGACGATCCAACTACACTATCGATCTGGCTGGTTTCCAATCCATGACTAAAGAACTTGTAGACTTCACTTTGGGGCAGGATCAACCCGTCCTGTAACGCCTGCCATAGCACCGTTGCAATGTCACGGTCTGATTGCTCACAGACGATCGCCAGCGTCGCCAGGTCAAATTGATTGCCAATGCAAGCGGCAAATTTAAGCACCGCTTGAGTCTGGACTGGCAACTTCTGTAATTGCATTGCCATTAACTCAACCACATCATTCGTTAAAGCTAAGGCTTTTATCTGTACCAGATCGCATTGCCAGTAACCCAGTTCAGAGTTGAAACTGATCAACGCCTCCTCATACAAGGCTTTGAGAAACTGAGTGCTAAAGAAGGGGTTGCCCTTCGTTTTTTGATAAACCAACTCTGTGAAGGGTTGGGCAATGGTGGGCGAACAATGGAGCGTATCTGCCACCAGTTGGTTCAGGCTGGCTTCGCTCAATGGAGCCAGTCCAATTCTATGAATCGGGGCGGCTGTTTTGCAAATTTCCTGAATGGCTGCCAGGAGGGGGTGGGCAGCAGAGACTTCGTTATCTCGGTAGGCACCAATAAGCAGTAAATAGCCCCTGGCAGACTCATCCAGCAACAACTGCATCAACCGTAAAGAAGCCGAGTCTGCCCATTGCAAGTCATCTAAAAAGATGACCAGGGGATGTGCTGGCGTGGTAAAAACCTGGATAAATTTTTGGAACAGCAGGTTAAACCGATTTTGAGCGGCAGTTCCGCCCAGATCCGTTACTGGCGGTTGCGATCCAATAATTCGTTCTAATTCTGGAATGACTTCAATAATGACCTGCCCGTTATCTCCCAATACGAGCAAAATTCTGGTTTTCCAGTTTTGCAGTTCTGTCTCAGGTTCACTCAGCAATTGTTCCATTAAGCCGCGAAAGGCTTGCACGAATGCAAAAAAAGGGAGGTTGCGATTGAATTGATCGAATTTACCTTTGATGAAGTAGCCCCGCTGTCGGGCGATCGGTTTATGTACTTCATTCACAACCGCTGTTTTGCCCACGCCAGAGTAGCCTGTCACCAGGACGAGTTCACTGCGGGATAGCGGTGGAGATGGTGATTCATCCCTTTCTGATCCGCTCTCTTGCTCCCTTCTTTCTTCCCCTTGCCCATGCTCAACAGCTTCACTTGCCGTCACCCGTTCAAACGCTGCCAGGAGTTCAGCAACTTCTTGCTCTCGCCCATAAAGCTTTTCGGGAATGAGAAAGCGATCGCTGACATCCCGCTGCCCTACTGCAAATTCAGGAATAATGCGGTGCTCTCGCCAGAACCTCTGACACTGCTCTAAGTCGTATTTGAGTCCCAGTGCACTCTGATAGCGATCTTCTGCATTCTTCGCCATTAATTTGCTGACGATCGCCGATAAAGCCAGGGGAATGTTGGGATTGTGGCTTTGCAGAGGGGGAGTCCGCTTAGCAATGTGGCAATGAACCAACTCCATCGGGTCGTGGGATGGGAAGGGTAACTCTCCAGTCAATAATTCGTAAAACGTCACACCCAGCGAGTAAAAATCTGTCCGGTAATCAATTCCCCGGTTCATGCGTCCGGTTTGTTCGGGTGACAGATAGGACAGCGTTCCTTCCAGGGTATTGAGGGTTTGCAGGATTTGAGTTTCTCGCGCCAGCAAGGAGGCAAGGCTAAAGTCAGTCAGTTTAACTTGCTGAGTTTCTGGATTAATCAGAATGTTACTGGGTTTAATGTCTTTATGAATGACCTGGTTATAGTAGAGTTCATTCAGAATTTCCACCAGTTGGAGAGCGGTATTGAAAAACCCATCCAGATGCCGGAAGTAATTTGTTTGCTCTTTCTGCAATCGGTTGCCCAACCACTGTTTGAGGGAAATTCCGCCAAAGTCCTCCATGATCAGGGCATACCCATTCAGGTAAGGTTCCAGGCTGTAGGGTTGAATAATCCCTGGCAGGTTCAGGGTTTTAGCAATATGATACTGGTTACGAAACTTGACTAACTCCCCCACACTGGGATACTCGTTGCGGAGCAGTTTGATGATAACTGACTGGGAATCGGAGTGCCGCTTACCTCGATAGACCAGTGTTTTAGCACTAGCGTAAAGCGGTTCAAGCATTTGATAACCAATCAGTTCCACCATAGAAGTTGTCATCTTGTAGTCGTTAGCATCCTAATCAGTAATGAGTTTGTAGGTTAAAAATGTCCATAGATACAATATTGATTTCGCCCCATTTCCTTCGCTTTATATAACGCAAGATCGGCTTTGGAAATCAAAGTTTCCGGATGTTTGCCAGAGCAGGGAATGAAACTGGATACCCCAACGCTGACGGTAATGTGGCTTGCGATCGGGGAGTTGGCATGGGGAAATTGCAGGCGTTGGGTTTCTAACCGAATCCGTTCCGCTACATGGCTGGCTCCTGCTTCATCCGTATTGGGCAAAATCATGGCAAACTCTTCTCCCCCATAACGGGCAACCAGATCCCCTGGTCGCTGAGCAAGCTGGCTCAACAATTGGGCAACCAACTTCAAACATTCATCACCTGCCTGATGCCCATAATAATCGTTGTAACGCTTGAAATAGTCCACATCACACAATAGCAGCCCTAGAGGCTGCTGGGCTAACAAAAGCCACTGCCATTGCTCCTGTAAATAGACATCAAAATGATGGCGATTGGCAATTAAGGTTAAACCGTCCAGGGTCGCCATCCGGTAAAGCTCCTGGTTTACCTTCTCCAACTCCCTGGTGCGTTCGGTAACTTTGACTTCCAATTGGCGGGAATAGTCTTTTAACTGTTCGTAGAGTCGGGCATTTTCCAGAGAAATAGCGGCTTGACGGCAAAGGAGATTGAGAATTTCCACCCGTCCTTCGGTAAAGGCTCCAGTGGTTTGCTCGTTTTCCAGGTACAAAATGCCAATTAATTTGCCCCGATTCAGAATCGGAGTACACAGGAGGCTTTTGGGCTGGTGTTGAATGATATAGGGATCTGCCAGCAGAGTCGCTTCCTGCTCGGCATTGTTGATTACAATAGGTTTTAAATTGTGTTTGACCCGGTAAATCAGACTAATCGGAATATCGGCACTATCATCGACGGGTGTAGTTTGTAATACTTTAGGATGCTGTCCTAATTGAGTCACCGCCTCTATGCGTAAATGATTATTCCATAGCAACATCAGGGCACATTTGCTGGCTCCAGCATTGGCGATGACAATATTGAGTAGGGTGGTAAGCAATTGATCTAAATGAATTTCACTGGATAGAGCGTAGGCTGCTTTGAATACGGCTGCATAATCCAGGGCAATCAAACTGCTGCTAAAGGTAAATTGTTGGGGTGAGGAGTAAAGCAGGTTCCCTGCTGGAGGGAAGGGAGCCATGATTGGGAGAGTGGGGGGATGGGAGTGTTTTTGTTGCAGAATGGGCTGAAGCAAATGGGGGTAACGGGTTTCTAAATCAGCTAATTTGGCGGTTGCGCCCCAGCGGGTATAGCTGTCATAGGCGGTGAGTAAATAGCTTTGGGCAATTTTTTCTTTGCCCCACCCCAGGTAAAACCTGGCAGCCAGTTCATTTGCCAGGGCTTCTTCTTGAAGGTATTGGTTCTGTTTTGCCCCTGCGATCGCCGCATCATACTGTTCAATCGCTTCACTTTTTTGTCCTGAAACTCGATGCCATTCTGCCTGTACCAGGTCATACTTGTGCTGAAAGTTCATAGGAGCATGGTGCGCCCAATGGTGTAGTTTTTCTTGATTCTCAGCGACTCTGGTCAGAATTTGCTCCGCCTGCTGGGCTGGCAGATCGGAATAGACCGCCAGTTGGGTTAGGGAATCGTAGAAGTAAAACAGGGCAAAAATAAATTGACCTCTACCTCCATCCAAATATTGCTCAGCCAGGGTTGCCTGTTCTAGCGCACGGGTATAATCACTGAACAGGTAAGAGAGCAGGAGTTGATTGAAATAGAGGTAATAAACCGCGGTTCTGGCATTCGTTTCTAAAAAACAGGGTAAACAAACCGCTTCATCTAAAACCTGACCTGCTAGACAACAGGGATCCTGGGCTTTCCCTAACAAATTGAGAATGGACTGCCAGTGAATTTTATGGGTACATAACGCCACATCTTGTTTAAGCTGCACCATTTTTTCGGCGTAGATGCTCATATCCTGCGCCAGAGAAGTGAGTTCCTGTCCAGCAAAATAGGCATGGTAGCAATATTTTTCAGCCGCAATCGCAGCATGAATTAAATCTCCCGTTTCCAGCCCAATACTATAGGCATTCTGGAGTGATGGCAGGGTGTGGCGTAAAGGCTCTTTCCAATGGCGAACTAAAAAATTAACTAAGAAAGAGGTGCGGGCATAGATTTCTCTGGCATCCAAGGTTTCCAGCAGCTTCAGTGCCACCTGTCCAGATTGATAGCCCGTCTCCAGATCTCCCAGCCCAGAACAGAGCAGCAACCCATAGTTGGCATAGGTTTTAGCCGTGCCGACGGTGTTACCAAACTCAAGCGAGAGGCTGACTTGCTTACAAATGGTGAGGGGCAAAATGTCTGGGAAGCAGAGGTAGGCGGGTGCATCGATGCTTAACAGCAGGCGCAGTGCCGCCTGACTATGGGAATCGCTCATCGGGGGTAAATCCAGAGCACTGGCAATGGATTGGTCTCCTAAATGGCGAGTCACTTCCTCAATGCCCGCTATCCAGTCCGCTGGGCTGGGCTGGGTGGGAAAGTGGATACCGAGTTGACTCAGGACTGACAGGGCAATATCAATTCCCTGGCGCAGTTGATTTTGGGCAATACATGCCGCAATTTGCACTTCATAGGTGGTGACGCGATCGAGCACTGTCTCAACCTTTGCCAACAGTTGCTCCTGCCAGCATTCCATCTGTTGAAAATCGCCTGCCAGGTAAGCCGCTTCAATCGCCTGCTCATAGAGGCTTAACGTTAAAGGGTAATCGGTTTCCCAACTGTGACCGGGCAGAAATGCGATTCCAGTTTTGAAGTACTCGACA
This sequence comes from Kovacikia sp. CALU 1929, assembly GCF_056784235.1. Classification (NCBI taxonomy): domain Bacteria; kingdom Bacillati; phylum Cyanobacteriota; class Cyanophyceae; order Leptolyngbyales; family Leptolyngbyaceae; genus Kovacikia; species Kovacikia sp. CALU 1929. The sequence goes on from NZ_JBXBCF010000108.1 coordinate 133,562, forward strand.
GCAACGGTGTAGGCGGTGGTAGCTCTGGCTTTGCGTCCAGCCATTAGATTCAACCGCACCAGTTGTTCTCGCTCCTGGCACTGGGTCAGTAGGGCAGAACCATAATTGAACTGATTCACAATATCGAAAATGCGTTCTTCCAGTTCTGATTCTGAGCAGTGACTGAATAAGCAACGACCAATTTTGAGGTGCGTCAGTTGTTTTTGGTCCTCAGGAATCAGCGAATAGGCGGCTTGCTGGACGCGATCGTGGAGAAACTTATAGGCGATCGCTGGAATAGGGGATGCAACAGCCGGATAAGCAGGTTCCTGCCATTCATCTGCTGCCAATTCATCGTCAAAGAACTTGTAGATTTCGCTCATTGGCAGAATCAACCCTGCCTCTAAGGTGTTCCACAAATCCGTAGCGGTTTGGGATGGCGTTTGCTGTGAAATGATAGCTAATGTTTTCAAGTCAAACTGGTTGCCAATACAGGCGGCTAGCTTAAGGATTGTTTGAGTCTGAAATGGTAGTTTCTGCAATTGCAACGTGATCAATTCAATCACATCATCAGTTAACGCCTTTGCCCTGATTTCAGTAATGTCGCATTGCCAGTGCCCCTCACTTTTGTTAAAGACAATCAGTCCCTCGTCATGCAGTGCCTTCAGAAATTGCACGGCAAAAAAGGGATTCCCACTGGTTTTTTGATACACCAGTTGGGTTAGAGGCAATGCCCGTTCACGGTCACAGGCATGGGTCTCGGCGATTAACTGATTCAGGTGAGATTCCTGCAGGGGGGGCAGGGTAACGGTATAGAGCGGAATCCCTGCATGCCTGAGTTCATCCAATTTCAGCATGAGTGGATGAGCCGGGGAAACTTCATTATCCCGATAAGCGCCAATTAACAACAGATGGACCGTATCACAAGTGTTGAGCAAAACCTGAATTAACTGCAAAGAGGCAGAATCTGCCCATTGCAAATCATCGAAAAAGATCACTAACGGATGCTCTTTAGTCGCAAAGACTTGAATAAACCTTTGAAATAATAAATTGAAGCGGTTTTGTACAGCGTTGCCTGACAGTTGCGGTACCGCAGGTTGTTGCCCAATAATCTGTTCTAGTTCGGGAATCAGTTCAATGATCACCTGGGCATTATTCGCCAGGGCAGCCAGTATTTCATGTTTCCATTCAGCCAGACGGGCATCACTTTCAGATAGCAAATAGCCCATCAAATCTCGCAAGGTTTGGACAAATGCCGATAAGGGCAGATGACGTTGAAATTGATCAAATTTTCCCTTAATGAAATACCCGCGCTGGCGCACAATGGGCTTGTGAACTTCGTTGACGACAGCCGTTTTGCCCACACCAGCGCAGCCTGCAACCAGGATAAATTCGCTGTGTGAGCCAGAGGGGATGGGGACGTGAGGACAGGCTTTTGCTTCGTTCTCCTGTGTCCCGGTTGCCCCATTCCCTGCCACCCGTTCAAACGCTGCCAGTAACTCGGCAACCGGATCTTCCCGTCCATAGAGTTTTTCGGGAATGAGGAAGCGATGGCTGATGTCCTGGGTACCAATGGTAAAGGGGACGATCTGGTGCGTTGCCTGGAATTGGTGGAGACAGATTGCTAAATCGTGTTTCAGTCCTAACGCACTCTGGTAACGATCTTCCGCATTCTTTGCCATCAGTTTGAGGACAATGTCCGAAATGGGCTTGGGCAGCGCTGGGATTTGGGATTGCGTTGGGCGATCGCCCGGTTTCGCGGCTGACTGCCGTGCAATCTGATAGGGAGGAATGGGTTGTCTGGCAATGTGACAGTAAACCAGTTCGATCGGATCCTCTGACTGGAAGGGCAACTGTCCAGTGAACAACTCATATAGCGTCACTCCCAGGGCGTAGAAATCAGTACGGTAGTCTATCCCCCGGTTCATTCGTCCAGTTTGTTCGGGAGATAGGTAGGCGAGGGTTCCTTCTAACAGATTTGGGTTTTGAATTTCCCCCACTTCCTTAGGCAAGCGCGAAGCAAGGGAGAAGTCGGTGAGCTTAACCTGCCTGGTTTCTGGGTGAATCAGGATGTTAGCCGGTTGAATATCTTTGTGAATAATTTGATGCTGATATAACCCGTCGAGAATGTCGGCAAGTTGCAGGGCGATGTCTAGCAGTTCTGCCAGGGGTAGCGATCGCTCCTGGGTAACCTGCCTTAAAGAAATGCCATCAAAGTGGTCCATCACCAGCGCGTGGCTGTTGCGAAAAGGCTCCAGATGGTAGGGATGGATGATGCCTGCATGGTGGATGTTTTTGGCGATCGCGTAGTGGTTCCGGATCTGCTGCTTCCACACCTGAAATAATTGATTGAAAGCAGCACATTCTGGTCTCAGCAGTTTGATCGCAACCGGGCTTTGATCACACTCACGAACTGCACGATAAATCACGGTCTTAAAGCTGCAATAAATGGGTTCGTGCAGATAGTAGCCTGGAATGGCATGAGTTAAACCTGTGTCCGTATCCATAGTGACGCTAAAGAACTAAGCATAAATATTTGCTATGCATACATGGTTTCAGAGAAAGAGATGGGTTCAGGTTTCTGCTAGATGGGACAGTCCACTGTGATGGTGCTGCCTTGCTTTCGCAACCGGCAGGTTGCCCCATATATCAGTCCCTCATACCAAAGGATACCCAATGGGAGTCTTTTATCTATTCGATAAGGGTATTTCTTCACGTCTTAATGGATGCCGGATCTGCGTATCAAGCCCTGGCTCCGGCAAGGCACCAAACATAGTAGCTACCGCATACACCCAAGTGATCAAATCCAGCCAAATGGCTGGCGAACTGCTCCCCAAACCCCCAATTCTGGGAACCAAACCATTCACAGTCCCCTCAGAATTGAAGGATTAGGGGGGTGAAATTACAACTAAAGATTAGTTTGAATACAGTGGGATTTCAAGGAAAAACTGAGTTCCTTGCCCAGGTACAGAGTCACACCACAAGTTCCCCTGGTGCTTTTCTACCACGATTTGACGGGCGATCGCTAATCCCAACCCTGTCCCCTGACCGACTCCCTTGGTCGTAAACAGATGGTCAAAAACCTTCGCTTTGATGTCTTCAGGTATTCCTTTACCATTGTCACCAATTTGAATTTGAACCTGGTCTAAACTGGTTCTGCTGCGAATTGTAATTTGTTGAGGACGCGCTTCCAGATTTGTACAGATTTCAGTTTTTGCCATCTCATCAAACATATCGATCGCGTTTGCCAGAATATTCATAAATACCTGGTTCAACTGTCCCGGAAAACATTCAATTGGTGGCAACTCACCGTAGTCCTTGATGACCGATATTTCAGGACGATGCTGATTGGCTTGAAGCCGATATTTGAGAATTAGCAGGGCGCTATCAATGCCTTCATGCAGGTTGGCGCTGACTTTATGTTCGGTGTCGGCACGGGAGAAAGTACGAAGGCTGGTGCTGATCGCCTTGATGCGATCGGTCGCGCCTTTCATTGAGTTTAGCAGTTTGGGCAAATCTTCCTGCAAGAAATCCAGATCAATGTCTGCTGCATGAGCTTGTACGGTTGCGGCTGCCTGAGGATAGTTTTCCTGATAGAGTGTCAGATGCTCGAGCAGGTCTTGCACATACTCGGTAGCATTGTTAATGCTGCCATTCAGAAAACCAATTGGGTTATTGATTTCGTGGGCAACTCCTGCCACCAGGTTGCCTAAGGATGCCATTTTTTCTTTTTGCACCATTTGAAGTTGGGTTTGCCGCAAATCCTGTAAGGTTTGTTCAAGCTGAGTTGCCTGACGACGAGTTTCAAGGAGTAACCCGGTTTGTTGCAACGCGATTCCCATCTGGGCAGCGACTTGTTGGGCAAATTGAATCTCTGTTGGTTGCCAGGTGCGCGGGCGATCGCATTGGTGAATGCAGAGTAACCCCCACAGTTTTTCATCTTGCAGGATTGGTACCACCAGGGAAGCTTGAATCGCAAATTGCTGTAAAATTGCCCGGTGGCAGTCCGGTATCTCCTTTGCTTGCACATTACTCAGGGCGCAGATACGTCCCTGCTGATAGAGAACCGCGTAGTCTTCCCCAAAGCAATGATCGCGAACCTGGGTGGCTAAGGCAGAAGGAAATTCAGGCTGCACATCCTCAGCAATAAACTCACCGTATTCATAATTTTGCTCTGGATGAAACTGATAAATACCGACCCGATCAGCCTTGAGAGTTGAGCGAACGTTCTGGGTTACAGACTGAAAGATAGTCTCTAAATCTAAAGACTTTCGCATCTGAGTAACCACTTTAAACAGGATTTTTTGTTGCACCAGTGATTGTTCTAGTTGCTGTGCATTCGCTTGAGATGCTTGATAAAGGCGGGCGTTTTCCAGGGAAATGGCAGCCTGGGTACAGAGGAAGTTAAGAATCAGAATGCGATCGCTGGTAAATACACCGCTGGTTGATCGATTTTTCAAATACAGAATTCCAATTAATTGTCCTTGATTGAGAATGGGTAGACAAAGTAAGCTTCTGGGCTGTCGTTGGCGGAGATAGTCGTCAATGACAGGCAAGTCGGTGTAGAGGTCATCAATCATCACCACAGCTTGGGTGTTTTTGACATATTGAATCAGTTTGAGGGGCAGATTAGCGTTGCCCTCCAGCGGTTCTGCACATAGCTCTGTCGTCTCAGGCGTGGCAATCGCTTTCACTTCCCATTCATTCGCATGGTTGGGTAAAATCAAGGCACAGCGATCGCCTCCCGAATTTTGCAAAATCACCTGACTCAGTTGATGCAGTAGTTCATCCAGTTGAATCGTTCCAGAAAAGCTATGGGAGGCTTTTAAGATAGTGACAAAATCCAGGGCAGTATTAATGTTCGTACTGGAAGAATCACTCAAATCAGTGGACTGATGAATCGAGAGATTGGGAGAGGCAATGGTTGCCAGCGTTTCGAGTACCTTCACCGGTTGCGTAGCCGACTGGAGAATGGGGTGCAGCAAATCGGGATAGCGATTTTTTAAGTCATCGGTTTTGCCTTTGGCACCCCAGCGAGTGTAACCGTAGTAGGCTTCCTGCATGTAGCCAGCGGCAACTTTTGCTTTGCCCCAGTCCAGGTAAAATTGTGCCGCAAGTTCGTTGGCAAGGGCTTCGTCCTGGAAATAGCCGTTAGCCTTAGCTCCTGCTATGGCGTGATCGTAGGCATCAATAGCCTCCAGGCGATTCCCTGAGCAATGACATCGCACCGCCTCTACCAAATCATATTTGTGTTGATAATTCATGGGCGCAGCAGTGGCATAAATTCTCAGTTTTTCTTGAGTTGCGACCACTTGGGAGAGGAGTTCTTGCTGCTGCGGAGGCTCAGCCGTGGGGTAAAGGCTAAGATGAACTAATGCATCGTAATAGTAGTAAACTGGAGCAGAAGGCATTCCCATACCCGCTTTCAGGTATGTTGCTCCCTGGTTTGCTGTCTCAACTGCCGCCGCAGTATGCCCGAATGTGTAATTCAGAATTAACTTGTTCAGGTAAAACAGATGGAGTGTCAGCTCATCATTTTCTTGAAGCAGGGCTGATAGGCGTTGCTCTTCATCTTCAGCGTCTCGACCCAGATAGGCTGGGGTTTCACTGAACTGGATCAGGGTTTTGATCGAACACCGCAGGATGTGTGCCCAGGTTAAGAAATGCTGACTGGTCGAAAATCTTGACTGATAAATTTCTACTTCTTCTAACAAGGCTTCTAAATCTTCTGCTCCACATAAGTAGGTGTAGAGCAATCTAAACGAAGTAGAAACCAGCGCATGAACTGAATCCCCTGTTTCTAAACCCACCTGGTAGGATTCCTTTAATAACTGAATTGCCTGCTGAATATTTTGTCGATTTGATTGATTAAAGGCTGCAACTTTAAATTGCACCATACTTTTAACCGATTTCTCGGAATATTGATCCATGATGCGGAGGGCTAATTGACCCACTTGATAGCCTGTTTCCAACTGATTTAATACGGTGCTGACTACAATTCCAAAATCGGCATAGCCCGGTGCGGACAGGGGTGAATTCCCATACTTCAGTGATAAATTGACTTCTTCACAAGCAATGATGGGGAAAAGATGGGGAGCCGCCTGATGAATGGATGGAACCAGACTGATCATGATTCGCAATGCCGCTAAAGCATTGATGTCCTGTATTTGGGGTAAGTTCACCAGGTTCGCGATCGCCCCATCCGGTATTGCCGCCAAGGTTCTCTCTACAAAGCGTTTAATTGCAGATGGGCTAACCGATTCAGGCAGCATAACGCCCAACTTTTGAAGAATTTCTCGCCCAACGGTAATTGCCTGAAGTTGCTGATTTTGTATCTGATATGCCTGAAGTTTGAGTTCATAAACTTTTAGTTGATCCAGTAAGGTGCTGCTATGTTGCAACACCTCCTGAATCAGCGCCTCCATCTGCTCAAAATTACCCGTCAGTAGGGCAACCTCTGCCGCTTCCTCATGTAAGCGGTGCATCAGATCGGCATCCGTTTGCCAACCACCTGGCATTAAAAACTGCATACCATAGTCAAGGTAATGGGCAGCGGCTCCATAGGCAGTGGATTCTTTGGCTTTGCGACCTGCGCTGAGATTGAGCTGAGCATACTGCTGCCGCTGGGCAAGGGAAGTAATCAGTGAAATGCCACAGTTGAGTTGATTAACCAGTTCAAAAATAGGTTCATCTTGCTGCGTTTCATCCAAACTCTGCAACAGCAATTGTCCAATGGTGAGATGGGTCCGTTGTTTCTCTGCCTCTGGAATTAATGAATAGGCAGCCTGTTGAATGCGATCGTGAAAGAAGCGGTAGAGAATGGATAGATCGTCGTCTGACTCCTCCCCTGCCGCATCGAGAAAGAATTTATAGGTTTCAGAGATGGGAAGAACCAGACCTTCCTGAAGTGCCTGCCATAGTGCCGCAGTGGTTTCCGTTTGAGATTGCTCAGAAACGATCGCCAGAGTCTTTAAATTAAACTGATTGCCAATACAAGCCGCTAGCTTTAACACCTGCTGCGTCTGCGATGGAAGTTTCTGCAATTGCTGCGCCATCAGTTCCACCACGTCGTCTGTGAGTGAACTGGCATGAAGTTGGGTCATATCACATTCCCAGCAGCCCTGGTCAGGGTTGAAGGTAATCCAGCCATCGTTATGTAACGCTTTGAGAGATTGGATCGTAAAAAAGGGATTCCCCTGGGTTTTCAGATTGAGCAGTTCTGTTAGGGGACGCGATCGCTCGGTTGAGCAATGCAATGTATCAGCCAATAGCTTATTTGTATCCTGGAAGCTCAGGGGAGTGAGGGAAATTGCATTGACCGTCTTCCCCGCTTGCTTCAGTTCTTCCAATGTCAGGATCAATGGATGGGTCGGTGACACCTCATTGTCTCGATAAGCTCCCAATAGGAACAGATGGCTTTCGTCTTCCATCAGCAGTTTAATCAACTGAAGCGAAGCCAGATCTGCCCATTGTAAGTCATCCAAAAATATCACTAACGGATGGTCTGGTGTTGTAAAAACTGCAATAAACTTTTGGAACGATAAATTAAATCGATTTTGGGCAGCGACTCCCGACAATTCTGGAACTGGCAGTTGTTTGCCAATGATGCGCTCTAGCTCTGGCATCACCTCAATTAAAATCTGCCCATTGTCTCCCAAAGCTTCCAGAATCTGAGTGCGCCATTGGGTTAGTTGGGCATCAGATTCTGATAGTAATTGCCCAATCAAATCTTGTAAGGCTTGCACAAAGGCAGAAAAGGGACGGTTGCGATTGAATTGGTCAAACTTGCCTTTGGCGAAGTAACCCCGGTGATGGGTAATTGGTTTGTGAACTTCATTCACAACAGCGGTTTTGCCAATTCCCGAAAAACCAGCCACCACCATCATTTCCGATCTGCCCTTGGCAACCCGGTCAAAGGCATTCAGTAGGGTTTGCACTTCGGTGGCTCGACCGTAGAGCCGTTCAGGAATCAGGAAACGATCGCAGACATCCCGTGCCCCCGGTTCAAATGGTTGGATTGCCCCGGTTTCTTGGAATTGCGTCAGGCAATTCTGCAAATCATGCTTTAATCCCAATGCACTCTGATAACGGTCTTCAGCATTTTTCGCCATCAGTTTCAGCACGATTTGTGCGATCGTCACTGGAACTGGGAATTTTGAATTTTTAAGGTTGAGTTTTTGTAAAGCAGGCGGCTGCTTAGCAATATGGCAATGAACCAATTCCATTGGGTGAATGGATGGAAAGGGTAATTGCCCTGTCAATAACTCAAACAGGGTTACACCCAGGGCGTAGAAGTCTGCCCGGTAATCGATCCCCCGGTTCATCCGACCAGTCTGTTCCGGTGCCAGATAGGCTAAAGTTCCCTCCAATCCACCCGGGTTTTTGATTTCCTGAGTTTCCTTGGGTAACCGCGAAGCAATGCTGAAGTCAATTAATTTGACCTGCTGAGACGCTGGCTGAATCAAAATATTGGCTGGTTTAATGTCTTTGTGAATGATCCGCGCCTGGTGCAGATCGTGCAGAATATGAGTCAGTTGCAGGGCGATTCCTAATATCTCCAGCAAGGACAGCGAATGCTGCTGGACATACTGCCTCAAGGAAATACCACCAAAGTCTTCCATCACTAAGGCATAACTATTGCCGCACGGTACCAGATTGTAGGGGCAGATAATGTTGGCGATGTTCAAATTTTTGGTAATCGTGTACTGATTGCGGAACTGTAACAACTCATTGAAGCTAGGATGAGCTTGTTGCAGTAATTTGATCACTACCAAACGCTGAGAAGAATTTTCCAGGGCACGATAAACGATCGTTCGAGAACCTGCATAAATTTGCTCAACGATGTTATAGCCAGAAATGGAAAGCTCAATCTGGGGCGTAGGGGTTGCTGGGACTACCATAGGATCCAGGCAAATGATTGTAGGAGATATAAGATTATTTCCTAGAGTGCCCAGAAATCTTCTACTCTAGTCCTAAAGCATTTCCAGTAGCTCCCAAACCAACCGATTTCGAGATATAGCCATAGTCACCTGATTTAGGACGGGGTGCAGGGGTGGAACCCCTGGCTGGGGGCGCTGCCCCCACACCCCCTTTAACCCCCCAATGTACTAAGCAACCTGGCGACAGCTATATAACGGTTTTCCTTAGTGCAGTTTCAGGAAACCTGTTGTGCATAAATCTGACTTGCCCTCACCCTAAATCCCTCTCCCACAGGTGAGGGACTTTGAAGATCGCTCCCTTCTCCTGAGGGAAAAGAGTTGGGGATGAGGGTTGAATGATTGCTTGCACAAAACTCTTCTGAATATGCATTAGGAGGATTCATCACCCCCCAGCCCGTAACTTCCTGGCTCCGCTTGATGAGTTGTGCTGATTTGATAATGGCTATAGTCGGGGTTTAATTGGAAGTAGGATTAAACTGTCCATCTGTTGTGAAATCCCAGAACTGTGACCCCATCTGAAACGACCCCACTGGCGCGTACTCCTCTCTACACCCTTTCACTCAACCTCAATGCCCGGATGACTGAGTTTTCGGGCTGGGAAATGCCAGTACAGTACAGTGGCATTACCCGTGAACATCAGGCAGTCCGTACCTCAGCGGGCATGTTTGATATCTCCCACATGGGCAAATTTCAATTGATCGGGAACGATGTGCTGGGGCAGATCCAACCACTTGTACCCTCTGACCTCAGCCGGTTACAACCCGGTCAGGCACAGTACACAGTATTACTGAATCCCCAGGCTGGCATTGTCGATGATCTGATTTTCTACTACCAGGCAATAGACCCGACTGGGCAACAACGCTGGACGGTCATTGTGAATGCTGCCACCACTCAAAAAGATAAGTCCTGGATGCTGGAGCATTTAGACCTGAACCAGATTCATTTTCAAGATAACTCCACTGCCCAAACGCTGATCGCCGTTCAGGGACCTGAAGCTGTTGATCGCCTGCAATCCCTGGTTAAGGAAGACCTCTCAGGCGTTAAACCCTTTGGGCACCTGGAAGGCACCGTTTTAGGACAGTCCGGTTTCCTTGCCCGCACGGGCTATACGGGAGAGGATGGGTTTGAAGTCATGACCGCTCCAACTGTGGGAGTCGATCTGTGGCAGACGTTGTTTGATGCGGGGGTGACTCCCTGTGGTTTAGGTGCCCGCGATACCCTGCGATTAGAGGCGGCAATGGCACTCTATGGGCAGGACATTGACGATACAACCACCCCCCTGGAATCGGGACTGGGCTGGCTTGTCCATCTGGATAGTAAGGGTGACTTCATTGGGCGACCCATTCTGGAGCAACAGAAGCAAGCGGGAGTCCAACGGCGGCTGGTTGGGTTACAAATGCAGGGACGCGCTATTGCCCGTCATGGCTATCCCATATTCCACGATGGCAAACCTGTTGGCGAAGTCACCAGCGGCACCCAGTCCCCTACCCTGGGACAGGCGATCGCCCTTGCCTACGTTCCTACCACACTCTCCAAACCTGACCAGAGCCTGGAAGTGGAAATTCGGGGCAAACGCTACCCGGCGATCGTCGTGAAGAAGCCGTTTTATCGGAGAGGGAAGTAGGTGATTCAGGAAGATCGTCAGGCTTAGACCTGGGAGGTTTTTGGAAATCCCAGGTCTGGGAAGGCTTTCAAATCGATGGGTGAGAAAGCGTATTTCGCGTCAATGCAAACTACCGTAAAATCTATACTCGAAACTCTAAATCTGCCTGAACTATCCACCCTGTACTCCGCACCCTCAAATCGCACCCCGTACTCTGTACCTCCTACCTAAAATTTTAAGGAATCCCAATGTCATTTGAATATCCTGATGATCTGAAATATCTGGACTCCCACGAGTACGCCCGCCTGGAAGGAGAAATTGCTACGCTTGGAATTACCGCCTTTGCGGTGGATCAACTGGGCGATATTGTTTTTCTAGAATTGCCTGAAGTTGGTGATGCGGTGGAGAAAGGCGAGAAATTTGGCACGGTTGAGTCCGTTAAAGCGGTTGAAGATTTGAATTCCCCCGTTACGGGAACGGTTATCGAGTGCAATACTCCCCTGATGGATGCCCCAGAAGATCTGGCAGAAGACCCCTACGGTGAAGGCTGGCTGATTAAAGTGCGGGTTGATGATCTCGGAGATCTGGACGATACCCTTTCTGCCAGCGAGTACCGGGAACAGGTAGAAGGAGAGTAGGGTGGTGCGATCGCGGCAAATAGCAACCGCATTTACCGTTGAGGCTCACCGCAGCCCAAAGGATCAGTGATATTGAACGGTCACTGGCTAAATGGTGTAGTCAAGCCGATCAGCACAGAATATTTGTTAAAGTCTGTGAAGATGGTTATCGCTGATCGGCTGTAATGTGACTGTTTCTTTACCACAATTTTTATGCTAGAGCGTTCTATGGATCAAACTGGCGCGAGTGTGAATGGCTCCACAACGGGCAATCTTAATTCCTCCTCAATGAATGGGGCTGCCGGTGCTGCCAATGGCTCCCCCCATACCGAAACCTCCCACTCGATACCGCGCCCTCCGTTTCCAGCGAATCCTCTGGCATATACTGACGCTTTTGAGCGCAGGCACATTGGACCCAGCCCGGATGATATTCACCAGATGTTGTCCCTGATGGGGTTTGATAGTCTGGAAGCTCTGATCAGCGCAACGGTGCCTGCGGCAATTCGGATGCAGCGATCGCTCCATTTGGAGTCGGCGAAGAGCGAGTACGAAATGCTGCAAGAGCTAAGGGAAATTGCCCAGGAAAACCAGGTTTATCGCTCCTTCATTGGCATGGGGTATTACAACTGCATCACCCCCCCCGTGATTCAGCGCAACATCCTGGAAAACCCTGGCTGGTATACCCAGTACACGCCTTATCAACCTGAAATTGCCCAGGGTCGTCTGGAGGCGCTGCTTAACTTCCAGACTATGGTAACGGACCTGACTGGGCTGGAAATTGCCAACGCTTCTTTACTGGATGAGGCAACCGCCACAGCGGAAGCCATGACGATGAGCTACGGGGTCAGCAAAACAGGGTCTAAAATCTTCTGGGTATCGGCAGAGTGCCATCCCCAGACGATCGAGGTCTTGCAAACCCGCGCCCATCCGTTAGGGATCGAGATTGTGATCGGTGACCACCGCAGCTTCCAGTTCGACCAACCGGTGTTTGGGGTGCTGCTTCAATACCCTGCCAGCGACGGGGCGATTTATGATTACCAGGCGTTTTGCGATCGCGCCCATGCTGCCGGGGCACTGGTCACCGTGGCAGCGGATCTGCTCAGTCTCACCCTGCTGAAACCTCCTGGTGAATTTGGTGCTGACATTGCCGTGGGTAACACTCAACGGTTTGGGGTGCCCCTGGGCTATGGCGGTCCCCATGCGGCTTACTTTGCCACCAAAGAAACCTTCAAACGCCAGTTGCCCGGTCGTTTAGTTGGGGTTTCTAAGGATGTGCATGGCAACCCTGCCCTGCGATTGGCACTTCAAACCCGCGAACAGCACATTCGCCGCGACAAAGCGACCAGTAATATCTGTACGGCTCAGGTGCTGCTGGCAATTATTGCCAGTACCTACGCGGTCTACCACGGTCCCCAGGGATTGCGTCAGATAGCAGAACGGGTTCACTGTATGACTGGGATTCTGGCAGAAGGCTTGCACAAGTTGGGCTATTCCCTGGGCACAGAATCCTACTTCGATACGCTGCGGGTCACGGTTCCCCCTGAAAAAGCAAAGGATGTGGTCAGACGTGCCCACTCCCACCACGTCAACCTGCGCCAGATTGACGATCGCACCTTCGGCATTTCCCTGGATGAAACCGTCTCGTCCGACGACCTGATTGCCCTGTTCCAGATTTTTGCCGGAGAACAAATTGCCCACTTCACCCCGGAAGATGTGCTATCCCACTGTCCGGTGCCCTGCTTGCCTGCCTCCCTTTGCCGCACCAGTACCTATCTGACGCACCCGGTCTTCAACTCTTACCATTCGGAAACGGAGTTGCTTCGGTACCTGTACCGCTTACAGTCAAAGGATCTGTCGCTGACCACGGCAATGATTCCCCTCGGCTCCTGCACCATGAAGCTGAATGCCACGGCTGAAATGGTGCCCATTACCTGGCCAGAATTCAGCCAACTCCATCCCTTTGCACCGCTAGACCAGACCAGGGGCTATCAACTTCTGTTTGAACAATTGGAGGAATGGCTGGCGGAAATTACGGGCTTTGCAGGTATTTCACTTCAGCCTAATGCGGGTTCCCAGGGGGAGTATGCCGGACTGCTGGTGATTCGCCAGTATCACGAGTCGCGGGGAGATCGCCACCGGAATGTTTGCCTGATTCCCCAGTCAGCCCACGGCACCAACCCCGCCAGTGCGGTGATGGCAGGCATGCAGGTGGTGGCAGTTGCCTGTGATAGTGACGGCAACATTGACCTGGCAGACTTAAAGGCAAAAGCCGAACAGCATCGAGATAATTTGTCTGCCCTGATGGTGACCTACCCTTCCACCCACGGGGTGTTTGAGGAGCCGATTCAGGAGATCTGCACCCTGATTCATGCAAACGGGGGCCAGGTTTATATGGATGGTGCCAACATGAATGCCCAGGTGGGGCTATGCCGTCCTGCCGACTTTGGGGCAGATGTCTGTCATCTGAATTTGCACAAAACCTTCTGCATTCCCCACGGCGGCGGCGGTCCTGGCATGGGTCCGATTGGTGTCGCTGCCCATCTGGTGCCCTTCCTGCCTCAGCATCCAGTGGTTCCTGTCGGGGGTAAGCAGGGAATTGGGGCAGTTTCGGCAGCCCCCTGGGGTAGTGCCAGCATCCTGCCGATTTCCTGGGTTTACATTGCACTGATGGGGGCAGAAGGGTTGAAGCAAGCAACGGAAGTTGCGATTCTGAATGCCAACTACATTGCCAAGCGGTTAGAAGAGCATTATCCCGTTCTGTATAAAGGGAAAAATGGCTTGGTTGCCCATGAGTGCATTATTGACCTGCGCCAGTTCAAGAAAACGGCTGAGATTGAGGTCGATGATATTGCCAAGCGTCTGATTGACTATGGCTTTCACCCACCCACAGTATCGTGGCCCGTGGCTGGCACCATCATGGTAGAACCCACCGAGAGCGAGTCGAAGCAGGAGTTAGACCGTTTTTGCGATGTCATGATTGCGATTCGGGAGGAGATTCGGGAGATTGAGCAGGGGCAGGCAGATCGGAAAAACAATCTACTGAAAAATGCGCCCCATACGGCGTTTGCCCTGGCGGCTGATGAGTGGAACCATCCCTACTCCCGCCAACGGGCAGTCTATCCCGATGCCTGGACGCGCGAGAATAAGTTCTGGGCAGCCGTGGGACGGATTGATCAGGCGTATGGCGATCGCAACCTGGTCTGCACCTGCCCGTCGATGGAAGCGTATAGTTAAATGATGATCGCTTCCGCCTACCCTACTCGTTTAGCGGCTCTCCTGTTTGATTTGGATGGCACGCTGGCTAACACCGACCCCTTCCACTACCGCGCCTGGAAGGAACAGTTGCAGGACTATGACTTTGATATTGATGAAACCTTTTACAAAACCCGGATTAGTGGGCGGTTAAACCCGGCGATCGTGGATGATTTGCTGCCCCATCTGACACCGGACGCTAAAGGGCAGTTTATTGAGCAGAAAGAAGCTCGCTATCGGGAACTGGCTCCCCATCTGGTTCCTTTGGCTGGGCTGTCTGATATTGTGACCTGGGCTGAAGAGCGGGGGTTGAAGCAGGGAGTGGTGACTAATGCTCCTTTTGAAAATGTTCACCACACGCTCAAAGCGCTGCACCTAGAAGGTAAGTTTGCTCAGATTGTGATTGCGGATCTTCTAGGGATTGGCAAGCCTGACCCTGCTCCTTACCAATACGCCCTGGATCAGTTTGGCATTGCCCCCAACCAGGCAATTGCGTTTGAAGATTCCCCTTCTGGTGTGCGGTCAGCGGTGGGGGCAGGCATCCCAACCATTGGAATTGCTTCCACGCAGGAGCCACAGAGGCTTTATGAGGTGGGCGCAGCACTGGTGGTGGTTGATTTTTCTGTACCGGAACTGTGGGAGTTTTTGGGGGAAGGGTGAGCGTTGGGATGGTGTGGTTGATAGAGTTTGAGCAATTGCACAGGTCTTGGGTATATTCATTGGCATGGGTAAGATTGCCGTAATCAATCAAGCAGGCGGGGATCTGGTTTTGCTGGGCGACGATATTAGCTGCCTTGAATTGCCTGTTTCATTTCACGGACGGCGCGCTCTAAGCCAACAAGAACAGCACGGCTGATGATGGTGTGCCCAATGTTAAGTTCTTCCATGCCAGAAAGAGCCGCAACAGGATAGACGTTCCAGTAGGTTAGCCCGTGTCCGGCATTGACACGTAAACCTGCTGCGATCGCCAATCGGCATCCCTCCGCCAGAACCCTTAGTTCCTTTTCCTGGTTGGCTTCATCCTGTGCTTCCGCATATTGCCCCGTGTGCAATTCAATAAACTTCGCTCTAACCTCAGCCGCCGTCTCAATTTGGCGCGGATCAGCATCAATAAACAGACTGACAGGAATTCCAGCCGACTGAAGCGTATCTACCACATCGGTCATCCGGTCTGTCTGAGCCGCAATATCTAATCCGCCTTCCGTGGTGACTTCTTCCCGTCGTTCAGGAACCAGAGTAACGTAGTCGGGTTGAACGTCGAGGGCGATCGCCACCATTTCATCCGTTGCCGCCATCTCTAAATTCAGGTGTGTGCGAACTGTCTGCCTCAGAACACGCACATCCCGGTCTTGAATGTGCCTGCGGTCTTCCCGTAAATGAACGGTAATCCCGTCTGCCCCGCCTAGTTCTGCCAGGACAGCCGCAGCCACCGGATCAGGTTCAACAGTTCGTCTAGCCTGCCGAATCGTAGCAACATGGTCAATATTTACGCCGAGTGTAGGCAAGGGTATGTCTCCGTAGGTGGATAGATTGATTTTAAAGCGAGGTCAGGGAGTTGAGAGTTGAGTTTTTGGGTAATCGGTAATGGGCGATCGGTAATCGGTCAGTAGGTGGGTTGAATTAAAAGACAATGCGTTACGGCTGCGCAATGCTGTTAGCGAAATAATACTTAACCTAAGCAGAGGGTTGAGCCAAGGCTGCAAGGGGGATCATGTTACCTTATAGGGAAACAGGTTGACCAGTCAGACACCCCCCGCGAAGCCGGTGGCTTAATGAGTGTGACCACCTCAAAGGCGGATGTCCTCGCCGGGGGCTTCTCAATCAGTTTCTAGAATTGTCCAACCGATTGGGTCCACCTCAGGATGACCCATCCCCCATCCTCCATCCACTCCACTGGCGCAAGACTTCTGCCATAAACCACCAGGGTCCGGTACTGGGCTTGAGCGGCTAAGGCTTTCCGAATAGGCTTCTAAGGAACTTAAACCGTTTAAGCGGAGTCTTAAAAGCTATCAAAGGATAATTAAAAAGGTTCTCAGACAAGGAACCGTATTGTGAATGGATTGGGTGAAATTCTTCAACTTAAGGCTAGATTGAAGTTGAACTATAGGCATAAGCATGGGAGTGTATTTCGCTCAAGGAGTTAAGTAAAGATGAAGCTAAACATTCTAGGGACTACTGCATTAATCGCTACCTTTGTGCTGGGTAGTTCTGTCGCGGCGGCAAATCCAGACCATGTTAGACGGTTACTCAATACCAACGCCTGTCCTAACTGTGACTTAAGTGGTGCTGATTTGCGAGGCGCGAATCTAAGAGGTGCCGACCTCAGGAATGCAGATTTAAGATATGCCGATCTCCGAGGGGCTGATTTATCCGGTGCCAATCTGAGAGGTGCCAATCTTTATGGCATACGCCGCTAGTACTGGTTAAGTATAATTTAACGGTTAGGGAACACCCAGGAAGTTAATCAGGGTTGAATTTTGAGGGTCTGCAATCCGTCAAAATTTCCTGACAAAACACTAGCGCTCTGTGTGATCTTTTGAATTTGTATCTAGTTTCCATTCACTGCGAAATAGCTCTTTGCAGGGTGAATTGCCCTATTCAGGTCATTCTGCGATCGCTCCTGGCTGAACCTGGTTGACCGACAAATTTTTTTGAAACTCCCTTCACAGCCATTACCTAACCACCCATAGCAAGAATTTGATGCCATTTGGGAACTGTATCCAGTAGAGTTAGATTTTCTAAAAACGATGATGGCTGAGATGGTTCCTGTTGATGTAGAAGAGCGGCAACGGCAGGCAGCCGCAGGGCTGAAGGCAAAAAATTATGCTCAGGCAGCAGACCTCTACCAGGGGTTGATTGAGGTTGAACCAGAAGTTAGGGAGCATTACTGGAATTTAGGTTTGACAATGCTGCTGCAAGAGCAGGAAGCCGAGGCTCAAACAGTCTGGATGCTGGCAATGGTAGACGGTGACACCGTCCAGGTGCAGCAGTGGACGATAGAGCTAATCCTGGTTTTATCGGCTGAGGCGGCGCGGCGCGAGTCCGCCGGTGATTATTCAGTTGCCTGTGGCATTCGCCAACATATGCGAGAAATTGCCCCGGAAGACCTGACGAATCTTCTGCATCTGGTTGATCTGCTGATCGAATTAGATCGGTTTACCGTTGAGGGCATGGTTGACCTGGGTGTGGTTGCCCTGCTTGAGTCAGAATCGGCGAAGGAAATTGTTGATTCAGCAGTCCTGCTCAAGCTGCTCAAACGCCTTTTAACCATTGCTCCCTTTGAAGCCATTACATTTGACTTTGCAGCGGCTTGCTTGAAGGTTAGCTCTGATCCGTTGGAGTTTGTGCTGGTGTTAATGCATCAGGCGATCGAGATCGGCAATAACTTGGGCAACCCTCTACTTGCGATTCGCTACATGAAACTTTGCCTGGAAGTGTTGCCGGATGATCTGGCAATTTTGGGACATCTGGCACACCTTTACCAGAATGCAAACCAGCACTCGGAAGGAATTGAAACAGCAAGACAGTACTGCACACTGGCACGGGCGATACCTGACCAGGTTTTTGGAGCGTTTGTCATGCTGCGATCGCTGCTGCGGGCAGGGGGGTACTGGGATCGTATTTTCCCAATTTTTGAACACCAGGACACCCTGATTGAAGACCTGATCCATACCCACCCTGATGCGCTCGATCCCAATACGATCTTGCAACTGACAACCTCGACCTTCTGCCAGCCATATATCCGGGACTCCCTGGTCAAAAATCGCCTGAACCAGAACCGACTGATGGAGGTGTGCCAATCCAGTGTGCAGTCCTACTCTCATAACCTGGTCGATCGCTATCAGCAGGGGTTTGCCACAAGACCAACTCAGCGGGATAGAACCCGTCCCCTCCGGATTGGCTATGTGTCTCACTGCATGAGGCGGCACTCCGTTGGCTGGTTAAGTCGCTGGCTGTTTGAACATCATGACCGGCAGCAGTTTCACCTCTATGGCTACTTCTGGAACTCCCAGGAGCCGGTGCGGGATACTCTGCAACAGTGGTTTATGCAGCATGTCCACCATGCCAGGATTTTGGGGCGGGATAGCCAGGAGATTGCTAATCGTATCTTCGAGGATGAAATTGACATCCTGGTAGATCTAGACAGTATTACTGCCGATATTGTCTGCGAAGTCATGATGTTGAAACCTGCCCCCGTCCAGGTCACCTGGCTGGGTTGGGATGCCTCTGGTATTCCAGCCGTGGACTACTATATTGCCGATCCCTATGTGCTGCCAGACTATGCCGAAGACCACTATGCCGAAAAAATTTGGCGCTTGCCCCAAACTTATATTGCAGTAGATGGATTTGAGGTTGGAATTCCAAATCTACGACGCGAACAGCTAGGCATTCCGGAGGACGCTGTAATTTACTGGAGTGGGCAGAGTGCTTATAAGCGGCATCCCGATACGGTGCGATCGCAACTGGAAATTATCAAAGCGGTTCCCAACAGCTATTTCTTGATTAAGGGAATCAATGACGAAGGCTCAGTCCAGCAATCCTTTCTCCAAGTAGCCAACGAGATCGGTGTAGAACAATCACGCTTAAGGTTTTTGGGCGACGTGGCAGAGGAGCAAACTCACCGGGCAAACCTGGGAATCGCGGATATTGTGCTAGACACCTACCCTTACAACGGAGCCACCACCACGCTCGAAACCTTGTGGATGGGAATTCCAATGGTGACACGGGTAGGTGAACATTTTTCCAGCCGTAACAGCTACACGATGATGAAGAACGCAGGCATCACGGAGGGCATTGCCTGGACCCACGAAGAATATGTGGAGTGGGGCGTGCGCTTGGGGCAGGATGCCGAACTACGTAAACAAATTACCTGGAAACTATGGCAGTCACGGCGTAGCTCTCCCTTGTGGAATGCCAGGGCGTTTACCCGTGAAATGGAGAATGCCTATGAAAAAATGTGGGAAATTTATCGGTTAAAACAGTAATTGTGTACTAAATATGTACTAAAATCCCTATGATGTACCTGAAAAAACCTTTGCCCAAGCTAGGCGCAATCTGTCTAATGGCAGTGATCGCGGGCTGTTCCACCCCAGGGGAAGTATCGCAGACGGATACACCTCAAAGCCCTCAACCGCAAGTTTCGTCTCCAGTAGAAGCCAGTCCATCCGCAGTAGCCAGTCCAGAAGTTCGTGTAAAAGCTATCAGAAAGGCTAACCCGCAAGCCGTCGCCTTGAACAATCAAGCGGTCAATCAGCTAGCTAAAGGAGACTATAGTAAGGCGCTGGCGACCTTTAACCAGGCAATTCAAGCTGACACAAACTTGGCAGAAGCTTATCTGGGTCGAGGAATTGCCCATTCAGGATTGCGTCAGAGACAGGCAGCCTTCCAGAACTATAATCAGGCAATTAAGCTGGATGCCAATTTTGCCGAGGCATATCTCAATCGGGCAGATGAGTATGCCGCAATGGGTAAACGCAAAGAAGCGATCGCAGATTTTGACCGGGCTGCCCAACTCTTCCAGCAACAGGGCAATCAGCCAAATGTTCGCTTCGCCCAAGCCCGGATGGAAGACCTCAAACCGCCTCCAGCCGCCATCACCCCTGCCTCCAGCCCTCCACCGGGTGCGGTTTCCGTAGCCAGCAATCCCAAAATGGCGCTGGCAATGCACCTGAGACAGGCAGGCGCAAAAATGTATGGCACCTACTGGTGCTCCGTCTGCAACTGGCAGCGAGAGCAGTTTGGCGAAGCGGCTTTCAGCCAGATTACCTATGTTGAGTGTGATCCGAAGGGTGCCAATCCTCAAGTCAACCGATGCAACCAGGCAAATATTGCTGCCTACCCTACCTGGGAAATTAATGGTCGCTTGTTTTCGCCGGGCGGGTATCCTTTACAGGAGCTTGCAAATATTTCGGAATATCAAGGTCCTCGTAATTTTGGGGGGTAAAGATGAGTGTGGCGGCTTCCCGGTGGACAAAGCTGTTTCTGCTCCTACTGCTGGGTATTGGGGTAGCGCTATTGGTGGCGGTTGTAGAACAGGTCAACCAGATGGGGGCGCTGCGGACATTTGATTATTTTGTGACGACTCTTGGTAGTAATTACCGCCAGTGGTTTCAGCAACAGAATACCAATAACCTACCCCTGTTGCTGGTTTTATCCTTTGCCGGAGGGTTAGTTGCCAGCATTTCCCCCTGCATTCTGTCCCTTTTACCAATCAACCTGACCTACATTGGCACCCGCGAAATTACATCCCGTCGAGATGCCTTTTTTAAGGCGGGGGCTTTTGTTCTGGGGGTGATCACCATTCTCAGCCTGTTTGGTTTGTTTTCTTCCCTGGCGGCGATCGTCCTCATTCGATTTAGAGGCTATTTTCACATTCTGGTGGGAGTCATCATTTTGGTCATGGGTTTGAGTCTTGCGGGACTCATCAAGTTGCCTTTGCCCCGTCAAAAGTTCGTTAGTGTCGGTAATCAAGCAGACTCCCAATCCCAAAGAACTCCATTTTGGCTAATGGGTCGAGTGCGGGCATTATTTGCAGGACCCTATGGCGTGGGGTTAACCTTTGCGTTGGTTAGTTCTCCCTGTACCAGCCCAGTCATGTTTGCGGTTTTGGCTGCTGGGGCGGCGACTGGCTCTCAAGCGCTGAGTGTATTGACAATGGTGAGCTATGCGATCGGATATACCGCGATTATCTTTTTCGCCAGCCTATTTGCAGGATTGGCAAAACAAACCCGTAGCCTGCTGACCCATTCAGAAACGATTGTGCGTTTTGCCAGTGTGCTGCTGCTGCTGATCGGCGGCTTCTATCTGGTAGATGGTAGCCGATGGGTATTTGCAACGCTAATGGTTTAGGGCATAAAAAAGCACCAACAACCACGTTGGTGCGGAATGTCGTTAAATTACACCTGCCGTATTCCTGGGGTGAGCCAGGAATGCAAAGGAGAAACACCCTAAACGTCGAGAAACACCCTGGAGATTGGGTTAAGCTTACTAAGCTTTTTCAGCCTGCCGCTTACGGAGTGTGGTGATGCTGATGCCCAATCCAATAAGTCCTGGCAGTAGTGCCGGAGTTGGGATGGCGGTGGGGGCACCTGTCACGTAAGTCCCAATCGGACCAGAAGTTGCGGTGAATACCTGCTCGGTTAGATCGTCTAACTGGACAAGGGTACCAGTAGTCAGCTCTTGGAACTGGAAGTTAACGCCCAGCAATGTCCCGCTGTTAAACACAAGCCGGGGAAAGAAGCTGGCTGGACGGGGATCGGAAGCTGCCGTGTAATCATTCCCCAGAAGGGTGAGATTTAAGCTCTGCAATCCGCTTCCAGTTGTTAAGAATTCAAGCCCTGCACCTGTCAGGAAGCTATCGTCGAAAGTCACTGAGCCAGCAGTACTGCTAACAGATCCTGACCCTAAGTCGATATTGATGCTCAGGGGAGCAGACAAGATCGCCGCTTGAGCCGGTGCGGCTTCCAGATTAGCGGTCCCCAGTACAATACAGGCTGCACCAGTTATAGCAACCGATAGCTTTTTCACTATGGTTGAGGTTGTCATTATTGATTCCTCCAAAAAAGATGAACATTGGGTGGTAGAGTCCCCTTTTTTTGGAAGCAAAATCAGCAAATCCTCAAGATTTCATCAATCGGTAGGTGCGAACCTACTCTAATTAAACTAGTTGATAAATCTTTATGGTTACTGCAATCTTTGTACCAGCTTGCAAATTGTCCTTTTTAAACCTTATCCATGTGGCGTTGCTGATTTTGGGTATGAATTAAAGGTTGTATGAATTGAAACTTCATTCCATTTCATACTGCTATTCAGCAACACCCTATTTTCTGCTGTAAAATTCCGGTTTTACCCGATGACTTTCCACTCTCAACCCCCTAACAATCGGCGAAAACCTCCAGCCAAACGAAAGATTGTCCTGCTGATTGGGGTTGCCACTTCCCTATTTATTCCCTTTCTTTTGAGCCTGGTCGGACTTTTTCTTAGCCTGTGGATCGTGGTTCCGGCTCCGACGCTGTCTCTATTACCGCTGGGAGTGGGCGCACCGGAAATTAGCCCGTGGTTGGTGGCGGTGAATGCGATCGCCCTTCTGCTGGCAATACTGGGACTTTCTAAAAGCGGGTTATATAGCATTGCGTTGATTTTGAGCCTGATGGGCTTAATTTTCAGTAGCCTACCTTTGATTCAGCTACCGTCTACAAATGTCCGTTTTGCCACCGAAATGCAGAGAGCTTTCGGAACTCACTATTTGGACAGAATTCCTGCCGAGATGCAGTCCAAGATGCGCCCCCGGCCGTTTGTTCTGGGAGATATTTGGCAGGGAATCCCCGTTAGAGAAGTCCGCACTTTTAAGGGAGTTGGGTTTGCCAGTCCGGATGGAGTTGCGTTGAAGCTGAATGTTTACCAGCCATTGACGAGGGGAAAGTATCCGGTCATTGTGGTGATTTACGGCGGAGCCTGGAAAGAGGGCAGTCCCGATAATGACGAGTTGTTCAGCCAATACATGGCAGGCCAGGGCTATGTAGTTGTGGCAGTTGACTACCGCCATGCTCCCCAATACCGCTTTCCGGCACAGGTGGAGGATGTGAAAACCGCGATCGCCTATATTCAAGACCATGCGCATGAATGGGAGATTGATATTACCCGCATGGCGTTGATGGGACGCTCGGCGGGGGCACATCTGGCAATGCTGGTAGCCTATCAACGGGAAGCTTTGCCAATTCAGGCAGTGGTGAATTACTACGGACCAGTTGATCTGATTGCTGGCTATAAAGACCCTCCTATTCCCGATCCCATTGATACCCGTGCTGTTCTCCGGTCATTTCTGGGAGGCACTCCAGATGAATTGCCTGATTTGTATCGGCAGGCATCACCCATGACCTACGTGGCGGCATCGTTACCACCGACACTGCTGGTGTATGGCGAACGGGACCATCTCGTGCTGCCAAAGTTTGGCAAAAGGCTCTACGATCATTTGCAGCAAACCAACAACACGGCGGTTTGGCTCAACATCCCGTGGGCAGAGCACGCTTTTGATGCAGTTTTTACTGGGGTCAGCAATCAACTTGTGCTTTATTACACAGAGCGTTTTTTAGCCCAGACAATGATGCCAGCCCAGATTGACGAATGAGCCAGGAAAAAAAACAGCAAATTGGCTAGGATGAGATACAAAGTTAAGCTATTTTCCTACTATCAGTGTTTCCGGTAATCGCTTATGACTAGGACATTTCCTGTGGTTTCCCATGCAATCTCTGCCGCCCCAACCGTAGCGCCAGAAAAGTCCAGTCAAGTGACGACGCAACGCTATCCCAATTACAAGGTGATTGTGCTCAATGACGACTTCAACACGTTTGAGCATGTTGCCAAATGTCTGGTCACCTATGTTCCAGGGATGACCCCCGATCGCGCCTGGGAACTGACCAACCAGATCCACTTTGAGGGGCAGGCAATCGTTTGGGTGGGTCCTCAGGAGCAGGCAGAGCTTTATCATATGCAGCTTGGCATGCAGGGGTTGACCATGGCTCCTTTAGAGGCGGCATAGTGATCCTATCCCCGGTCGCCTCGCCCTCGCGCCCCCTCCACTCCACTGCGCCCACCTGCCAATTCACGGTTAAATAAGAAGGTTCCTTAATCTCTTGTCCTGCGCGTGACTGAATCGAACAAACCTTCCCGTTCTCTAATGGGAATTGCTGGAATTGTGGCAGTTGCCACATTGATTAGCAAAATCTTTGGGCTGGTGCGGCAACAGGCGATCGCGGCTGCCTTTGGTTCCGGTCCTGCCTTTGGGGCATTCAACTTTGCCTATGTGATTCCGGGCTTTCTGTTGATTTTGCTGGGTGGGATCAATGGTCCGTTTCATAGTGCGATCGTGAGTGTCCTGGCAAAGAAAAAGCGGGAAGAAGTCGCTCCGATTGTCGAGAGCATCACTACTCTGGTTATCTGCATTTTGCTGCTAGTCACCGTTGGTTTAATCATTTTTGCAGAACCTCTGATGCATCTGGTGGCTCCTGGGTTGTTTCTGACTCCAGAGCAGACTAAAGAGTTGGGGCTAGAGCCAGCCGCGATCGAGCTAACCCGCCAGACCCGCGAGATTGCGATCCAGCAGTTTAAGATCATGGCTCCCATGGCAGTACTGGCAGGGCTGATTGGCATCGGCTTTGGCACCCTGAATGCAGCAGATCAGTACTGGCTACCATCCATTAGCCCCCTGTTTTCCAGCGTCACTGTTCTGATTGGACTTGGCGGATTGGCCCTGTCCCTGGGTAGTCAGATCACCTTGCCTCAGTATGCCCTGTTGGGAGGTGCCGTGCTTGCCTGGACAACCCTGGGCGGAGCCGTATTGCAATGGTTAGTGCAGCTTCCAGTGCAGTGGAAGGCTCGGTTGGGCAGTCTGCGCCCACGGTTTAACTTTCGTCAACCGGAAGTGCAGGAAGTCATCCGAATTATGGGACCTGCCACCTTCTCATCGGGCATGATGCAAATCAACGTCTGGACAGACTTGTTTTTTGCCTCTTTCATTCCCAATCCAGCCGCAGCGGTATCTGCTATGAGCTATGCCGGATTGCTGGTACAAACCCCGTTGGGCATTCTGTCCAACGTGATTCTGGTGCCTTTGATGCCCATTTTTGCCCGGTTAGCAGCACCGGAGAATTGGGACGAACTGAAGCTGCGCATCCGCCAGGGCTTAATGATGACAGCTATAACGATGCTGCCATTAAGTGCGTTTATGATTGCTCTGGCACTGCCGATTTCACGGGTTGTCTATGAGCGCTATGCTTTCACGGTCGAGGACTCTTACCTGACGGCATCAGTACTGGTTGCTTATTCGATTGGTATGTTTGTTTACCTGGGGCGGGATGTGCTGGTGCGTGTGTTTTACGGGTTGGGAGATGCCGACACTCCATTTCGCATCAGCATTGCAAATATTTTTCTAAATGCATTGCTGGATTTTCTGCTGGTCAGACCGTTCGGTGCCCCAGGTTTGGTGCTGGCAACCGTTGGCGTTAACCTGGTCTCGATGGTCGCTATGTTATGGATTTTGAACCGTCGATTGAATGGGCTACCACTGCGGGAGTGGGGCGTTCCTGGACTGGGTTTGGTTGCAGGAAGCGCGATCGCCGGGCTTGTCTGTTGGGGGACGCTCTGGGCAACCCAACAAATGTTGGGCACTGAAGGCTTACTGATTCAACTGGCACAACTGCTCATTTCTGGGTCTATGGGGCTTATTGTATTTGCCCTATTTGTAACCCAACTACGATTGCCAGAAGTAGATTTGCTCGTTAATCGCCTGCGTCAACGCTTTTTCAGACAAAATTAACCGGGCGTTGCTGAATTTGGGTATGAATTGAGAGCCGTATGAATTGAAACTTCGTTCCAATTCATACGGCTATTCAGCACCACCCTTAAACGAGGGGTTGACCTTGCTGAGTATGGAAAAAATTATTCTACGATTACTTCACTCAGGTGGAATGAAAAAATCGCTTCAACTCCCATCTCATCAGTAAAGACGGTGGACATATCAGGATCGTATAGATGAACCAAAATTTCATTGGGTTCTAATCCCGTGAGCTGTTCTGTCCCCTCGCTCCGATCCTGAGCCAGACCAGTAATAATCCCAAAGTAGTATTCTTTGGGATTATTCAGTTGGGGGCTAAACGGTTGCTTGAGGCGCACAACGTCGCCTATTTTCATCAGCTAAACTCCTGGGTTGCTGAAACGCTTAATTTTCTGCCACTAAACTTTAGCCCTTTAAAAGCCCAAAGTATCAGAGGCTTCTAATCTCCCTATTCAGGAAACTCAAGCCTTAACGCAGGTATTCGCGTTTCTTAACCAGATCTTAACCCAAGATTTGCTTCGGAATGGTGGATGGCAGATGTTGAGAATTTTGAGTTTTGAATTAAAGAAATTCGGGGATGCTGAAATATTGTTAGACTCTAAATCTTGCGTTGAAACTCTTCGAGAATGTCCATCAGGTTTACCTGGCACTGGACTGGGAGCAGATCTGCCAGTGACACCTCGCGCTTGCCCCCACCCAACTTGACGGAAATATTTTGTAGGGTATTGAGAACGGCATCCTCATCTAATGAGCGAGAGGTCAGCATGGGGTAAAGGCGCTCTGCCAGAGTGGTATGCAAGTGAGCATCTGAAAGATAAAGATGCCATTTTGCCACATCAATATAAATGTTTTCTCCAATCTCAGCGGCAAGGGATTCGATCGCTTCAGCCGCGCTAATGTTTGCCATCAGAACCATCCTTAAATTTGATCAGAACAAAGAAGTTTAAGACAGAGGGAGTATTCGTCTAATTTAACGTTTCGCTTTGGGAGGTTTTTTCTCAATTTTGGGTTGAAAACCTGTGCCTGAGTTCGGAGTAGAAGTCGATAGGGTGTCTTCATACTTAGCGATCGCAAAGATGAAAACAGCGTGGGCAACCAAAATCGATCCCCATCCCACTGTTACCAATGGTGTCCATAGCAACCGATCTGGAGCACCAAATTCAGTCGCGTCTCCCAGAATCCGGAAGAACCAGAGTCCAGAGTTGACCAGTGCAAATAGCGCTACATGCAAGGCAAAATTCATCCGGTCATCTAAACGACGGTAAGCAGAGTCTTTACGATCAGGTTTACGGGGCCAACGTGGAGGCATAGGTCAAAAATAAATATGAATCTTCTAACTCTACGATATCGGATTGACTTCCCAATGAATAGAGAAGAGAAGGAGTAGAGAGTGAAGCGCGGAGAAATGAGCAACGTTAAACTGGGTAGGCTTAAAAACATTGCCCCAAATCCTTGCACCCTTGATTCCCTTGACTCCCTTTTTATAGGGTGTTTGAACAGAGTCCGGCGGTTAAAACCGCGCCTACGCAAACAAGATCCGCCTACGGGGACTTAGGCAAATGAGGGATTTCCGTCACCTGCATCGACAGGTTATAACCCTGCGAGTATGGGCTTCGCTAGTGTCCGTATAGCCGCGACTACCCTGCGGGAACGCTTCGCGAATAGTCGCCAAGTCGACAGGGGGATAGGCTGTTAAACCATCCTCTCAGGCTTGACACAAAAATTTGACAAATCCCTCAACTCAAAACTCAAAGTTCTTAGCTCATACTAATTTGAATTGAAACCACAGCAGATCCCGGTACGGGCTTGGCACTGCCAAGCCTCTCCTAAACTTTGATGTGCCCACAAGTCCGTTTAAATCGGTATCAAAACTCAAAACTCCCCCCTCAAACTTTTTCTTGCGCCTCAAAGTCATAAGAATTGATTAAGTTGCACTAAAGGATTGGCTCTGTCCGTTGGAAACTAAGGTTAGAATTCAAACAGCATTCCTTTCATACCCCTCTTCTCACACCGGACTCCATTCGTGACTATCGCACGATTTTTTCGCAGAAGCGCTCTGAAACGGAGATCAACCCATCTTGCCGTTGTTGTTCTGCCTAACGAAGCTGCTGCTTTTCAGGCATATCGCTTGCTTCATTACCACGGTATTTCACCAGAGCATCTGGCGATCGTGGGAACTGGCTACAGTAGCCCTGAACGGGTAGGGCTGATGCAGCCAAGCCAGATTGCTGTTCGTAAAGCGCTGATTTACGCGCTGGTTTCAGCAATTGTCGGTTCTGCTGTTAGCTTGGTAATTACGTTCATCGGTAGGGTGGAGGTGAGCCTGTTAGCGCTCGTGCCTTTAGTTGCCCTGTTGAGTGGAGTGTGTGGCGCATTACTGGGGGCATTGTTTGGCTTCTTGGGTGAGGGCAGCACAGCCAGCATTTATCGTCATCATCTCGACCAGGGACGCTACCTTTTGATGATGGAAGGACCAGAGCAACTGGTTCGCTGGGGACAGGAGGTTTTAAGTCACTACTCTGCACCCAGTCCTCATTAACCAGTCCTGATTCAATGGCTAGTTGAATCTTTGCTGAAGTATTAAGATTAATAAGGCTGGATAGAAGGTTTGCCCTTCAGTCTTTAGCCAATAGTAGGGTTCCTCTATGGGGGTTATCTTCTGTGACAGATAGTCAAGATATCAGCAGAGAAAAAGAAAAGTTTTTTTACCCGACTAGCCGCTATCGGGGTGAGTTTACTCCGGAGCATCTAGCGTTCAATTCAAACCTGCAAGAGTTTGCCCAACGAGTTGTACTCATTTGTGGATTAGAAACTGGCGGTAAGATTTCTTCTAAAGATGCTTACAAGCAAATTAAGGATCTGTGGCAACAACTCAAAAAATCGAAGCAGGAGTTATTAGATCAGGTAAATCGTGAGAAACCCGATTTACCTGAAGATGGGAATTAGCCCTGGAAGTAGGTTTTCACAATTTGCAGAATGCGATCGCTCGCCCGTCCATCACCGAACGGATTAACTGCGTTTGCCATTTCCTGATAGGTGCCTGGATTACTCAGTAGCTCTATCGCTTCAGCGGCAAGGCGCTCCGGGCTTGTTCCTACCAATTTAGCGGTGCCCGCTGTGACAGCTTCTGGACGCTCGGTTGTTTCTCGCAGTACCAGGACGGGTTTTCCCAGACTGGGGGCTTCTTCCTGTAAGCCACCGGAATCGGTCAGTAGCAAGTAGCACCGTTGAATGGCACCGACCAGAGCAGTATAGTCCAGGGGTTCTGTTAAAAAGACCCTCGGATGTTCACCCAAAAGTGCGGTTAAAGGCTCACGCACGGTAGGGTTGCGATGGAGAGGTAACAGCAAAGCAGTGTCAGGAAACTTTTCCAGGACTTGCAAAAAGCCCATGGCAATATCCTTGAGTGGTTGTCCCCAGTTTTCCCGGCGATGCACCGTAGCCAGAATGACACGGTACTGGTTCCAGTCCAGTCCAGGAATAGGACAGCCTGGCTGGCGCTTGGCAACGGCTAACAGAGCATCAATCACAGTGTTTCCGGTTTGGTGGATTTCACCCAATACCCCTGATCGCTGCAAGTGCTCGACTGCCAGCGAAGTAGGAGCGAAGTGTAGCTGGGTAAGTTGGGAGATGAGCCGCCGGTTTGCTTCTTCGGGATAGGGATTATAGATATCGTTGGTACGCAATCCAGCCTCAACATGCCCAACCGGAATTTTATGGTAGAAGGCAGCCAGGGTTGCGGCAAAGGCAGTGGTGGTGTCTCCCTGGACAATTACCATTTGGGGGTGAAGTTGCTGAAACAGATCTTCCAGACCGCGTAAACTCCAGCAGGTGATATCGGTCAGAGTTTGGTTAGGCTGCATGATTGCCAGGTCGCGATCGGCTTCCAGGTCAAACAGTTGCATCACCTGGTCCACCATCTCCCGATGCTGACCAGTCAAAATCACCTGGGTCTCAAAATCGGCGCAGGATTTGAACTTTTGAATCACAGGAGCCAGTTTAATTGCCTCTGGACGGGTTCCCAAAATGATATTGATAAGGACGGGTTGGTGTGGCATGGAAGTTCGGTTCCAAAATAATCTGAGAAGGTGATGGCGATAGTGAAACTCCTCAGACAGGCTATATCCTTTGGAAGAACTCCGTCAACCTGAAAGCTTAGCTTCCAAAAAGAAAAAACCCGGCTTTTGCCGGGTGAGTTAAGGGGTTAACGTGTTTTTAACGTTTCATCTCACAGGTTAATGGGCAGGAAGCGTATACCGAAGTATGACGAGGGTCTTCCTCACCATGTAGCCACCGTAGCCAGCTCACTTCTTGAGGATGCACACCCTTCAATGTGAGAGCCGCTGCCCCTACCATCACCGCCAAAAGATTGATGCTAAGAATACTTGCTGCAACAACTAGAACGGCACTGACGGGCAAAACAGATTGCAAAACAACCGCCAACAACGAACCAATCGTAACCATCAAAATCACGAGGGGAAAACCAATCACTAGCAAGCAAACTGCTAGTGTAAATGCCCAAATAAGGAAACTCCGGAGCATTAATAGATAATAGAACTTTCTAAAGCTCTGGCTTTGAGATAATGCCATGCCTCTGCCTCCTGGGGGGAACTAGTCAGTAATGGTGTTTAATTCAGAATGCTTTCTAGCGATCCCCAAAGTCGGGATCGGGGTTGGTTCCATTAAGTATAGGGAAACCACCCCAAAAGATGAGGCTTTGTTGAATAAATTTACAGTCAATGTGAATTGTTTACTTGATTTTGGGTAAGAAGTTTGGTTTTTAAGTTAATTAGTCCTTCTTACCTGTCTAGACATATTGACTCAAAGTCCAGGCAGGAGAGAGATTCAGCCTTACGAGTCGATCAAAAGTTCTACTGTATAACTTCTCTACAATTGGATACAAAGCCATTGCCGAAGGATACTTAACTTTTCTTAGGAATATCCATATATTTTCTCAGAATTGAATGCTGGATTTCAACGAGTTTTGGTCATTGGTTGAATCTGGAGGCTAAGAATTTATATCAAACTACAAAGTGGAAAAAACAAAACCAATTCCAAAGTCTTGCGAATTCGCTACGTGCAACTCAGGGGATAGGTGATTTGATATTGGCTCAAAGCCTACTCAAAAACTGTCTGCGTGATTGCCGCGCCCTGATGATTCAGACTTTTTGGATGGGGCTGGCGGTTGAAACCATGCCTACACAAGCAAAGCCTGTATTCGCAGACTCCACAGCCATTTTGGTCATCCGCGAAGATGGGTCTTGTAGTTGTAGCAGCGGTTCAACTGTCAGGGTGAAAAGATTCGCTAGTCAATCAGGGTTTCACTCTAGATTAAGGTTTTGGTCATGCGATGAATTCCACCAGACCGGGTGATTTGTTCAAACCTGGAAGTTGTTTTACTGCACGTTACGCGATAGCCGACTCGCTCAAACAAAGCTCTAGCCGAGGTATTGATGTATGTGACATCCAGACAAAGGCTAGAGCAGTCATAGGCGTGGGATTGTTTCTCGGCTTGATTCAGCAAATAACTGCCTAAACCCTGATTACGGAACTCTGGCAAAATGCTCAGCCCCAAGATGTAGTACTCGTGAGGGGCAACATCCTGCTTAATCCGGGTCAGGTCTGCGAGATTGACCAAAATTTTAGGTAACTTACGTAACGGTAGAATGCCTGCCATCACCTGCTGTACTTTTTCGTCTGCCTGTCGTTTGATAAAGCCGGGATAGCTCACTATCAGTCCAGCGGGCTGATTCTGCACCTCAACTACCTGGGTGTGCTCGTAGCTAAAAGCGTGCTGTGGACGAGTGAAAGCTTTCTGAAGGATGGGGGCTGTCTGGTCCGGGGCAGAGGCAAACACATAGCTAAACAGGGCTGGTCCTGTTGCCAGTAGGAGGGGAACTGCCCAATCGACATCAGCCGCGATCGCCGGACGCAGAGTCACGTTTTGAATCAGGGACAAATGGGCGGCTGAGTAAGAACTCATGGTGAGCGGTGATGCTTTTAGTAAATTTCCGTTAATCAGTCTAGTGGGTCTTGCTCAATAATTCCTGTTCTGAAGGGACATCTTTTAGAAGTTGGCTTTCAAACGGGATATTTGGCGGAAAATTTGGGTGAGATCAGCCCAAAAAATGAGACCCGATGCCAGCGGTCTGTGCATTAATAGGGGAATGCAGGACTTATGCACAAAGGTCTTGAAGGTCAGGTAATGGGCATGGATTAAACTCACCCTTTCCTCTTACCCAATTACCTCTGACCAGGGTAAGTCCTGGTAATGTCAAAGCAAGTTGAACGATTCGGTAATGCTACCCAGATATACGGTTCGAGAAAGCCGCAAGGCAAAGCATGTTTCACTGAAAATTTCGGTTTCAGGCAATCTAGAAGTTATTGTTCCCCAGGGCTTTGACCAAAAACACATTCCGGCGATTGTTCAACGTAAGCAGCGTTGGATTGAACGGGTCACCCGGCGGATGGAAGACCGGCAAGTGCTGGCTGGGCTGGACACTACAAACGCGCTGCCAGAGCAGATTGATTTAAGAGCGATCGCCGAGACCTGGCAGGTTGAGTACCACACGACCCAAATTCCCGGTATTAGAGTGGTGGAACAACCCAATTCTAACCTGCTCCTATTTGGCAACATCAGCGATCAAGAAACCTGCAAAGTCGCACTGCAACGATGGGTAAGCCGCAAAGCTCAGCTTCACTTGTTTCCCTGGCTACGCTCCATTAGTCAAGAACTGGATCTTCCCTTTGGGAAAGCTCTGATCCGAAAACAAAAAACTCGCTGGGGAAGCTGCTCTTCGACCAAGACCATTAGCCTGAACTGTAAACTTTTATTTCTACCCCATCCACTGGTACGGTACGTGTTCATCCATGAGCTGTGTCATACCATTCATCTCAACCACTCGTCGCGATTTTGGGCACTGGTGGATAGCTATGAACCTGACTATCAACAATTTGACGATGGCTTAAGAGATGCGCGGGGCTATGTACCACTCTGGATGGAGGAGTGAGTCAAAGGAGTGGGGAGGAAGGCTAAAGGATGAAGTATAAAGGATGAAGTATAAAGTTTCTTTACGTTTTCATCTTCACCCTTTAGCCTTCAAATGCTTGCTCCCTGGCGATCGCCCCTTGCCCGTGCCCTGCACCGCAACCGTTCCCTTGCCCACAGTCGCTACTTACAACTGGCAACGGTAAGGGCAGGAGACCGCCCTGCCAATCGCACGGTTGTTTTTCGTGGCTTTTTAGAGGGCACCAATCAGTTAAGGTTTGTCACCGATGCCCGCAGCGAAAAAGTAGACCAAATCAGGGAATGTGCCTGGGGAGAAGCTTGCTGGTATTTCACTAAGACCCGTGAACAGTTCCGTTTGGGGGGGAATCTCACCCTGGTGAATGAAGAGCATACTGACTTTTCGCTGCAAACAGCGCGGCAGATTTCCTGGCAAGAACTTTCAGAAGCCGCCCGTAGCCAGTTTGCCTGGGCAGACCCTGGAAAACCCAGAGTCAGTGATGCAGCGTTTGACGTGTCTCCCCCCGAAGCGACGGCTCCCTTGCCTCACTTTTGCCTGTTGCTCCTGGAGCCGGAGCAGGTTGATCACCTGGAGTTGAGAGGTAACCCTCAAAACCGTTGGATTTACCAGTATGAGGAAGAAAATTGGACTGTTCAGGAGGTCAATCCTTGAAGCAAGAGGGGAATGGGGAGGGAGTTGTTCGTTGTTAGTTACGCGATGTGCGACTTTTATAGAACGCCTGCAAAGACTACCCTCACCCTAGCCCTCTCCCGAAGGGCGAGGGAACCAGAAATGTCCGAAAGCCCTTCTCCTTGGGGAGAAGGGTTGGGATGAGGGCACATTAGTTGCACATCGCGTTAGTTGATGGTTGTTAATCAGGAGTCAGTGGTCAGTTTTATGGTTTGTAAGGTTCGGAGAAAAGTTTGGGCTTCTGGGTGAACTGCGTTCAAAAATTCTTTTGGAGAGCCTAAAAATACCAGTTCGCCTGCGCACATTAAACCAATTCGAGATGCCAGTACAAATGCTTCCTGGATATCGTGGGTGACTAAAACAACGGTTTTGCCCAACTCCTGTTGTAAGCGTTTGAATTCCTGTTGCAAGTCGAGACGGGTAATGGGATCCAGTGCGCCAAAGGGTTCATCCATGAGCAAAATTGGTGGATCGGCTGCCAGGGCACGGGCAACACCAACCCGCTGCCGCTGTCCACCGGAAAGCTGGTGGGGGTAGCGATCGGCAAATTGGGCTGGATCTAACCCAACTAAATGAAGCAATTCATGGACTCTAGACTTGATTTGAAGGGGCTTCCATCCTTGCAGGGCAGGTACCAGCCCGACATTACGCTCAACTGTGAAGTGAGGGAACAATCCTACTTCCTGGATAACATAACCAATCTGCCGCCTCAATTGAATCGGATCCCAATCAGTGGTTGCTTTGCCTTGAACCTGGACTTCGCCACTGGTTGGCAGATTCAGGTGGTTGATTAGCCTCATGGTTGTGGTTTTGCCAGAGCCGCTGCGTCCCAGGAGTACCAAAAAATCTCCGGTGGCAATGGCAAAGTTTAACCCGGACAGCAGGCTACGTCCATCAACTGAAAATCCTACATGATCGAACTGGACAGCGATCGCGCCATTGACTACCGGCTTATTCCTACCCGCTAAATCCATGAACCGTTCCAGAGTCATTCAGTTCTTCAAACTTACCACTCTCGCAGGGGGATGGGGGATGGGGGATGGGGGATGGGGGATGGGGGATGGGGGATGGGAAGGGGGGATGGGGGATGGGGGATGGGGGATGGGGGATGGGGGATGGGGGATGGGAAGGGGGGAGAGGGGGAAGAGGGGGATCATCCACTCATCCACAAAAACGCTCCTGCTAACCAGAGCAGGAAACAATGGCGGGTGAGTTGTAAGGCTCGATGAATTACCGGGGGAGTAATCGGAGAAATGGCATCACCCAGCAAAGGTTTATGCTTTGCGACTCCTCGATACCAGTTGACTCCGCCAACCTGCACTCCTAAGACGGCGGCATAGGCACATTCACTCCAGCCAGAGTTGGGGCTGGGGTCCTTAGGAGCATCCCGTTGACAGAGCCTCCAGACCTGAAATGGTCTGCCAGATAGCAATGCCAGGGTAAGCACCGTGAGCCGACAGGGTAGCCAGGTCAAAAGGTCTTCCACTCTGGCACTAAACCAACCCAGATAAGTATAGGGGGCTTCCCGGTAGCCCACCATCGAATCCAGGGTGCTGGCGGCTTTGTATGCCAGTACCAGCGGAACGCTGCCCACTCCTGGCAGGGCAGCACCGACCAGAGCATAGAACAGCGGAGCCATCACACCATCTGTGGCATTCTCGGTCGCGGTTTCCAGCACTGCCCGTAAAATTTCCGGCTCCGACAAATTTTCCGTATCGCGCCCCACATAGCGACTCAGAACAGATCGAGCTTCCTCCAACTCATTTGCCTGCAAAGGTCGCAGAACATCTGTTGCTGCGTTTCTTAAACTCCTGGCGGCAAAACAGCTTGCCAGCAAAATACTCTCAACAGCGATCCCCAGCCAGCTATGCGATCGCCGCGCCATTTCAACCATTAGCCACCCCATTAAGCCACTGCCCAGGATCAAACCCAAACCCAGCAAAACACCCGCGATTCTTTGGGCAAGGGGAGTTTTCAGGCGAGCCAGAACGATTTGACTGTAATCCGCGATCGCCCACCCCATCACCTGCACTGGATGCAACCACCCCACCGGGTCACCGATCAGGAAATCCAACAGAGACGCGATCGCTAAAACTAAGATAGCTGGGTTCATAAGGGTTACAAGGTGTGAGGTGTGAGGTGTGAGGTGTGAGGTGTAGCCCCTTCTGCCTTCTGCCTTCTGCCTACCCTCCGGGAACGGCAAAGCCATACACTCATTACCTGACTAAAACTTCAAAACTGAAAACTCAAAACTTTGAACTTTCAACGCCTTCCTCCCTTTAGAACATGAAAAAGATTATTACAAACTATTACGAGAGAATCAGGACGGTGAACCCAATGCCGCAAAATGTTTTCGGAAGGTAACTGAGTCTTAAGCTCCTGTACTGTTTAGTTGCCGGGGTACTTATCTTTTAGCAGTATTCGGGCATCTGTACTGGTCAACACAGGCTTTAGCAGTCGTAAGCTGTTGAGCTTGATGGTTGTTCAGAAACGTGTTCCCAACAAACCCGGAGGAGTCTGGGAAACCTAATGTCTCCAGGGTTTTGGTCAGGTTTCAAGGTATGCTTAGGAACCCAGTTGGGGAAACTCCCCTTTAAACACAATTGGTTACATTCTTCTGGAGGAATCCATCAATGAGTATTGTCACGAAGTCAATCGTGAATGCAGACGCTGAGGCTCGCTATCTCAGCCCTGGTGAACTCGACCGGATCAAGAGCTTTGTTTCTTCCGGCGAGAAGAGACTGCGGATCGCTCAAGCTCTGACCGATTCCCGTGAGCGTCTCGTCAAGCAAGCTGGCGACCAACTGTTCCAAAAGCGCCCTGATATTGTTTCTCCTGGTGGAAACGCTTACGGCGAAGAAATGACCGCTACCTGTCTGCGTGACCTGGACTACTACCTGCGCCTGGTTACCTACGGTGTGGTTGCAGGCGATGTCACCCCCATCGAAGAAATTGGCATCGTTGGTGTTAAGGAAATGTACAAGTCTCTCGGCACCCCGGTTGAAGCGGTTGCTGAAGGTGTACGCGCACTGAAGGGATCAGCCAGCTCCCTGCTATCTGGTGAGGATGCTTCTGAAGCCAGCGCTTACTTTGATTACGTGATTGGGGCGCTAAGCTAAGCAACAAGCGATCAGTAACGGGCAATCAGACACCTATCTGTGCCTTTTACTCTCAGTAGACCGCAAAGCACTTTGTAAGATTACGTGATTTAAGGAATCAATATCATGGCACAAGACGCAATCACTGCTGTTATTAACTCCTCTGATGTTCAGGGTAAGTACCTGGACTCGTCTGCTCTGGATAAGCTCAAAGCTTACTTCTCAACTGGTGAACTGCGTGTTCGCGCAGCCGCCACGATCGCAGCAAACTCCTCTGCAATCATCAGAGAAGCCGTTGCCAAGTCTCTCCTGTACTCTGACATCACCCGTCCCGGTGGCAACATGTACACCACCCGTCGCTATGCTGCTTGCATCCGCGACCTCGATTACTACCTGCGCTATGCCACCTACGCGATGTTGGCTGGCGATCCTTCCATTCTGGATGAGCGCGTCCTCAATGGCTTGAAAGAAACCTACAACTCCCTGGGCGTGCCCGTTGGTGCTACCGTTGGTGCAATTCAAGCAATCAAAGAAGTTGCCGCTGGTTTGGTTGGTGCTGACGCTGGTAAAGAACTGGGTGTTTACCTCGACTACATTAGCTCTGGCTTGAGCTAACCAGGTGTCAGGGGTGAGGTTCGGGTGTCAGGGAAAGCCTGAAACCTGAAACCTGGAACCTGAAACCTTCTTCTGTGAGGTCTGGAAGTCTAGAATGAGTGTTAGCTCGTCAAAGGCTCCTTAGTTAAACAGGTTAGCTTTAGCGGTCTAACATTGGCTCTCGACTTCCGACCTTGCTTTTGATTTAACCCGAAACCTTTCCAGGCTAATTGAATGAGACAATTACATGAGATAGTAATTGTAGGTTTTGGAACAGTTTCTTGGATTCGGTTGCAGCAAATCAATACAAGATTTCCTGCTTTAGAGGCATTGAATCAATTCAACCAATACTGACCTTTTCCTTCACATCCAAAATTTCTTGACCCTATCCCGGAGAGATCATTCCTATGGCGCGATATTTTAAAGTGACTGCCTGCGTTCCCAGCCTGACCCGTACCCGCACGCAGCGCGAACTTCAGAACACCTACTTTACTAAGTTAGTGCCCTTTGACAACTGGTTTCGTGAGCAGCAACGCATCATGAAAATGGGTGGAAAGATTGTCAAGGTAGAACTGGCAACGGGTAAGCCTTATACAAACACTGGGCTGTTGTAGTTCTATTGGGGGCTGTTGCAAGGGTTCAATTTCAATTCAATCATGCAACCGAAAGAGGTCTGATGACCTCTTTTTTGTTGGATCCCGGCTGACTTATGGTTTCACTCAACTGTCCTGAATGGATCAATCCTCCAGATATTTTGGAGTTGCCAGGGGAAAATGTTCATATCTGGAGAGTTGGGCTTGCCTTATCCGTAAGCACCCTTCAGAAACTTGCTCAAACACTTTCACCCGATGAGAGACAGCGGGCAGCGAGGTTTCGGTTTGATCGGGATCGAGATCGCTTTATTGGGGGGCGGGGCAGTTTACGAGCAATCCTGAGCCGCTATCTGAAAATCAATCCGGCTGAATTACGGTTTTGCTATGGTTCCAGTGGTAAGCCAGCGTTGAAGCATGCCTCTGGAAATCTGACGCTGGAGTTTAATCTGGCTCATTCTCAAGACTTGATGCTGTGCGCTATTGCCCAAAACGCCAGGATTGGAATTGACCTGGAGTACCTACGTCCGGTTTCCGATCTTAAACAACTCACCCATCGGTTCTTTGCGGCTCAGGAGCATCGGGCAATTCAGGCTCTCCCGGTTGATCAACAGTTGCCTGTTTTCTTTCAACACTGGACTTGTAAAGAAGCTCTGCTGAAGGCAGTTGGTGAAGGATTGGCAGACCTGAGCGAAGTTGAAGTTGCAATTACTGATAGCAAGGTTGACCTGGTGAGGTGGGTAGAGAAATCTCCCTTTGCAGATGCGTGGAAGATTGAACTATTTAGCCCTGCCCCAAACTATACGGCGGCGATCGCCGTCAACGATCACTATCCCACCGAAGCGTCCGTTTCACAAAATGCCCCACCAGCAAATCGCTCCTTCGTTTTCTGGCAATATGCAGGTGAGAAGTAAGAGGGGATAGAGGAGAGTTTTGAAGTTTATGGGTAATCGTTGATCGGTAATGGGAGAAGCCAGAAGGGACTGCACCTCACCCCTTACCCCTCACACCTCACACCTAAAATTCTTTAACAAAATTTGACAGTTTTACAATCAGTGCGAAAGTATTAAATAGAGAAAGAATGTAGAAGGTCTCTCTTTGACCAAGACGAATCTTCTCTGTAGTTGTTCGTCCCTTCTGCAATTGCTATAGGGTTACTCCTTCCTGATGGTTCAACAGAATTTGGGAAGCGGCAGTCAGAAGCCAAGCAACGTTTCAAACTCTGGCTCCTAAGCTCTGGATCATGATTCAAATGAACGATATCTGAATCCAGCGCCTATCATTAACCTGAGGCTAGAACATAACGGATACGGGATTAAGCAAACAAGGATCTATCGCTTCATGGAATTTTCGATCGCCGCTCTTCTCGCCAATTTTGCTGACGATAAATTGGTTGCCCCCAAAGCATTGGAAAAGAAATTGGACTGCTTTGATGAACCCAGTCAGCGCAAGCTGCAAATTGCCCTGGATGCGCTGGAACGGGTTGGTATTCTGGTTAAGGAGCGTGGAAAATACAAACGGGTTCCGGAAGAAGGGGTGATTGAGGGCAAACTCCGCTGTTCCAGCAAAGGGTTTTGTTTTGCCATTCAGGACATTGAAGGGGCAGAGGATATTTATATCCGCGAAAGCCAGTTGAACAATGCCTGGAACGGCGATCGCGTCCTGGTTCGGGTGACGAAGGAAGGCAGCCGCCGCCGCAGTCCGGAGGGTGAGGTGCGCTTGATTCTAGAACGCTCTAACCCCTCGGTGCTGGCGCGAGTGAAACAGGCGGATGCTGACTTTCGGGCAGTGCCACTGGATGATCGGCTACTGTTTGAACTGCACCTGCAACCAAATGGGGGAAACCTGGAGTCAGCGATCGATCAACTGGTGCATGTTGAAGTTCTACGCTATCCGCTGGGACAAAACCCGCCATTGGGCAAAGTGGCGCAGATTTTGGGCACCGACACCGATGCCTCGGATATTGATATCGTTTGCTGCAAACATGATCTGCCGCGCGGGTTCTCCAATGCTGTTTTAGAAGCCGCCACGGGACTACCGAGCAAAATTAGCAAAGCAGAGCTGAAAAAGCGGCTTGATCTGCGCAAACTGACCACCCTCACCCTGAAGGCAGATACCGCCCAGGCAAACGATAGCCTGGATGATGCGATCACCCTGGAAAAAACTAAAAAAGGAACCTGGCAGTTGGGCATTCATATTGCCGATGTTGCCTACTATGTTGAACCCGACTCCCTGATCGACCGGGAAGCACGACGGCGGGGTACCTCCATTTACCTAGGGGATGTGGTGGTTCCCATGCTGCCCGATGAACTTTCCAGCAACCTCTGTGCGTTGAATACAGGCAAAGACCGGCTGGCTGTTTCGGTCTTGGTCACCCTGGATGCCGAAGGGCAGGTGATTGAGTATGAAATTCAGCCAACGGTGATTCAGG
This sequence comes from Kovacikia sp. CALU 1929, assembly GCF_056784235.1. NCBI lineage: Bacteria > Bacillati > Cyanobacteriota > Cyanophyceae > Leptolyngbyales > Leptolyngbyaceae > Kovacikia > Kovacikia sp. CALU 1929. The sequence goes on from NZ_JBXBCF010000108.1 coordinate 173,694, forward strand.
TAGACTACCAGCTCAGCTACCAGCAGGCTCAGACTATTTTGGAGCGATTGTCGGGTCAACCTGCGGCAGTAGACATTGCTGAATTTTCTAGCATTTTTGAACTTCTAGACCAGATTGCTGCTTTGAGTAAAGCATTGGAACAACAGCGGCGCAAGCGGGGGGCGTTTGAGCTTAACCTGCCAGAAAAGCCGATGTCTGGCAGCAGCAGCGACACTGAGGTAGGCAAGTTACTGTTCTCGCCTAAGTTTCACTATGACGACGAGGGGGTATTGGGGGCAATGCTGGTCACTCCCTCCACTCCCACCCACACTATGATTGCCGAATTGATGCTGCTGGCAAATCAGTTAGTCGCTGAACACTTACAGGAATTAGATGTGCCGGGAATTTATCGCGTCCATCCCACCCCTGACCCAGATGACGTTCAGGAATTGATGAAGCTGGCAGCAAATATGGACATTGAACTGCGTCTGGAGCAGGAAGATACCGTCCAACCCCAGGATTACCAGCACTTTACTCAAAAGTTTGCTGAATCGGATGCGGAACGAGTGCTGACCTACCTGCTGTTGGAAACGCTTAAATCGGCATACTACAGCACTACGCCCAAATCCCATTTTGGTTTAGCGCTGGAGGATGGTTACACCCACTTCACTTCACCAGTACGGCGCTATCCCGATCTGCTGGTGCAGCGGGTGTTACATGCCGTGTTCGAAGAAGGACGCGATCGCAAATCCACCCGCTCTAAGGAAACCGTTGACCTGCGCCATAGCTCCAGTCATGGCAACATTAGCTGGAATGTGTTGCCCCCTGAAATTCACCAAGAGCTGGAGTCTTACCTTGCCTCCGTTGTGGTTCATCTGGGTGAGCGAGAAAAGATTGCCCAGGAAGCCGAGCAAGACCTGGAAGGGCTAAAAAAAGCCGAACTGATGCGGGAACGAACTGGCGAAATCTTCCACGGCTTAATTACTGGCGTTCAGTCCTACGGACTGTTTGTGGAAATTGAAGAACTGCTGGTGGAAGGGCTGGTACACGTCAGTTCCTTAAAGGATGACTGGTACGAATACCGCTCTCGCCAGCAAACCCTGGTCGGACGCAAGAACCGGAAACAGTACCAGTTAGGCGATCGCATCGAAGTCCAGGTCAAGAGTGTGGACTACTACCGGCAACAAATCGACCTGATTGCCGTTGGTGGCGGCAGTGAAGCGATCGAAGATGACAGCGATATAGAGGAGGAAGAGGATATGGAGGAGGGGGAGGAAGGGTTAGATTGAGTAGATGGGTGGATGGGTAAAGACTCAAAACTCAAAACTCAAAACTTTCAACCTGTCATCTACCATTTAAATGCCGCCCCTTTCCCCCCCTCTCATCCTTGGTATTACTGGTGCTTCCGGGCTAATTTATGCGGTACGGGCTTTGAAGCATTTACTCCAGGCAGACTATGCGATCGAGTTGGTTGCCTCTAAATCGGTCTACATGGTCTGGCAAGCAGAGCAACGAGTTCGGATGCCTGGGGAGCCTGAGCAGCAGGAGCAGTTCTGGCGAGAACAGGCAGGGGTGGAAACGGCAGGTAAGCTGGTCTGCCATCCCTGGGGTGATGTAGGGGCCAATATTGCCAGTGGGTCCTTCCGCACGTTGGGGATGGTCATCATTCCATGCAGTATGGGTACGGTAGGGAAATTGGCGGCTGGACTTAGTTCTGACCTGCTGGAGCGGGCAGCGGATGTACAACTGAAGGAGGGGCGTAAGCTGGTGCTGGTGCCGCGTGAGACTCCCTTCAGTCTGATTCATCTACGCAACCTGACTACCCTGGCTGAAGCGGGTGCCCGGATTGTGCCCGCCATTCCTGCCTGGTATCACAACCCGCAAACGGTAGAAGACCTGGTCGATTTTGTTGTTGCCCGTGCCCTGGATCAACTGGATATTGACTGTGTTTCCCTCAATCGGTGGGAGGGTCATACTTAGCTAAGCAGCCCAACGTTCTCAATCACCCGCCGCAGAGAACCTTGAACTCTCACAGATAACCCCTCAACGGTCGGGTGCATTGGGTTTGTTGTGCTGCGTCCCCAAGACTTGACAAGTACTTGGGAAAAATTGTGTCAAACTTATATCATTTTTAGATCTTTTGTACTACAATAATGATTTATGACCAGTCCTGAAAGGTATATACTAGCGAAATGTCAAGCAGCAACACTGGTATTGAATGGACTGACAAGACCTGGAACCCCACCACTGGCTGTAATAAGGTGAGTCCTGGTTGTCGTTATTGCTATGCTGAAGCACTCACTGAACGATTCCCTCAGAATTTTCCACAAGGTTTTAAGCTGACACTACATCCAGAGCGGTTAGAGCAGCCAAAGAAATGGCGAACACCTAGTCGGATCTTTGTGAATTCCATGAGTGACCTTTTTCATAAAGATGTGCCAGTTGAATATTTGCAAGAGGTTTTTGCAGTAATGCGAGAAACGCCTTGGCACATATACCAAGTTCTGACTAAGCGAGAACAAAATTTGGCAGAGTTGGCACCTAAGCTTGAATGGTCTGAGAATATTTGGATCGGTGTCTCCGTAGAGAGCCAGCAGTATACCCATAGAATTGATGCTTTGAGACAAGTACCAGCAACAGTGCGATTTCTTTCATGCGAGCCGCTTCTAGGATCACTTCGCCTAAATTTAGAAGGAATTAGTTGGGTAATTGTTGGTGGTGAGTCTGGATACAAGCATCGTCCCATTCAGTCAGAGTGGATTAGGGAGATCTTGCAGCAGACACGAGAAGATAGCGTTGCCTTTTTCTTTAAGCAGTGGGGAGGAACGCATTCAAAGGCGGGTGGCAGATTTCTCGATGGGCAAATTTGGGATGAAATGCCAGAAATATGGAATCAGCACGTGAGCAAGTGGGAAAAGCAAAAGATTGCTAGGCATCAAAAGCCCGACAGGTTAGAACAGAGGTATTCAATCTCTGCGAAATAAAGAGAGTCTAACTATGAGTCGGCTTGGTAGTGAAGGCGAGGATATTATTGGGCGGTGGTCTGAGGAGAAGTTAGATTTACTGGCGAAGTATCTCAAAGCTTACTCCGATATCATGAGTAATCAAAAGACCTCAAATAACCCAACAGGAAAGCCTTGGCTTCGAGCATATTACTATATTGATGCTTTTGCTGGTTCTGTTAGACCTAGAGCTAAAGAGGATGAAGAGCGATACATTGAGGGTTCTCCTCTCCGTGCTTTGCAAACAGAACCCCGCTTTGATGGCTACTGGTTCATAGATGTTTCCCCACGACGCATAGAACGAGTCGAAAGGCTCCGTGAAGAGTTTCCAGATTGTGTTATTGAAATACGCCAGGGCAATTGCAATGAGGTTTTGTGTAACGATATTGTTCCACGTCTCCCTCGCGCTTCCATGCAAAGAGCATTTGTTTTCTTAGATCCGTATGGATTACAAGTGGACTGGGAAACAGTGAGAGAACTGGCAGATACCAGAACTTGTGATATTTTTGTAAACTTCTCAGTAATGGGAGTTACTCGCCTTCTTCCAAGGGATCAAAGCCCAGATCCAGAGGTAGTAGAGCAATTAAGCAAAGTTATGGGTAGTACAGAGTGGATTAACCAAATCTACCAAACACCCACAGAGTATCAGCTAGATCTATTTGGTAATCAGGAACCCTCGCTAAGTCGTGAAACGATCCGGGCTGAATGGCTAGCAAGTTTATACACAGAACAATTGCGATCACTCTTCCAACACGTTAGCAAACCTGTTCTCATGAGAAACTCGACTAATTCAGTGCTGTATGCATTATGCTTGGCAAGCCACAATCAAACAGCCATCAGCATTACAAATGATATTTTCAACCGACATGAGCGATTGAGACAGATAGGAGGCTGATTTTCTTCATTCCTGTTAATAGCTTTGAAACGATGTCCCAACCAGAGACTAAGCGGCATAACGCCCGGTTCACTCGTGCCAGATAGCTTTTCAATTTTACCCAAAACTCCTTCATCCGGTGCAACCGGATAGTTAGGTGACGCTATGAATAGAGGTTCAGTATAGAAAATCTGGTATTCTACTGTATCAAAATGTCTGCTTCAAATGGTATTCATCGAAGTGACTCAAATATCAAAATGTAGTCTATTTAACATCATCTGCTTACATCCTTACATCAGCTAGCAAACTTTACTAACCAACTATAAAGAAACTCCTGAGCAGCATGTCCTAACGCATCGTTATCTACATCTGTAGGATCAAGTGCACCATGCATCACGTTGTTTCGAATGAGATAAAGAAGCTCTAGACCAATTGCGTAGCGTGAGGAAGGAACCCAGTCAGCCCCTGATGCATTGGCAAAGGTAAGTAAAGATTGGAATAACTGATCATTTTGTAGATTCTTCTCCAACGTTTCAACAATTACTTTGGAACAAGTTGGTGTAACCTGACCAGCAAAGAATGCACAGCCATCCGAATTAATACCTCGATGAGCTAGAGCGTCTTGAACACTGATTGATGGGTAAGCCATACATTGGGATTCGGCTTCACTTTTCCGCAATTCGCTATACCAGTCTATGTACTTCGCTTCAGATACGTAAACAATAGGAACCTGACGAGTTCCTCGACCTTGTGGTCTAGTTTGACCAGCTATCCAAACTAAAGGTCTCAGAATGTTATTCAACATCACTTCTCGAACCAGCGAAGAAAAACGCGTTTGTGCCTTAAACGCTATAAATCCCTTAGTCATAGCATCGTGCACTACACGAACTGATTGATTTGTAAGCTGATTATCTTGATCACATATGCTTTCAAAAGCACTTACAAGCGGATCAGTGCCCGGAAGATTTTGAAGCTTTGTCAGAACATCTCGGTCAGAGTTACTACTAGAAAATCGCTGGTCCCGACGATAAAAGTCATTAAATCCACTCCATACCGACGAAAATGCACCTAAGTAACGAATTCGTTCACTTTTCAACCAGTTATCTAGAATTTGATCTGGCATCTGTTTTCTTTAAGTAGCTGTATATTTTCGTTGTACTCAGCAAGCTAGAGTGCATTGTCTTAAAACGACAATATCTCCTGTAAGATCTTATCTATTTGATTGATAACCTTCTTCTGACCGCAAATACGAGCATTGTGACAAGGACTAAATGCGCAATTGTTTGAAGAGTTGCAAAAAGTGTAATTCCCAAACCCAAAGCAGGTTTTTCAGAGTAGATAAAAAATGGTCTAAAGATTTGCTTGAGTGAAAAAATAAGACTTTCACTAAATGTATTACTTATTTGGAACCAATAAAAATAACAAGCTGCACTTATTAAAGTCAAAATAATAATCCACGTTAGATTTCTCCCTATGCTTCGACCATAGTTTGAAACTACTTGGTAAAGGAAAGACAAAAACAAATCTATCCAGGAAGGAACAGACGAGTTATATCGCTGACTATTATTCTCATTACTATAAGACATTTCTATTGAATTTGATTCTGGATCAAATGGATTGATTGCGATTTTCCATAACCTTTTCACGCTATTTATTAGTTTCTTGTACACATACTGGTAAAGAATGCTTCTTTGCTCTAAAGAAAAAAATAGATCCTCATCTCTCTTTGAATTTAAATTTTCAGCAGCTATCTTCAATGTTCTGTAGCTCATTTCAGCCCAGCCAGACGCTACATCGAAAAATTTTGCTCCAGAAAATTTTGTTCCCTGATGAAGAGCTGAGTTATAAAACTCGGGTGCTTTATGAAAAACAGTGTTTTTGAAGCTTGTTACGTATAAAAAAGCTCTATTTGTAAAGGTTGCCCTGCCTAGAAAATGAACATTCTCGAAAGAGACATACCTAAATGTTTTACCAGGGTCATCATTCTTCTCATTCCCCCAAATATTCCTGTCATCGACGTAATGGAAAAAAGCATCAGCCTTAAAGGTTGACTTGTCAAACACAAGTTGTCCGTCGAATGTGGCATTTACGAAATCTCCGGTATCAAACAAACATGCCTCATAACTGGCACCTTGAGTGAATTTCGAGTTCTTGAACGTAGCCCGGTCTCGAAATATTGAACCATCAAAAAAAGCAAAGCGTTCAAATATAACTTCTGCGAATTCAGCAGTCTTATGGAAATGCGTTTCCTTGAAAACAGCCGTTCCACCAAAAGTAGCTTGCATGAAGTCTGCACGATCTTCAAAAATAGAGCCTTCAAACCATGCTTGATTTTTAAATTTAGTCCACTGGAAATCCACATTCTTTTTAAACACCGATCTATCAAAGTAAGCAGGGTTTCCTGAATATTCACCTCTCAAAACTACAGACTCATAGAAAATACAATCTTTAAAGCTTGCTCCAACCTTAAATTTGCATCCTCTAAAATCTACTTGACCTTTAAAGTAAGTATTGTCACAAACAAGATTATCAAAGCAAACTTCAGCAAAGCTTGCTTTCGCTTCAAATCGGCACTTTGAAAGGTCAATCTCTTTTGAATAAGGTCCTTCAATGCGAAGGTCTCCGTGGCGAGTGAAGTCAATATCTCCAGGAAAACATAGAGCTTTCAAGTCAAGATTCCTAAGTTCTCGGGATATCCTTACCTTTTCCTTGACGTCTTCAGTTGCAGATATTTGTCTAAGTAAATTTTGATTATGAAGATTCCATTCACTGATGTCTTCATATATGTGCTGGTTAAATTCTTCTAGTAGCTTGACATCTTCGAATATATCCTTTTTTGTTTTTTCTAAATCTTTGATATAAGAACTTTCGATAGGCGCATGAAATTTACAAAAGCAAATTCTCGTATACTCTTTTTGATGGGATTTATCTATTTTTTGAAAATCAGATTGATTTGCAAACTGGATGAAGCTTCCTTTCGATTCTTTACCTAGCTCTCCATGTCTCAGAAGATGAAAGTCAATCATACCTTTATGAGGTATCCCAACATCTGAACTAGAATTTTTGCTTTTTTCTACATCATCATTTTTAACGTAAATAAAATATTCGGCTCCATGATTTCTGCTGCGATATTGACAATTTTGAAAGCTGCAAAATGCTTTGTCCATGTTTTGGCATTAAATTGAAAATTATGATTACCTTTCATCAGTTAATAAAGGCTACTATTATCATCAGTCATTGAAAACCTTATCGTTGGCATCATCACCAGCATCATCAATAGCTTTGTCGTCTGACCGTGGACCAAACTCCGCACCTCTAAACTGCTCAACCGCTGCTCCACCATCTTTGGTATGCCCCCCAAAGAAAACCGCTTCATCGTCATCAACCACGTTCCGCGCCACCAAAACGCCATGCCCATAGGCGATGTAGAAAACCTGATCGAAATGGTCCATCTCATCAATACCATCAACGGCAAAGCCAACATCGCCAAATTTAACCGCATTCTCGAACCCGCCAGGAGAGCGATCTCACTTCGCCGTAGAGAAAGCTGTGGCACCATGCTTTTCTACTCAGTCCTAACAAATGTAATCCCTAAAAACGTAGAATCTTAGATTCTTTTAGCTTCAATGTCTGCACCCTAACGATCGAGTTGAACCGCACCAGATCAACTACCGCTACTGTTAACTTCAGTTGCAGTGCGGTTAACCTCTCCAACAATATTCCGCGTGTCGGTTCCAACGAGTTTGTTCTACAAGAACTGGATACGGATCTAGTGTTCCCAACCAGTAACATTTGTACCAGTTCTGTGGAACTATTATTAGGCAGAAAATTTCTGCCTAAGATCCCATAGTGGGTGGATAGGAAGAACGATTCGGCAGTGCGACACGAAGTTGCACGACTTGAGTGAGAAGCCGCTTTCTCTAGGATAGTGTTCAAATCCTATCCCCAATCTCCAAGGGCGTTTCTGGTAACGGAGAGGTCTTTTGCAAGGAGATAACGTCTAAGGAAGTTCTCAGCCATCAAGGGGTTCGGGGCAAGGGGAAGTTTGGATGGGTGAACGTGAGTGAATTTCCGTCGAGGCTGCGTGAATTGTGGTCACCGAAACATGGCTGATACGGTGATGATGGGATACGGAAATCTAGCCTGCTGAACTAGATTTGAGGACACCCAATCCCCGCAGTAAAGGAAGCACCCTCTCCAGATGAATCTCAAGCGTGTAGAACGTGATAACCCCAATGAGGTCTGAAGCGATTGCTTCAGTCGGTCAACCACAAGGAAGACTCAACTCCTCAGTGGGAGTAGGATGACCCAAAAAGCGAACGCCAGTAGACCGAAAGGTCAAGGGAAATCATAAGCTGCTGGATAGGGCAATTGCCTAACCCTGAAAGGGGGCAGACGTGGGTCAGGTAAATCACCCAAAGGTCGAAGTAAAGGGACTGAACTGAGGGACACGTTAGATGCAAAGCCAAGCTTTAGCAAACCGACCCCAAGCACAAACGGATTGGCATGCCATCAACTGGCGCAAAGCTAATCGGATTGTGAGGAACCTGAGACAGCGAATCTTTCGGGCTACCACACAACGCAACTATACCCTGACAAGGTATATGTTTAAGCAAACTGCTAAATGGAAATAATGCATAACCTCCCTATGCCCAGAAATAGGTACTGGTGACGGCTAAGGTAAGTCGTTGAATGTCAAACCCGTACCTATTCTCCTATGTTGATTAATCGAATTACGCCGCCCTCTTGCTCCAGCTTTCTTCAAGCCGATTTAGACGAAGCCGCTAAAGCGCTTTCTACGATTACTCGCACGATCGCCAATCTCGATCCAGAAACCCGTGAGCACTCTCAACGGCTGGCAATTCAAGCAAAAGCCTTTGGTGAATTTCTCAACCTTTCGGATAGGGAAGTCCATACCCTGATCTGGGGTGGATATTTACACGATATTGGGAAAATTGGGATTCCGATTGATGTTCTGCTCAAGCCTGGACAACTGACAGACGCTGAGTGGGAGGTGATCAAACAGCATGTTTTGATTGGTGAGCATATCTGCCACTCGCTGTTTGCTATGGAGCGAGTGATTCCGGTCATCCGACACCACCACGAACACTGGGATGGTTCTGGCTATCCCGATCGCCTGGCGGGAGAAGACATTCCCTTCCTGGCACGAGTCATCCAGATTTTGGATGTGTATGATGCCCTCACCCATGAACGCTCCTACAAACCGACCTACACCCACTCAAAGACATTGGAAATTATTGCCGCAGAAACTGCAAAGGGTTGGTACCAGCTTGAACTTGTACAACAGTTTTTTGCCTTTATCTCTAGAGAGAGAGGAGATTGGGGCTTGGAATCGCTGTTTTTAGATGAACCATTGGCAAATGTTTGTCTGGTTTCTGACTAGATCCCAGAAAACCTTTCTGGGAAAATGACACCCGACTCCTTCTGAGGACATCTCATGGGTACCGCATCACGATACTGGACGCTGGCAAAAATCAATAGTGCTGGACAATTGAAAAGAGAAGAAGTTGCTTCCGCACAGGCTTTTTTCAAGCAACAGTTTCCAGACTTCAATCATCGGGATGTACCGGATGTACTGGTGCAGCAGCAGTTAATGCAGCTCCTGGCTCAGAATCAGGATGCTGCCCAACTATCGCAACTCTGTCTCAGATGTTTTATTTCCGATCAAGTTCAGCAGGTTTGCATCCAGCTTGAAGCCCGCTTTGGTCAGCGTCATGGCTTTACCCGCAAGGACTTGTTCCCCTTTGTTCTGGATGATGATGGCAGGAATGGACATCGCTCCTTTGCGATCGCGGTACTGAGCAGTTTTGACTCCAGCCGCAGCAACCTATCGACCTGGACAAGCCGTCTGGTTAAGCATCACCGGGAACTGAATGCCTTTTTGCTGGAATGCGGTGTTTATTTGCTCAGTGATTGGGCGATTTTGAACGATACGACGGCTAAGAAACTAAAGCAAATATTTGCAGAGGTTTACCCAAGAACGTCACTGGAAGTGGAACAGGCGATCGCTCTACTCGACAGCTACCACGCCGTTTACCGTCAGGAACACTTGAAACAGCGACTAGCAGGAGCCGCTGGAAGATCATGCTTCCCCCCAACCCCAGCCCAACTGCAAGCGATGAGCCAGCACTTGCAGCAAGCAAGCAACCTCACCCTGCCGCCCGAAACCATTTTGACCAGGCTCCGAACCCTGGCAGATCGTCTACGTGAGTATCGGATCGCTACCCGTCGAGGCACTCCTGAAGCCTGTAGCCCTGATATTCCCGATCTGGTAGACACTCCCCATTTGACTGATGAGCATGACCCAGACCAGTTTTTGCAGTCCTATCGGCAGCAATTTGCAGATTGTTTGAACCGGGCACTGGAGCAGGTGGTCAGCGATCGCCTGCAAGCCATCAAACCTCCCAAAAACAAACACTTCTTCACCGCCCTACAACTATTTCACTGCCAGAAAATATCGATGACCGAAATTGCCACCCGCGTTGGGCTAAAAGCCCAGTTTGAAGTCAGCCGCCTATTGAAGCTAAAAGAGTTCCGTGCCGATGTCCGCCACTGGATGTTGAGCTACTTACGGGACAGTGTAACCACCCTGGCAAAGGACTTTATTGACCCTAATCAGCTTCAAAAACGGGATACCCAAATTGAAATCGCTCTCAGTCAGCAAATTGAACAAGTCATTGGTTCTGATGAAAAGCAAGCCAACACCCCCAAAAACTACCTGACCGATAGTGTGTTTGCCCGCAAGCTTTGCGAGTATTTGGATAGGGTGGCTGGGTAGGGAGTCGGTGTCTCAACTCAAAACTCTCAACTCAAAACTCTCAACTCACAACTCTCAACTCAAAACTCTCAACTCACAACTCCTCCCTTCCCCCCTCCCACCTATGAGTGAGTCGATTATGTATTCCTTTAATTTTCTAGATGAGATAGAGCTGGTTTCAGAAGAGGCGATCGCCCTCAGTGCCGATCAGATGAAGCGGGCAGCCGAACTAAGCCTTGAAGCTTCAGCAGCGCAACAGTGGCAAACTTACCTGAATGCATTGGCACTGGCCAGTTTTGAGGAATGGCTGCAACAACATTCAGGTGAAGTTACCCTCAATCAGGCAAATTGTTCGTTGATGCAACCTGCCGATGCCGGTAATGTTCCGGCGGTTTGTAATCTGGAAGCCAACCAGTTCCGGCTCTGCCTGCTAGCCACGGGGGATCTGGATGACACGGTTTCAATTCCCAGGGCGGCGATCGACCTGCCAGAGTTCATGGCTCACTTTTATGTGGTAGTGGAAGTTCGTGAAGAGCAGCAGCAGGCAATGATTCGGGGTTTTCTGCGCCATGATCAGTGGGTGACATACCAGCAGTCCCACCATGTTCGACCCGACTTGGATGGAACTTATTCACTACCCTATCGCTGGTTTGAGCCTGACGCGAATCGGCTCCTACTCCATCTGCGGTGCCTGGAACGAGATGCAATTCCCTTGCCTGAGATCGTGAGCGATCGCGCCTCCATCTCCCCCGATCTGCTCCAACTCCTGACCCAACAGGCTGTCAACACCGGACTCTGGCTCCGCAATCAATGGGATGAGATCGCCCAGGAAGTTTCCTGGATATTACTTCCACCCACCGCTGCTGCCATGATGCGATCGCCCATTCAAAGTTCCTTCCAGCGATCGCCGGGTGAGGAATTTGAGGCGATCGTGCAGCAGTTGGAGCGCAACGGGTTACATCTTCCCGCCCAGGCGCGAGGTGCTTACCGAGACTGGATGATGGCAAACATTCCCCTGCGACTTTACGCAGTAGTGGGAGAAGTTGCCCCAGCAGACCCGACCCCGGAATGGTCCCTGTTACTAGTGTTGGGAGCACAGCCCAGACACAACCTGCCCCAGGGCATCAGCCTGCAAATCAGCGACCCGACTGGCATCCTGATCGAGCGCACCCTGGACTCCCTAACCACTGCCGACTACCTGTTTGCCCAGGTCAGCGGCACCTGGGATGAAAAATTTCTCGCCAGCATCACCCTCCCGGATGGAGAAAGTCTGACCTTGCCACCGTTTGGGTTTCAGCCTGGATAGTTGATAGGGAGTAGGGAGTAGGGGTGTGATGCCTTTTACCTTCTGCCTTCTGCCCCCCCTTTGAAAACGGCAAAGCCCTATACTCACTAACCCCCAATCAAAGCTCTCAACTCAAAACTCTCAACTCAAAACTCCCCCCTCTTCCCCATGTCCACTTCTCACTATCGGCTAAAAGTTCGACGCATTGAGCAGATTTGCGTTTTTGAATTGTCCTGGGGCAAAGGACAGGAGCTTACGACTGAGTTGATCTATCCAGAAACGCTGACTAGTTTTTACCAGGGCTGGCAGCAAGCTTACCTCAACTTCTACAAGTCGGCGTTACGGGCACGGGTAGAACGCAGTGGGGCACTGGTTTCACCGCCGGTAGACTGGCGAACGAAACTGGTGCAGGCAGAGGCAAGTTTGCTTTCGGAATTTTATTTCTGGCTCAGTAGTGCGGAGTTACTGGAAATTCGAGCAGAAATTGCCAAAGCAGCTTCTGGTCAAGCGGGAGATGAAGCAACGCCGGTGGATGTGTTTTTGACCTGCGAGCCGCTGGAACTGGCGCGGTTTCCCTGGGAGGCATGGGAGATTGGAACGGAGTTTGCTGCTACACGGGCAATTCGGATTGTCCGCACGCCTGCTAACATTCGGGCAGAAACGGTGCGTCGATCGCGACGGGGACGGGCAAGAATTCTGGCGATTGTGGGCGATGACACCGGGCTGGATTTTAAGGCGGACCAGGAAGCTGTAAAATCGCTGTCCCAGGTGGCTGAGGTGGAGTTTGTCGGTTGGCAACCGGGCAAGGATGGGATAGAGCTAAAAAATGAGATCAGTCGAGCGATCGCCGATGAGCGGGGTTGGGATGTCCTGTTTTTTGCCGGACATAGTAATGAAACCGTGTTAACGGGTGGTGAACTGGTGATCGCGCCCAATCAGTCCATCCTAATGCAGGAAATTGCGCCCCAACTGGCGATCGCAAAGCAACGGGGACTGCAATTTGCCATCTTTAACTCCTGCAATGGACTCAGTATTGCCCATACCTTGATTGATCTGGGCTTGAGTCAGGTAGCAGTGATGCGTGAACCGATTCACAACCGGGTCGCCCAGGAGTTTCTGGTGCGGTTTTTGCAAAACCTGGCGGAGTTCAAAGATGTTCATGATGCGATGCTGGCTGCCTGCCAATCGCTAAAACTGGAGCGCAACCTCACCTATCCTTCGGCGTACCTGATTCCATCGCTGTTTCGCCACCCGGATTCAGCTTTGTTTCGGATTGAACCTGCGGGTTGGCGGCAACAGATTAAGCGTTGGCTACCGCTGAGGCGAGAAGCGATCGCCCTTTCAACTCTCCTTTTGCTAGGTTTGTTACCGGTTCAAACCATTTTATTAGAGCCGCGCCTCTGGGTGCAGGCAGTTTACCGCGATATCACCCATCAGGTTCCGCAAACAAACCCACCCGTCCTGCTGGTACAGATAGACAAAGACTCGCTTCAGCGCGGCAACATTCGGGCAAATAAGGTCAATCCCCTGGATCGGCAATATCTGTCACGATTATTAGATCAGGTGTTGAACTTAAACCCCAAAGTAGTCGGTATTGATTACCTGCTGGATCAACCAACGGATGAGGATGCGTTACTGGCACAGACAGTTCAACGGGCAGTCCAGCAAAATACCTGGCTGGTATTTGCCTCCGTTGAAGATGGCAAGGGCGGAGAAATTGGTTCAACTGCCCAAATTGCCCAGCCAGAATCAACCCTGCGAGGCTACATCGACTATTACAAAGGACATATTGAACTCATCTCTGCAACTGGAAATTGTGCGGAAGCCTGTCCTTTTGCTTATCTCCTGGCACTAACTTCTGCAATGACTCAGGCATTTCCTGAGGTGGGATCTCTGCCAATGCCAGGAGAAAGTCAAACTGATTTGCGAACGCAGTTGCTTACCTATGCTCGTCAGAAGAAAGAATATAGTTCTAACGTTGAGTTTTTGGTCGATCGACAACACCTCTTTCCCATTACTGATTTAACGAATTGGTTGAAACCCATTGTTGACTATTCAGTACCGCCCGATCGCGTTTATCAAGCCATCCCCGCCTGGAAACTATTAGAAAAAGACTCTAACCTCCCTAGCGAGGTATTGAACCCTGGAGGATCACAGCAAGTCGTGCTGCTGGTGCCCGGTGGCTATGATCAGGCAGGGACAATTTTGCCAGGAGACGATAACTATGCAACTTCACCCATGCCTGTTGCCTATTGGCAAACGCGCCCTTCCATCTTTACGGGTGGTCATACCCATGCCTACGCCATCCACAATCTGCTCGGTCAGCGGCTGGTGGTTCCCATCCCCGACTTATGGATGATAGGAATAGCCGCGTTCCTGGGCAAAGGACTGTCGCTGCTGCTAATTCGACGGGAACAACAGCGGCAGTGGTGGTGGTTGCTGGTAATGTCCTCTACTGCCTATGGGTTGTTCAGTCTGCAACTCTATATTTCGGTTGCTGTTCTGTTACCGTGGCTGCTCCCCTCAGCCGCCTTCTGGATTTATGCTTTACCTGCTCTACGGAGAAAATCCCATGTCTAAATTGAATTTGCGTTTCATCCAACAATCTGGCAAGTCAGCGCCTACCCCCTTCCGCTTAAATTCTGCTCTGAGGATGCTTGTGCTATCTACTATCGGCATCGCTCTATCCGTTGGAGTTGGTAGCAATTGGCTGAGGTTAGGGTCCTTGCCATTTCAAATAGGCACCATAGCCCAAGCCCTACCTGCTAATGGAGAATCGTGGGATGAAATTTGGAAGGTGGTGTTACTCCAACACAAGAGAAGGGGGGGATCCAGGGGAGATATTTGTGCCATAGCGCCATCGAGACCACCCGATCCGCAAAACCCGGAGGCATTTGAGGTCTGGAGCGATCGCCCGCTTTTCCTGTGGCAGGGATCCATCAAGCGCATTCAAGTGACAGACGACAATAGCAATTCCCTCTGGAATCCGACGATTTCTGACAACCGGCAGAGCATCGTCTACGCTGGCAAATCGCTTCAACCCGGTCAAACTTACTATTGGAAAGTATTTAGCAGTGCATCCCCCCAAGCAGAACCCAAACTGATCCTGCGATTTCAGATAATGGAGGCAAGTGGGCGCGATCGCATGGGCGCAGAACTCGCTGCCCTGGAAACCCAACTTAAATCTAAAGGGGCAACTGCCGAAAACATCGCTCTCCAGCGGGCAAGCTATTTTGCCAACGTTGCGGATAAAAATCTTTCTGCGGATGCGTTACGGGAAATGTATTCTGTCAAAGACCCATCAG
The DNA here is from genome assembly GCF_056784235.1 of Kovacikia sp. CALU 1929. NCBI lineage: Bacteria > Bacillati > Cyanobacteriota > Cyanophyceae > Leptolyngbyales > Leptolyngbyaceae > Kovacikia > Kovacikia sp. CALU 1929. The sequence goes on from NZ_JBXBCF010000108.1 coordinate 188,917, forward strand.
GCGAATTGAAGGCAATTCTTCAAGGGGCAACCGCCGAGTTGTGCCGCTCTAGTAAACCATGACAGAATTCAGTCACCCTTCAGACTTTGCGGAGTGGAGAGTGCGGAGTAGGTCAGGGAATTCAAATGTCCGCTGGTAGAACCAGGTTTCAAGACCTTTCCAAATTTTGGAAGTTTTACGCCATGATCGTCTTTAGAGCCATTGGATAACTAACCTGCTCAAGTTTGCAACTCGCCCTCTCAACTCCCCTTACCTGAATGAGTGAAGCTTCCATTCGTCCGGCATTGATTACTGCGGTACTGCCCGACTCCATCGCGGCAGAGATTGGATTTGAGGCGGGCGATCGCCTGATTTCGATCAATGGTCAGTGCCCCCGCGACCTGATTGACTATCAGTTTCTCTGTGCCGATGAAGTGCTGGAACTGGAAGTTCTGGACACCCAGGGAAAGACTCACCAGGTTGAAATTGAAAAGGACTACGACGAAGACCTGGGGCTGGAGTTTGAAACAGCACTATTTGATGGCTTAATTCAGTGCAATAATCGTTGCCCGTTCTGCTTCATTGACCAGCAGCCCCCCGGCAAGCGGGAAACCCTGTATCTAAAGGACGACGACTACCGGCTCAGCTTCCTCTATGGAAGCTATCTAACCCTGACTAACCTCAGTCCAAAGGAGTGGGAGCGGATTGAGCAGATGCGACTGTCGCCCCTCTATGTTTCCGTTCATGCCACGGAGCCAGAAGTCCGCACCCGTCTGCTGAAAAATCCCCGTGCGGGAAAGATTCTGGAGCAGTTGGGCTGGTTTCAGGAACGGCGGTTGCAAATCCATGCCCAGGTGGTTTTGTGTCCCGGAATTAACGATGGTGAACACCTGACCCAGACTTTGCTGGATTTGGCTCAGTTCCACCAAGGAGAAGTACCAGCGGTAGCATCCGTTGCCGTTGTTCCGGTGGGCTTGACTCGCTTTCGTCCCAATCAGGATGAACTGGTACCTGTGAGCCGGGAGAAGGCACAGGAAGTGATTGCCCAGGTACAGGAGTTGCAAGCTAAGTTTCGACACCAGTATGGCTCTACAGTCGTTTGGTTAGCGGACGAGTGGTTTTTGATTGCTGGTCAGGAGTTGCCCCCAGAGTCCCACTATGAGGACTATCCTCAGATTGGGAATGGCGTGGGGTCGATTCGCCTGTTTCTGAAGGAGTTTCAGAAAGCTGCCCGCAAGTTACCAAAGCGGTTGAAAGCCCCGCGCCGGTTTACCTGGGTACTTGGAAATGCTGTAGAACTTGCCTTCCAACCGATTTTGCAGCGGTTAAACCAGGTGGAGGGGTTAGAGGTGAAAATGGTGGCGATCGCCAGTGACTACTGGGGACAAACCATGACCGTCACAGGACTTTTGACCGGACAGGACATTCTCCATGCCCTTAAAGGTCAGGATTTAGGCGATGGCGTTCTACTTCCTTCTCTAATGCTGAAACAGGGGGATACCCGCTTTCTGGATGACCTGACGGTTGAGGCGCTTTCCTGCCAGTTAGATACACCCATTGTTCCCATTAGTGGAGTGGAGGAATTAATCAAGAAGTGCGGGAAGTAAAATTGCAAGCCAACTTCTTAATAATGGATGGTGCTGAATAGCACTATGAATTGGAACGAAATTTCAATTCATACAACTCTCAGTTCATACCCAAAATCAGCAACGCCCTTCAGGATGGAATACATACCTCATCGCTCAATCAACTGTCTGATGTGCGCTAAAGCATCTTCACCTGGAATGGGTTGAATATAGCCATTTCCTATTTCATCTCTGCGTCGCTTGGCTTCAGTTATCTAAACTGCCTGAATTGCTGAGTCAGTATCGAATTCCAAGCTTTCCACCAACTTGTCTGCGAGAAGTGCTCTCGATGCGCTTGGCAAGGACAGTATTTCTTCCGTTAGTTGCTCAATTGATCGCATAACCCCTCGCAGGAAGCTGAATCCCAAGCAAATTGTATCAAAATCTGACATGAGAAGAACTTGGTAAAGCAGTCGTCCAGCTCAGAGGCTATGTTAGCTCGCTGGTAGCTACAGTCAAAAGATTTCTATGACTTTGCTGCAATCATCCTCAAATTGATATCCAAGTCATAATAAGCCCCATGACCAGCATAAAGAAAATCTATTGTTTCTATATAAAAAATTTTATAAACAAGAAGCTTGATCTGCATTGACAAAACAGCAGGACCAAAAGGAAACAGATAAACTTTTTACCACGGTTTTGATTTAAGCTTTTGAGCAACCCCAATTAGTATTTTATTGAACTCTTTTTCCACAACATCTTTAGAGCTAAAATCAATATTTCCTCCCGATGCTATGTAGATTTCACCATGATCATAAGTGGGAGAACTAGGATAAATACCTTCATTAACTATGATCGTTAAAATATCTTTTTCATCGTTCTTCCTAAGAAGATTTCTAATTTCTTCTTTGAAACTTTTAAAGCCTAATTTTTGCAGGCAATCCTGAACTAACTGCTCAATTTCTGCATCCATAGCTGAAATTTCCTGCATCAATTTCGCTTTACCCTGTTCTCAAGTATAATTTCACCATAAGCATCACGTTTCTTCTCAGTGTAGTAATATCCTCTTTGTTCTCTATCAACTGTATCATCATCTGTTTTTAGATCTAGCCTCGTTACTCCATAATGCCTGCTGACATCTCCTTGTGGAGATCTATATACAGAAAGGTATTCATAGCTCAAATTAAAATAAGCAGGGTCAACCATCTCAAATACAGCCATAAGAGAAATACTTGTGGCATCCTGAGTTTCTAGCCTGATGCGGATATTAGAATAAGTTTGATAGATGGTAACTGTAATCGGGATTTTTTGTTGTGGTTGTTTGGAGCTAATAATTTGTCCATTCCACGTACCACCCAAATTAGGTATTTTGATTACTCCAGTTTTATAAAATAAATTCCACTTCCAAAGGAAGTGATCAAAGAGCAGGAACAAAAGCCCAAAAAGAGCTAAACCTGATGGTGCAATTAATGGAATACTTGTAAGGTTCGATACTCGGCTGATCCAACTTGCAAGAACTGGGCTTAAGCCTGCACTTAGAAGTGCCAATGAGTAATAAACCCTCTTCCTGTCATGACCGACAACAGTATATTCGTGCATACCCATCCTTAAATACCAAATTGCCCCCAAACTGAGCATTTCCGTCAGTATTTTAGCTCCTACTTTAGGGCACCTCGAAAAATCGAAAAATGGGTGTCTCAACTTGAGAATGAGCAGCTAAAATGTCGGCAGTTAGGCTATCCGAGAACAGCAATGGGGCAAACAGGTTTCTGGGATTTAGAGCAACGCCAGCAAAGAATTAGCAGC
>NZ_JBXBCF010000109.1:0-26081 GCF_056784235.1 Kovacikia sp. CALU 1929
CGGCGACAGTCGCTTTGACTACCGATTTGACAATATTGGGAAACGACGATAGCATCAGACAGAATTTTTTATTTGATAGGGGTCAGAATACTATTTTCTGACCCCTTTTTTCTTGTCTTAAGCTTTCTTTCAACACTTCTGCTTCAAGATATAAATTCATATCTGAAACAACATCCGTTTGTTGTTCTGAGAAAGAAGTTTCTGGAGAAGTTTCTGTATTTGTAATGCGACTAGATCGCGCATCGATGTGATCGCTGTTCACAAATCGAGGTGCGACCAGATCGCAAAAGTCTTCTGCAAATGTATTCAACCTTTCGTAATCGATTCGGTAGAACATCACTCGCTTGCAGCAAGAAATCCAATGTTGTGCCGTCTGAATCAATCCAAGCTTTTTCAGATTAGCGATCGCTTTTCTCAACCCATACTCACTCATCCAGGGGAATTGTTCTTGCCAAGACTTAAGTGAGTTGTAGATCCATTTAGTTCCGTCGATCATCCAACCTGTTGTTGCAGCGTTGAGCGTCCAGTAGTGCAGTTGTTGCAGGAATGCTCCCTCATCGAATCCATTTCCTGTTTTGCCAAGAGTTTGTTTGAGCCGTCCTGCTAGTTGCGGTGGAATGGGAATTGAGTTTGTTTCGAGTGTTTTATCGCTCATCGTGGACACACCTCTGTGGATCGAGAACTTGAAGGGGTAGCGACCTGAAAGGCAGGGCAGCGTTCGACCGTCTCAAGGGTAAAAACTTGCATTAGAAAATGACCCACGACAACGGTGGGTTCCGGATTGAGGTAAGGTGTGATCGCATGGCGCAAGTGCCTATGCGATCGCGATTGGTTCGGACTGGTTTAGAAGGGCATTAAAAGGGCAACGCCGCATCGTGTAAGTCTTTGGAGACCAGCACGATCCAACAACTATTGCGATAACCGAGGGCAACAAAGCCAAAACCAAAGCGTTCCCGGTCTTGCTCCCAGTGTTGAATGGATTGCAAAGCAGAGTCGAGGCTGGGCATTTGACAGAAAGCTATTAGCGTGGGGTTATTGGGGATAGAACAACAACCTTCGGCGTAGCCTTTCAGGTAATGGAAGTTATCCTGAAATTGCGGATGAGGGATGCGGCGGTTCATCCCATCGCGAAATCCGGCACTAAAAATCTGATCCGGTGCAAGGGGTGTGCCTTGCCGGGAATGTCTTGGTATCATAAGTTATAAGTCTGTTAAGGACATTTAGAGGGCGATCGCTATCCGTGGAAAGAGGGCGATCGCTTTCTCATTGGCTCCCTCTGCATTTTCAACCTGGCTTGGGACAGGCTAAGGCTGCATTACTCCTGATGCAAAATTGTACCGATCTACCGCTTTAGCTTGTAGGGATAGCCAAAGCAGGTAAAGGTTTTCAACGTTTAATATTCAAATGGTCTTAGGGCGATCGCCTTTACTGTTCAGAGGTAGGTGGTTCCCAGGGATCGATTCCGTTTTGCTGGAACCACTGCTCGTAGTAAGTCAGTCGATTCCGGATCTCATCTTCCTGAGCGTAGGCTTCTCCCAGCTTTGTTAAATTCCTTTCCAGGGCTTGAACTTGCTGACTTAATCGATCGTTACGCTCCGATTCTGACCTGACTACCCCAAAAGCATTGTCAAACCGTCGCTCCAGTGATTCGGTGAGCAACGCCCAACTGAGAATGAAAGCTTTTTTGTTACCTTTGTAGGCTCTGGTGAGCCAATACGCTGTAACGACTTCTAGTGGAAGGGCATTGATCCGGGTCTGCCCTCGCTTGCCCGGTTCTGGTTCTACCTCGACTGATTCTGGAGTGTAATCCGTATAAGCCTCTCCCAGTAAAGCTTTGGAGTCCTTTGATTGTAGAAAGCGTAATGCGTAAACGGGGGCTTCCTCGATCGCTTCTGCGGCTTGAGCCTGGCTCATTCGATAGGAGCCATCGGGCAGCATGAAGCCGTCAACGGTGAAAGAGCCAAGTTGGACATTAGAGCGAGATGCTTTAACTGAATCTGCCATGTTGATGAACCCTTACTTATCCTGTTTGGGCTGTTGATTTGCCTCTCTCGCTTCAACAGCCTGTTTAAGAAGAAACACAACTAAGTTGGATACGCTGCGCTCTTCGGAACTTGCCCATTGCTCCAAATAGCGCAACAAATCTTCATCAACAACAACGGATATACGGGGTTTCCTGGTCGGCACATCCAGCAAGCAAAAAATTGTGTTCATTGCAATATTACTCCCTGTTCAGCTACGTGCGAGATAGTTCAACACAGTGTTGACAAGTGCTGAACCTATGTTAGCCTAATTCGTAGGAACTGGATACTCCTCCCTACCACTTCGCCAGTTACTACCCGCGAACCTTTCTTAAAGGCTTACGAACATGACTGAATACCCTGATTTATCGGTAGTTGAGCCGATGACAGACTCGCTTACCTTTTCGCAGGAACTCGATCTGCCACCCACCCAAGAAGCCTTCAGCAAGGTGGCTGCGACTTCCCCTGCCACTTCCCGCGAAGGTAGTACGAATGCTCATCCTCCTCTTTGGCGACCAGCCGAGCCGCAATTCACGAAGGCGATCGCCCAGTATTACGGGGTGTCCCGAAAATCAGTTCAGCAGTGGTTTCAGAAGGTCAAAGATGCCTGTCCCTGGTTTACTGAAGCCGACTTGAAATTGCCTGACGAGCGGTATACCCCTTTGTGCATCGAACTGATGGGTGGGTATCGCACCTCTGGCTTACCCTTTGAAGCCTGGAAAGCCCAGCTTTGGGAGCAAAATCCTGATTTGGTCGAGGCTTACCAAGCCTCTCAGTCCCAGAAGCAAGCTGCCGATCCTCCAGCAATTGCAGTCATTACTCTGCGAGAGTCTGAGGTACCGCTTCCTGTGCAGGAGATTCAACCCCTGAATCTGACCGTGGTTGATTCCACCCAACGACTCGCTGAAGCCATTACCAGCCTGAACACGACCCTCCAGCAGTTTGTCAGCAACGATCAGACCCTCGAAGATGCTCTCAAACAGCATGCCACTCAAAAAGGCTCGCGGTTGGGAACGGAACTGGCGATCGCCGAAATCGGCAGCATGATGCAAGCAACCGAATCGGCACGGGTGGAATTGGCAAAAAAGCTGGGCTTACTGTCTATCCCCGCCGAGCCACCCCAGCAACAATCTGCCTGATGCCGATCGCGATTGCTGTGCTGGTGATGCTTACGTTTGCCCTTGCTTGGTGCGTAGCCTATTTGCCGCAAACCCCAAATGCACCAAAGCTGCCTACTTCAACGATTTTCCCTAAGCAATGAAACCTTCGTGGGAGCTACCAATCAGTTTCTAAACCTCACCCCATCAAAATTACAAAGAATGCATCTATGTCCACAACCACCCTTGAAGCTCCAATCGCCCTTGAAATTACCATTTCAGAAACCTTATTCCGGCGATTGCAACAGGTTCTCGATGCTTACCCAACCCAAAGCCTGGATGATCTGACCAATCAGGCTCTCACGGCTTATTTGCTGCACCTCAGCGTTTTAGAGGGCAGGTCGCTCTCATCCAGCCCCTTAATGACTGCTTTTAGCAACGGGGGTGTGCTTCTCTCACTTTCTGGAGATAAATCAGGAGACAACCTATGACGTTCAGTTCCCAATACAACCCCCAAACCTGGATTAAGCATGTCATCCCTGATCCTCAGCATGGAGCTTTGTTTCCTTACCGAATGCTGGCTGGAGCGTTTGGCATTGGTGTAGACCGAGAACCCTATCTCAATCAGGCTTTAGGTCGGCTTACCAGTGGGCAACACTATATTGAGCAACTCGGTCGCACCTTTATTACCCTGGCAGGGTTGTACGCGATCGCAGACCTGCTGGGAACCTCTGAAGGGCAGTTGTTTAAGCAAGCTTTGATGGCTTGGAGTCAGACCCATCAACCCTTCGGTGGGTTTCAATCTTCCCCTCCATCCCCCCAACCTCCGCAAACCTCTTCTCCAACAGAGGTTTTGCCTCGTGGTTCGTTGGTTGCAATTCATCCGATGCCTACTGGGATGACCGAATCCCTTCATCAACCGGGAATGCTGCATCCCCATCACTCCCAGACGAGCTTTCATGATGTTCATCGGGCAGACCATCAGTCGCCCATCACTCCTGATGGAGCTTTGTCGAGATCCCAGGTTGCTCAGGAGCTTGCGAACGTCCTGCGCCCAGAGATTGAGCGTGCGGTTTATGCGGCGACTGCTACAACCAGGGTTCCTGAACCAACCACTCCCAATGGTCAGCAGATTCTAGACGCATTGAAGTGGCAAAGAGAGTCTGATTTGCAACTGATTCAAGGCGTAACGAACGCTCAACAGGTTGTCTCTGATGCTGCTCAAGGCTCTGTCAAAACCACTGGCAACGCGATCGCTCAAGTTCAAGTAGCAAATGCAGTAGTCAACGAGAGCCAGGGATGGCGGCAGAGCGTCGAAATCTGGCTCGAAGGCGCAGATCTGCCCACGCTGATCTTTGCGACCTGCTTGGGATTACCACTCGTTGCCTTTGCGGTCTGGATTGTTGTCTCTGCTGGAATCGCCATTTTCAGACCCTCCTCATCCCTGTCCCCTGCGGCTCCTATTGCCCTGATTAACTCCACTGTTCCATCCCTGGAGAAGCTCTGAATGAAAGAACCGAACTACTCTCAAAGACCCAGTAGCCATCGTCCCTCCATCACCTCGTACCAAAAGCGACCTCAAACTCGGCACCTAACCGAAGCCGAATTTCAAGTGGCTTTGGAAAATGTCAAGCGTGAGCATCGAGGTGTAATGCTGGCGATCGCCCAAGCGGAACTGGCTCGTGACTACCATGTACTCGATCAACGCCTGATTGAGATTGGCATTGCTGAAGTGGGCGTTGAGATGACGAAGCAAGACTTTTCAATTGTCGTCAACAAGCTGATCCAGAAGCGGTTCCAAGCGGCAATGGCATTTGATGATGCAGCAGCGGCTCCCTTTGAATGGGATCTCCATCGCCAGGGAATTTCTACCAAGCTTGCAGCCATGCAGATGAAGGTGGATTCGACGGATCAAAAGAATCTGGACGACCAGGAAATCCTCAAACTGCGAGGATTGATTTCTCAGTTTGCCAACTACTCCACCGCAGGAATTGGCGCGAGAGCCACCAAGGTGGAGCGGGGCTTAGAAGGAAATGTCCGGCAGTTGTTCAGGTAATTTCTGATGAAACGCTTAGCGATCGCGGTTGCCACCTTCTTCTTGCTCAATCGCAGCACGACTCTCGTGCAGTGGATCTTGGCATCGTCGTTACCACTGCCCAACATGGCAATTTTTCTAATTGCCTTTCTGGGTGGGATGGTTCTTTTCTATGCAACAGTACTTCAGGGCAGCCGATTTTGGCAGGACTATCAAACCCATCTCAACCTCTACACCCCAGCAGGTTTGGCAGGGTTTGCGCTCAGTCTTTGGGAATCGATGATCTCTGGCTAATTCTCACTCCTTTCTTTGCAAGCCGAATCAAGGTGCAAGCCCTATGGTCGATCAAGTTTACCGTCACTCAACTCCCAACTCCTGGATGGAGGATGGCAATGATGAGCTTGGAGGTACTGTTCCATCCCAATTGGGGACAGAGGTTGGTTATACCCAAAAAGCCGCGCACGGTCTAACGGCTCTCGCGATCGCCACGGTCTTCACCTTTGTCATTCCATCCGACCAAAATAACCGCTGGTTTTGGAACGTCTTGCAATGGGGCGGTTTAACCTCTGCGTTTGCAGCAGTAGCGTTGTACGGCAAAGTTGAGGAAGCAGAGGAAAAACGGCAAAACAGCCTGGAGATGCAAGTGAGGGCGGCGGTTACTGCGACGGCAACTCGCTTGCAGCAGCAGTATGAGGAATCCATTTATCAGCTTCAACTTCAGCATCAAGATGAGCGGCAAACAATTCATGATCGGTATCTTGCCGCCGCTCAAGAGCAGATAAATCAACTCACATACCGCCATGAGCAACAGCTTCAGCAATTTCGTGTCCAGATGGAGCAATCTCAAGGAGTCGCGATTGAGTGGCAACGTCAAGTAGAGGCGCTCAACCTGGAGTTGACCCAGGTACAGGCAGCCGCACTGGAGCAACTGAACCAGGAGCGGGACAACATTGCCCTCAAAGAAATGCAATTTCAGCGTCAACAGGAGCAATTAGAGACCCAACGTCATCAGATCCAGGAGGAGCACCAGCAACTTGACCAATGGTTGACCCAACAAAAACAGGCTCTAGCCCAGCAAAAAGAGGCTTTAGAGACACGAGAGGTCACGCTAGAGGGCAGTCTTGCCCAGCAATATCAAGAGCACCTCCAGGAGCTGCAAGCGCGGGAGCAGGCATTGCGCGATCGCGAACTGGCGTTTGAAGAACAACTGGAGCAACGGGTACTCGCTGAAGAAACCCGACTCAAAGAGCTTGAAGTTCAGATGGGTGAAAACTTTGAACGGTTATGGTCTGAGCGAGAACAGCTTTACTCCGCTGTGGCAAATAAAGCAATGACCGAAGCATACAAGCTCAAGCAGCCCGATAAAACCTCTGGGGCAACCCATGAAGAACTGCTGGCAGATAAGGTGATCGACCTGTTCCATCAGCACGGCATCATTGTCAAGCGCCCGGTGGTTGAACCCAAGCCCCACAACAAATTTGAACTGACCTTCACGATTCTGCCGGTTGATCCGGTGGTTAACAAAAACCGGGGTGCAGACGAACCAGAATATATCACCAACCTGGTGGATGCCTTCAAACTCATCGATACCCGGTTGCATGACGGGGTGAAAGCGGTTGTTCCAGGGTGTGAGTCCAGACCCAAAGTGGAGATGGTTTATGGTGGCATCAAGCTGGTGATCGACATTTCTGGTATCGACTGGGAAGCTCAAGCCCAGGAGCGTAAACGCGCTAAGGAACCCCAGATTATTGAGTCTGACCCCAACTGGCTGCTGTTGGTCGCAGAAACAGGCAACCACTTTCGGATTACTGGACCGACTGACTCTGGTAAATCCACCCTGGCAGATAACCTGGTTGGGGCACTGAGAGCGGTGTTTGGCACCTTGAGAGTGACTTTAGCCGATCCTAAATATCCCTTTACCGAATGGACGACCTTTGAACCGAACTTCAAAGGGGCGGATGAGTGTTTAGTCGGGGTAGGCAAGTTAGAGCGGTTAGTGGACTCCCGGTTTATTCAAGCACGAGTGGATAAAGATGCAGGCAGACCGATTCGAGAGTTTCCGGCTGAATTATTCGCCCTCGATGAAGCTGAAATCTTGATGGATGAAGCGCGGCTGCGGGATGACATCGATCCACCCGGACGCGGGCAGCTATCGATGCAGCGAAACCTGGCTCGGATGTTGCGAAAGGGATTGAAGTTGGGTCGTGGTTTGACCAGGAAGAAAGGCAAAGGGCTGAAGGTTTTATACGTGGCACAATCCCCCTTGTGCAGCCGTTTAGGACTCAACCGAGATGACTTCGATCAGTCCGTCAACATCTTCATTGGCGAGAACATTCCCCGTGCCTTGGATGAGGAGTTGAAAGGTAAAGTGAGCGCGGCTGACAAAGAGTTTTGGTTGTCTCAATACCACATGCGGGTGGCGCGAGGCGACGAATATTTTTGTCTGATCAAAATGCCTGGAAAACGCCCCTTTATTGCCACGATGCCTGTGCCTGGAACCTATGCCGTCAAAGAAGTGACCACTTCCCAATTATCAGAACCAGAACCTGCGGCAGGAACCATCCAGGAGGAGGAATTAGACACGATTAATCTTGATGACGAGACTCACTTCGAGACAAACTCTGATCCTTCTAAACCCCCAACTGGCTACGGCTTTGGCAAGGTTCAAGAGTATCTTGACGGGGAGTTTGATTTGAAACTTCCCTACCTGAACAACCTTCCTCCCGATGAAGTGGCACGGTTACTCCAGGGATTAGGCTCTAACCAGGGTGAGGATAACTCTCAGAATGACCTGAAAACTTCTTCTGGAAATAACTTGAGCCAGGTTGATGAGGCTTGCAATCATGATCAAGACTGGCAACCTGATGAGGTTGAGAGCTTCTCTTCAGATGAAACTCTGCCAGAAGTAGGTTCTGACCAGCTTAACCAGGTTGGAGAGGTTACAGAGGTTGGGTCAGATGACCAGGTTTTGCCGCGATCGGACTCCAAAAATGCAGATCACAATTCATCCTCTTCCCCTGGTCAACCCTCCCTCTCCTCCCCATCAGAGGGAGTAAATGATGTCTCAAGTGAAACAAGTTTTGAGCCTGTTCTGCCGTGGTCTTCAATGGCAAGTTCAGCCAGGTTATTCGAGAGTGCTAAAGCACGAATCACTCAACTCATTGGGCAAGGGTACACCAAACCGTTTGAGATTTGCACGGTGATTTGGGGGAAAGCCGTTAACCCGTATGCCAAGCCTTACAACGGCAAAGAAGGGGTTAAGCATTTAGTTGAAAAACTGATTAAAGACATGAATCAGTAAATTCTAGCTAAAGCATTTTGAACAACTTCAGCATTCATTTCTTAGTAGATATTCTTTCTGCTAAAAGGAGGTCAACGATGACAAACAGCACTTCATCAGCACGAGGGAAACAATTATTTAATTCACTGCTGACAATGGCAGGTCTTGTGACAATCGTTGTCGCTGGAGTTGCGTTTTATGCAAATACGAAAGATTCTAGAGATGCTTATGCTTCTAGCCATGCAACAGGGGGCTTGAGCCAGCAAACAGGTATCCCTGATTCTGGGTTAACTAGTTTTGCACCAGAGACTGCAACCAACCAACTCATGAGTGGTGCATTGCCAATGGAGCAATCTGTTGCATCCAACAATCCTGATCAGCGATGGAATGCTTCCTACCGCACTTACCGGATTTCCGATTATTGCAATGGAGCGCCCAGTAGTGGGGCAAACTTCAGGCAGTACCCTGCAATGGATTCCAATGCAATTTTGGGTGCCGTTGATGCTGGGCAAACGATTTGGCTGACCGGGCGGAGAATCAAGAGTGACGGGGTCGTTTGGTATGAAGTCGTTAACTCAATGCCGCTTGCTCCGGCAACTGATCCTATGTCCCAAAATAAGTTGGATGCTTATCAATCTGGCTGGATCGCAGATTGCTTCTTCTAAAACTCATCAATGGGTGCTACCTTGCATTAGGCAACCCCATCGTCGATCACACCATACCCAAAGCAAAGCGTTCCCTCGTGATGACATTCAATGCACCAACCTACTTGGGGTGACCCAATCCAGGTATCCCAATCGTGGCTGAACAGGGCAAGTACGTTTTGCTGCACCGTCGATAGCGCCATCTGCAAGATGGGATTGCGGGCATTGAACCAGACCACTATCACCGTTGGATTGCCCAATTGAAGCTGCTGGCAAAGTTGCTCAAGCACTGCCACAAGTTGTGGATCTTTTTGACACTCAAAACAAAGACTGCCGGGAACGTTTGCCCAATCAATTTGCGACCATTGCCAGGGAAAGGCATACTTCAACCACTCCACACAGTCGATCGCCTGTGGATCGTCCGGTACCAGCCAGGTGCAGCGATCGCTCGCAATGCCTAGCTGCTCAAGGGTTTGTTGAGCCGCCTGGTTATCATGCTGCCGCTTGAGTTGACGGATCTTCTGCCGTAGTTGCACTTGTTGGGTCGTTCTATCCATTTCGCGATCGTGCTCAACCTTCTCTCCAAACTATCATTTGTCCCACTTAGTGCAAAAATGGGATTCTCTTATGGCATTGTCTATCAGAGTCAAGGCGATAGCTTCCTGGTTGTTGCTGTGATGCATCTCCAACGACAGCCAAACTATTGGGCTGATAGAACTTGATGACGCAGTGAGGGGTTAGCCCAGGCTGAATTTGATGGATGTTACGCCAAAACCCAGAAGTTGAACCAGAATGAGGAGAGGTTAGGGTAGTTGAACCCATTTCAACCACCCTCGCCAACGGTGACATGGTTTGAGGAGTGATTCAATGTCAGGGAAGGTGGCTGATAAAGTGGCTCGGCAGCAAGTAAAAGAATCCGCCAACTGGCGCTGCTAAAATCCTGCTTGTCAACGTGAGTGTCTGCGACCTGGGGAATCAATGGATGATTTTATAGATCGAATTGGGAATGAGCAACGGCTTGATTTATTGGGAGGGCTGACAAGTCAGCACTGGCGCGATCGCGACCAGAAGTCAGATAGCCCTTGTGATTCAATCCAACCGTTCATTATGAAGGCGATGTCCGATGGCAGTGGTGGCTATCTGGCACTTTGCGGATCTTGTGCGATTAAGTTTATTCAACCCTCTCCTCAACAAAGTTTTGTGCAGACAAAACTTGAGTTGTTGGGGCAGTTGCGTTTGCTGTAGTCTCTTATATTTAGTAGGCTTTTTGGGAATCTTCTCATTAGTTCAATATTAGTTGATTTCAAATCTACCAGTTAATTCCTTACAGGTATCTTCATTAGCACTTTTCCAAGGATTCAATTTGTAGTTAACTATTCCCTCTAACCGTTCTTTTCTCAAGCGGAAAGCTCCACTCAACTCTAATCTTGCATGAAGAGGTTGACCATTTAGAATGATTTTCTCACCGAGAAATGTCCATACTATGTCGTAGCCATTTCGATCTAAAAAGTGCAGAAACGCCTCGCGGTTTATGAGACATGCTGTTGGACCCGCTTCTCTTACGGAGGGGTCAAAAGCAATCAGATTATCGGTCTGATCAAAGAAATAGCCTTCAATCCCATTCCACCTAAGCTTCATTTGATTGGCTAGAAACTGGGTTGGTAGATAAATGCTGTATGATTCATCAACTGAACAATCAAAACCGGAACTCTCAGCTAAATACTGGTCAGTTGTCACCAAAACTTTTTTGGGAATTTGATCATGATATCCGGATGTCCAGCCATCATGACTGAAATATGGAACGTTGTGATATTTGAAGGCTGGCGACCAGAAAAACTCCCCCAGAAATACTTGAGAAAGTTCATGAGACTCTGGCATCCAACGCCCCATAAAGTTCTGTTGTACTGCCCAATCATACACACAGTCAAGCTCTTCTTTGCGGACAAAGTAGCTCTTGACCATGTACCAGATTTGTCGCTGCGATAATCGATCTTCCCCGACTGAGACTGGTTCATCCCATGAGCTGTGATTTTCCAGGGCTAACCAGCGAGAACTATCTTTAGGGTTAACAATATCGATAATTGGTTTAATAGCAGGAAGATCATCTTTTTCCCGCAGCCAATCAGCATTATTAGAATGTTCCCTCCAGGAATCATAGGGAGTGGCAAACCACCAAGGTCTATTTTGCTCTTCCCAGTCGTTTCGCCTAGTACTTTTTAGAAGACAGGATGGGTCAATATCACGCTTATACCGTTGCCACGGACCATCGTATCCTTTATTGTCAACTGAGTTCCACTCATCCTTTCTAAACCTAAAGTTATCTGACACTCGCGCTAAAAACTCATGATAGGCAAGCCATTGATACTTCTTGCCAATTCTTTCGGCTTTATTTGCTGCTCGTCCACGAGAACTCTGCATGCTGTCAAACCAGCCGAAACGTTCTACAGTCCAACCAAGATCAAAAACACGCCAAAAAATCCAACGTTGGGCGATGCTGTGATCAAAGGTAGGTTCACGCTCCTGAGAAGATTCAGAATAGGATAGAACAAACTCATCAAAAATTTGAGTTTTCTTTTTTCCAAGAGCTTTACGCAGTGATTGCTGTACTTCAGTAATCGTCGTCTCTAATTCCTGTTCAGTAAATTCACCTTTAAAGATTTCAATTCGTTCTTCGGTGCTCAATTCGTGGTAGTAGTTTACGTTTTCTAAAACGGTGTGGTAACGTTCCCAAGCTTTTTTCTGCCTGTCTGTTAGAGATTCTAAAAAGGCTTCATATATTTCTCTTGGAGTTGGTGGCTCATCCAATCTTCGAGAAGACCAGGAAAAACTAGAGGAATTTGTGCCAATAACATAACGTGCAAAGTCGCCCCAGCTTAAAACAGAGTGTTCGATGGAAAAAACGCTCCGCCAATAATTCATGTGTGGGCTATCCTCATAGTTATGCTCTTCAAGCGTTTTCTTTGCCTGAGCAGTATACTCTTCTAGTTCATTCTTTGAAGGGATGTGGGAGATCCATGCACTTTTGTAAGGCGGTTTAATACGAGAGGCATCAAACTTTAGTGTGATGCTGCGGTTTAATGCAACTTCAATCACACCACGTGCATAGTCTCTCAACAGAATATGGGGAATTGGCTCACCGTTCTTAAATACCCAGTCGTATACATCCTGAGCAAGTTGTGTGATTGCGGAGTCATCTATACTTCGCATTGCACATCCATATGCAACAGCATAGAGACGTTCTAAAACATACCAATCATCTATAGTTAAGAACTCTGATATAACCTGTCTTAGAATATGAATACGTGGGGTGAGCAATGCAACGAGAGCTTTTGTTGCACGGTCGCGTAAAAAGCGATTAGATGTTGTCAGAAACCAGGCAAGGGCGATCGCACATAATCGGATTGCTTCATCATCAATATGGCTTTTATCTTCTGCTGTCCATGCCCAGTCTACTAGACGATCAATTGCCCCATACTGCCCATACTGATAGTGGAGAAACGTTGACCACCACGCATCTCTATCAGGCATCTTATCCTGTTTAAGACGTTGATGTAGAAAGTCAGCGTTGTATGGGTGATTTGGGTTAGAGGCTACTGTTAAAAAAGCATCTAACAGAAGATTGTGGGATTCCTCATGTCGAGCGATGTGCGAATTGATGTACTGGCGTGTCGTTTCTGAAATTGAACTGGGATCGCGCCAAATCAAGCTTTGGGCGAATGAATCACGCACAATGGAATAATCAGCACAGTAGGGGGCAACCTCAATAAGCTCTTTGCCAATAAGCTCTGGAACCTGAATTAGAAAAGCTTCTAAAAGTCCACGGTTTCTACAGCAACTCTGATAATCCTTCAGCAATTGACCTAATTGGCTTGTTGGGAGAAATGCTGCCAACGGATTATCAGAATTAAGATACTTTTCGAGTAAATGCTTAACAATCAGATGATCAGAAAATCGCTCATATGAAAATCGAATTCCATCTACAAGCTCGTCATTTCCCTGCCAAAAGCGATCTTCAGCGATAATGCCCTCAACCAGCAGATATCTGAATAGAGTATTGAAATAGCCTTCACGTGGAAGTAGGGCATTGACGATGGTTTGTGCCTCTTCACGAGGTAGCCATTGTCTGTTACTTTCTGCCATTACCTCTGAAAGGTTTTGAACTGCTCGTTGAACTATCATTAACTTCTCATCAAAGTTTAAATATTCCTCATTAGCAAGTTTTGTGTTGACTGAATCGACCAGAAAATTGAAGACTGACGTAATTCCATAAAATCCAGGCCGTACTTCTGTCCATCCTTGATTTTTGAGTCCGAGACAGAAGAGTTTCAGGAATAGTGGATTCTCAAACTCAGGATTTAGCAGTGGTACGCTAGGGCGTTTGATTCCAAAGTAGTCGAAAAATATTCGAGTTGCTTGGTACTCATGCTGAGCAAAACCATAATGAGTTTCTCGTATCAGACGATCGTTTCCAAGATGTTGAGGAATTATGATATCTTCATAAGGGGTCCGAACACTGATTGCGATTCCCAAATGAGGGAAGTTGGATAAAGTTGTTAATATGCCTGCGAGATGCTTTCTCCAAAGCTTCTTTCCGTCGCCCTCATTTAAAGCGTCAATTAAAATTAATGCTTTCACTCTCCTTGCTTGAGCAGCAGATTCTAAAGCACCCAAAAATTCTTCCTTTGTGCAGGATAGCCCCAAAAGTCCAATAACTTGTGACCAAGGTTCATCATCATTAAACTGCTCACCCAGTAACAAAACCGTAGGTAAATCAGAAGAAACTCTATGTTGAGCAACATCACACAACAAATGAGTTTTGCCTGTACCAGCAGTACCACGTAGCAATAGTGCTGCCACATTGGCAAGTTTGGCTTCACTACTTCGTGCTAGATCTTCTAAATAAGTCAGTTCTTGTGCTAATTTGCGAAGTTGGTGAGTCTGGTAAGCATAACTATTTGATTTCGGCTCTGATGCAGGTTGATTTCTCTCTTCACTTTGTCTCAGTACTCTCATATACTCATAGACTTTTTCATGGGATTCAGAAGCAAGAGTTGATATGGTAGTGAAGTCTATTTGAGTTACGCAGATCGCATCTAGTCCATTCAGAACTGAAAGAAGTTGAGTAATTCTTCCCTGTAATAATTCAGAAATTGTTTTTGCAGATGTGTCCTTTTCTGAGGAAATTGCACTGGAACTTACTTTCTTGATTTTTCCCTTTAAGATCTTTAATCGATGGAAAAAATCTGTTGTTCTCCCCAAACCATCAAACAATCTAGCAACTGGTAAATTGATATTTAGTTCCGGCGAATATCGTGTTCCTGCATTAGAGATCGCTTCATCCAATCGAGCTTGAAACCAACGTTGACTAAATAGTTCGGCTCTAAACCAAAATAAATATCGTCCTCTATGCTCTTCACGAGTTAATCTTTCAAAAATCTCATACTCTCCCCAGTAATGGAAGTTAACAACCATCCCTTTGTGCTGTGCCCATTCCTGCCACTTCTCTGTGCGGTCATTCCACCTGTCCATAAACCACTTCTGTTGATCGATACGGGGATCTTGGCGATCAATTGGCAGACAAACAGTATAGGAAATCAATTTAGGATGCTTGTTTAAGGCTGTCTTGACTGATTCGTCTAGTTGTTTCCATTGGCTCTCCTCCACTGAGATAAAGAATTTAGCCTGCCAAGCTTGCTCCTCTAAGTTAGGCAAACGCCAAAAGCATTCTATTCCGGCATCTGGAGCACCTTTACGAATAAAGGTAGAGTTAGAAGATAATGGTTTTTCATACGCAGCAAGTTGGCAGCAGAGTTCCTCAAAAGCGGAATGTTGTGAGCCATTCCAGGAACGAAGATTCTGCCAATTAATGCTACTCGACATTTTCTACCTACTCCTTAATAAAATCCCCGTCTAAGGCTTAAAGGTGTGAAACAATATTGTGGCACAAGTTCTGTATTCTGCTGCTGTATTGAGTTACAAAGGTGGGATACCTGGTTTTTCAAAAAGGGGTAAAAGCAACATAGATTGTTGAACTATGTACGGCACCATGAGCAATCTCAGTGCTCCGAACAACTCACCGTAAGCCCCACTCAACTCATCTGCAATCATCTGGTATTGCGGACAATCTCGGTTGATGCTGGTGTCGCTTGCCTCTTGGAATGCAGCAAATGACGTTTCAACCGCGTTCAGCAATTGTTGGTAGTGGCTGAATGCTTGTGCCATTTCCCGTTGGGCATCCGACATTTTGTTCAGTGCGTGTTGATTCAAATTCGGTTCCATTGACTTCCCCCTTCTTCGTTTAGGTCTAGACAATACGCGAGTTCGCAATGGGTCTCGGTCAGGAACTTCGCTGTGATGAGGGTGAATGTGCAGGCTTGACTGACCTGTGGCAACTTTCATGCCGACTATCGCGATCGTCAGCCAGACAAAAAACTTCATGCAAACAAATCCAGTCAGTAATAGAGGAAGAGCCAACAACGGCTCTCCAAGGGCTACTCTCCTGATTTGGGAGAATCTTCTGGCGTAACGGCTTCTGTGGGTTCTTGCCGGAGTACTTGCAAATAGACTGTGGTTGCGATCGCCCGATGGTCTCGGTGATCTGCCAAGTCAGCGATTTTGCCTTTTACGGTTTCCAGGCAAAACCGGAATAAGTCAGTGTGATCACACACCGCCGCCGATAGCTGACATTTCTGGTCATCTGACCAAAGCGGTGGTGCATCGGGTCGCTGTGGAATAACGGGGGGTGTCGTTGAAGCACTCGCAGTGAGTGGAGAAGTGTTTTGAGTATCCAGCAGTACAATGTTGTGTTTGACATTGCCGTTTTTATCACTCCCGGCTGGAATCAGTTGCACCATGACTCCCTTGCGTAAGGGTTTGGTCTCTTCATCACTCAAAGACTTCCAGATTTTGGCGGCTTCTGATCCTTCGGGTTGAGACTGATCTAGAAACAGCACGGAGCGGTACGGTCCATAATCTCCGTCCTTCAATTTCCCAATAACTTCGACTTTTGCACTGATCGGGCTAACAACTTTTGCCATCACTAAAAGCTCCTAATTCAGGTGAACGAGAAGGGGCAATAGCGCCCCTCCTCGTTTGCTGCTTTAAAACTCAACGAACGGAACGTTTGCAAAAATCGCGCCATTCAAATCACTCGTCGCATTCGCTCGGTACGTCGCTTCTGGGTAAACTGCAATCTCTCCCTCAAAGCGAATGCCTTCGCGCAGGGCGCTCATCCAGCCAGCCAGGTAAACTTGATTATTCGGTTGTGTCGGCATCTTCCCGAAAGCAAAATCTGCTTTGCCTTCGTAGAAGTCGGGTTCAATGGCTTCCAAAACTTGCTGATCTCGTTGATCCCGATCAGCCAAGCAACAGTCAGCGATAAATGACATACTCAGAACATCCTTTTCTAAGGTCGGGCATTTCTGGTGAAGTGCTCTCTTTTTTTGTTCAAGGGCACTGGCAACAAAGCGCTTGTATTCTGCTGTTCCGCCAAGCGGTTTCTTCAGTCCGTCCGCCGGGGTGTCGCTCCCCTTTTTCACGGGTCATACTCTCTGGAGAGAGTGGCGGGCGCTCTTGAAGCAGTTGCGCTCTCTGCTGCTCTGTTGTCTTATCTGCATTATACACACTATGTTGATAAGACGACCCTCTTTTTCAAAAAAGTGTGTAAAAACTGGATAATTTTAACTGGGAAATTACTGACCGTTGATGAAGGGGTTGTGCAGATGCCGTTTGCGCTAGATCCGAGAAGCTGGATAATGAGGAGAACAGGTATGGTTTTAGTAATGGCTGCGAAAAAGTCGGGTTCTAGTAAAGCTGGTACAAGTAACGGCAGGGGGAAGCACCGCAACCCAAATTCGCTAGCGAATTTGAACCGGGAAGGTAGGCAGCTTGCGTATGAAGGGGAGGAAAAAAAGCGGCACAATGTCTCTGTGACTGACAAAGGGTGGGAGGGATTTAGTCAGATCGCCGATCGCATTGGTCGCTCGAACTCAGATTTAATTGAAGCTCAGGGACGAGGAGAGATTGACTTGATGATGACGATCGAGCAATTATGCAGCACTGAGACATTAAAAAAGTTGGATTTAACTCCAACTCAACTCATGCAACTGACGGTTATCGAGGTTCTCCATCGTCTTTCTCGCGTTCAGCAAAGCTGATCAAATTCACTGTAGAGGCTCAGCTTGACAGGGGCATCCAAAAAGATGGATTACTTTGCGGTCAATTGCGATCGCAAGCAGCAAATCTGAGTTGAGTGAGCGTTGATCTAGGGAACGCTGCGCGAACGCTCTAACCACCCGCTTAAATCAGCCAACGTTGCAAAGTTCAACAATGCCTCTCCTAAATCCTCTAGTTGAGTCAGGTCGAGAGCTTCGATTTGCGATTTTGTCGTCATCGGAACCTCACCCACTTTTCGAGTCAATAGGCGTAGGATGAGCGATCGGGCTTCTTCTTGGCGGATTTCCTGGCGCACTTCCTCGCGAGCTTCTTCTCGTAGTTCCTGATAAATTACAGACTCTTGCATCAGTTCCCTCCGCAACACGCGCCGAATCACTTGCTTGTCTAATACTAGCCCAGCTAATATGCCACTGGCAGCAGCCAGGTTACTCTGCTGCTGCCGATCGGTCAGTGCATCAATGGCTTCTGCCACTTCCCGCAAAACGGAGGCGCGATTGCTCGCTTGACTCAAAGCTGCGTAAGGCAATAGTCCAGGACGTTGAAAGAAAATCTCGGTGGACTGCTCCCACAACCGCACTACCTCAAACTCATGGCGCAAGCGATTGGCGATAAATGTGGTTTGTTGCACCAATTCAGAATCAGTGGGTCGCAAATAAACCACCACTTGCACCAGTCGTTTTTGAGGAAACCGCCTAAACACCCGTAGTGCGTAATCTGCCATCCGAAAGGGCATGGTGGAGTCAGGGTCAGTTTGAAACTCGCAGTGCAGGACTACATCAGCCGATTGCAGCAGAATCAAGGCAAAATGCTCCCGGAAGCACGGGACAAGCCTTGTCAGCTTCCGGGAGCATTTCGGCGCGAATCGGTTCCAGCGAGAGTTCCGATGGACTTAGTTCGGTTAGGGCAATGGGTTCACCGATGAGCCAACTGGCGAAGTCGGGTGAATATTGCTCGATGAGAAACTTAGAAACATTGTCAAACATGGTGCGATTGTACCAGTTGACTGGGAAGTAAGGTTTAAGCAAATAGCTGTTTAAGCCTATCCAAAGAATGAAAATCCTGAAACTTCTACCTGAATTACGTTTCAGGTTCCAGCAACAACATGGCATTAAGTCCTTAAACTGGCAGAATAGTTGTTTGTTGGACATCTATTGCTTCATGTCTCTGGCAAGAGCGTTACCACCGAACCCATTGAGCGCGTTCTTCGCCGGAAAATCGAGTCTCGTTGGTTCCTGTTTCTGGATTAGAACTGAAGTTACCAAAGTCTCCCCACCGGAGCCAGCGGGCGCGTTCATCACTGCCAACTTCACTGCTGCTAGCGATCGCCGTTTCAATTAGTGTCCGAACTTCAGATATCACGTTCAAGCACTCGCCCAGAGTATCCAGGACTTGCGCCTGCTGGTTGACATGAGCGGCATTGCCTAAAATTCGGCGTGGCTCCAACTTCATGCCGACTTTGAGCGGAATGGCTGAAAGATATTCAGAAACAGCCTCCAGGTAAGCGTGGTCGTTAAATCTTGAACGACTGTCAAGCCGCTGTTCAATCTGTCGTAAGGCAATTCTGGCTTGGGCGATCGTGCGACGGGAAATGACTCCCATTTGGGTTTGAAAGAGTCCCTTATCTGCGTCAAACTCCACTGCACTAAAGCGTGTAATCGTTTGTGCCTTAAAGTTCAGTAAGTTCATCTGCTCGTGAATCTGGTCGGCATAGTCAGCGCCCAGGTTATAAAAGTCCAGAGTCGATTCGGGCTGTTCATCGACCTCGACTGGAGCGTAGCCTTTGCCGTGCTTCTCAGCCAGGAGTTGTCGCAGCTTATTCTGAGCGACTGCTACCGAGCGACAGGCATAGGTGTGGGGACGTTGGGGATAGTTCACTCGTCCGTATTCAACGTAGAGATCGCCATTCGGTAGCACCCAGGCTGCCCATTGCTTATTGTGGTTCTCGGTCGGGTCAACACAGATTAGTTTGACTGTCCGAACCGCATTGCTTAAGTCTGATCTATCGGTTGTCATCATCGCTTTTCTCACGAGTGATTGAATGGTTTGAAAGGGGAATGGTTCAATCCATTTCCCCTTGTGATAGGTTTAGAATTTGGCTTTCCGATCAGAGGCGTAGTCCAACTCAGGCTCAATCGGTTGATCAACCTCAGAGGATGCCGGAATTGCAGACTGCCTTGCCCATTCCTCTAAGCGTCGGTTCTTCTCCTGTTCATCTGGATTGCGGCTTTGTACAGGGGCAACTAATGCGGCTTGAATGAACTCATCTAAACTGACTTGTCCGGGTCGATCCGCGATAAAAGCTTCTTCGGCACAGGTCACAACCAGTTGCTCTAACTCAGCTCCATTGAAGCCCTCGGTTGCAGCGGCAATCTGGGCGAGTTGCTCATCGGGTAAGCTGATTTTGCGTCGTTGCATGTGAGCCTTGAGAATTTTGGTTCGAGCAGTGCGCTTAGGTAGTCCAACATAGAACGTGGCATCCCATCGCCCCACCCGTAGCACCTCACTGGGGAGATGATCGACTCGGTTAGCCGTCGCCACCACAAATACCGGAACACGACGTTCCCGCTTGTCGTTAAGCCATTGTAGAAATGTTCCTAACAGTCGTTGGGATGTGCCACCATCACCGCCAACGGTGCCTTTGGCGATTGCGGCGAACTGCTTGTCTAATTCCTCAATACAGACGATGCAGGTTTGGGATTCAACCTCTTTGAGAAATTTGTCCAGGTTTTCCTCAGAACCGCCAACGTGCTTATCCATCATGCGTCCGATGTTCATGTTGAACACGGGCATCTGCCAGGTAACCGCCATGTTTTTAACTGCCAGCGATTTTCCGGTGCCCTGCACACCAACAATCAGGCAACCACCCGGCAAGTCCAATCCATACTCCTGTGCTTTGGGAGAAAACATCTTGCCTTTGCGGTCGAGCCAGCGATCGAGGTTTTCTAATCCCTCAGCCCGAACTGTAGGGAGATCGAGCGTCTCAATTCCACGCTTTTTCATCTTGGCAGTGCGGCGGAGTTTGATGAATTCTGCGGTGTTGTCGGTGATTGTCTTATGGGTAATTGAGGCTTCTAACAGCAAATCATCGGCTTCTTCTTTGGTAATGCCTCCCATTGCCCGAATCAAGTTCTGTTTGCCTGGTTGAGACAGTGCAATCTGGACTTTTCCTCTCGATTGAGCCTTGATGTCAGCCAAACGAAACTCCAGGTTTTGTTCTCGCTCGGTTTCAGTTGGCAGGGGATTATCCATCTCGAAGATCGCCCCGTCGAAGTGATGACTCAGACGCAGGTGATCGCCGATGAGAATAATGCGTTTGTCCGACCGTTTAATTTCCCGGCACAGGTCAATCAAATCTTGTAGCACAAAAAGATTGGGCTGGAGTCCTTCTGGTAGGAACTCATGAACATTGGCAATCAGAAACAGAGCTTGCTCCTTACAGTCTCGGATGTGCTGAAACAACCCTGTTACTGGATTGTCCGTCACAAAGCCCTCGACTGGATTTTTCTTGATGCCTGTCATTGCGCCACTCTTGCGATCGCGAGTCAGCGTCACCTGCCGGAGTAATTTCGTAAGATTCCAGTAGTAGGTTTGATAATCCAGTGGCTCTGCAACCTCAACGACTAGTTTGGTGATCAGTTCATCTTCAACAGCATTCGGGCTATTGATTGCGATCATGCCAGACGCTGCATTCAGGCGATTTTTAATGAGTTCGATGTCAAGTGACATAGTGATCTCCTACAAACGTTGCTGAATGACATTGGTTTGGGTAGTAGGCTGTTCGTACAGTTCTGGTTTTGCAGTGAAATTCTCCACATCACCCATCGCTTGCAATGGTTTGGTGAGTACTTTGCACCCTTCACCCTTTACCCCTTTGACTTCTGTATGCATTGGCTGACCGAGCTTTAGCTTGACAATAATGGTTGGCTGTTCTTGCATGATTGGACTCCAAAATTAAACTGCACTACCGATGGAATGGCTGATGGTTTGCTGGATCTGTGGCTTCGGCTTGATGGTGAAGGTAATTTCGTTATCAATCCGCTGCTCAACCACCACAAAATTGCTGGGGGGATATTTGAGTAACACCCCGGCTCGGTCATGCTCCAACTGAACTCGGTAATTTAGCAGGGTTTGGATTGCCTCATCGGTTAGTTGAGAGTAGTCAAACTCACTGCCGTATTCGCTATGGCGAATCTCGTAGGAGTCACATTGTAAGGTGTACACTCCAGCATTGGAGTCCCACAAGAACCCGATCGCAGTATGTTTTTCCCTTAACTTGAGATGACGAGCAATGATATGAGCGCGGCGTGAGTCGTTGTAACTGTTGACATAGCGCAGAGCCGCTTTCGCAACTTGTTTTGCGGTCATTTCAGGAGAGATGGATACAGCCTCAATCAGAAACCCCATCTCTCGTAAGCCGTTGATCAAGGCTTGGTGATCATTCAACTGCGTTTTGATATCTGCAAAGTGGACATGGTATCTCCTTCGACTTCAAAGAAAAGCCCCTAATCTCTGACAGTCCAGGGGCATTACTAACGGGTCTTGTCTGTTCAATTGATTTGAAATGAAATGAAGGCGCGATCAATGCAGTTTTAAGCCTTGCTGGGCATCGGTTTCATCCCTGGTGGCTGCGGTTTCAGCAGTTTCCCCATACTTCTTGGCTCTGGAGTCCTATCGAGTTCTTTTTCTATAATATACATACTATGTCGAAAAACATCAACCTTTTATTCTAGAAATTATGTGTTTTCACGAGAAACAAAGCCGATTAAAATCGATAAAATACGTATAATAACGAAGAGCGCTTAGGGGTAATTGATTGGAGATGACTTCTATGGTGGAAACCAAACGCACGAAGCGCAGGGGAAAGCACGGTAGCCCTAACTCATTGGCGAATCTCAATCGCTCTGGCTCAAAGCCTCGGTATGATCAGATAAAAAAGACTCGCTCAATTTCAGCTACATCTACAGGCTGGGAAGGCTTCAAAGGTCTTGCTGACAGACTTGAGCTATCCGCGTCTCAATTGGTCGAATCACAAGGACGAGGCGAAATTGATTTAACTCTCACAATTGAAGCAATTTACTCTCCTGAGACCCTGACACGGTTGAACCTCTCACCCGCGCAACTGTTGCGAATGCCTCTACTCGATGTTCTCTACCGTTTGGCAGTTCTGAATGGATGCGATTCTGTAATTTTGTCTTAGTCGAGATGATTGATTTGGAGTTTAGCCAACGGATGTTCACAAGACAGCAGTACTTGATTGTGCTGAAATCCTCAAAGTTCTTGCTCTAAAGCTCTACAGACGAAATAAAATCCGTCTTGGAAGGGATGGAAAGCCAATATCACTATGCCTATAGAGCGAAGTTTCTCCACGTATCTTTCGCTGATTAGATTCAGCTATACCATGAGAAGGAAGTGCCCATTTCTATGGCTTTAGGTGGGTACTCTGGGGAAGATTCGAGCGTAGCTAGACTACTCCCTGTAGTGGAAACAAACCCTGGGTAGCAGCAAGTAACGACTGTCGTTGCTGAAATTTTTGGCAGCTTCTGCTGTTGCTGCGGGTTCAATCAGGCTTTTCAGGTTCAAGTAATTCCAGCGGCAAGTCGCTATCAATCCTTTGAGGTTGATAGCGATGCTTCGCAGCAGGGTTATTCAGACAATTTGGAGAGTATTATGTCAAAGCTTGCTGAAATTCTCGAAAGCAATCAAGAGTATGGAGATCGCTCCCGTTTGGTGCAAGAAGGTACGTCCGATAACAACCTTTTGGTCGGACAGAACCAAGGAAATGATTTTCTGCTTGGGCGAGATGGAAATGACACCCTCGTCGCAAGTGAAGGGAAAGGCGTGAACGGGGGTGCCCCCAATGAAAATTTACAACCTGATACCGGAACTGACCTCAACCAAGTACCTGGTGGACAGGTTGGTGTCACACCTGTTCCTGGGTCTACTCCTGTTCCTGCTCCTGGAGCTACTGTTGTTGCCAACACAGCAATTACTCCCCCATCCAATCCCATTATCGGAACGCCCAATCATGACAATCTCCAGGGAACTGATGGCAATGACATCCTGGCTGACTTTGGGGGTAATGATGTAATCAATAGTGGCAACGGAGATGATCTCGTGTTCAGTGGAGAGGGCAATGATTCTCTCAGTGGCGCGGCTGGCACAGATACCCTGTTCGGTGGTGAGGGCAGCGATCGCTTTGTTTGGAACAATGGCGATGGCAGTGATGCGATCGACGGAGGCATCGGGCATGATATCAGTGAGATCAATGGAGCCACAGATGGTGATGCCTTGACCCTTACCCAGGATGCCCAGGGGCAGGCAGTTCTGGAGCGTTCAAACCTGAAGCCCTTTACTGTCAAATCAGATGGGGTTGAAGGAGTTGAAGTCAACGGTCTGGCGGGTGATGACTCTTTCACCGTATCAGACCTGACGCACGCAAACGTGTCCTCCGTTCAGTTTACGGGTGGTGAGGGTAACGACACCTTACAGGGCATCCAAGCCACCGCTCAATTGTACGCATCTGGCGATGTCGGCAATGATATCCTGCAAGGTGGATTGGTTGACGATACGTTGCAGGGTGGCGAGGGCGATGACATCCTGAGCGGCTTTTTAGGGAATGACCTCCTGGAAGGCGGTGCAGGACTGGACCAGTTTGTGTTCGGTTCTGGTGCATCTTTCGGTCAAGCCAATCCAGGTTTAGATATCATCAAAGATTTCAATGCTGGAGAAGACAAAATTGCTTTGAGTAAAACAACTTTTGCTTCCCTGCAAAGTGGTAAAGGTGAAGGATTTAGCCAAGGCTCCGAGTTCACCATTGTGGATAGCGAGGCAGATGTTGCGAATAGCGACGCTTTGATTGTGGCAGTTCGTGGTTCAACGGGCACTAGCCTGTTCTACAACGCGAACGGTGCTGAGGCAGGGTTAGGTGTGGGTGCCCAGTTTGCCACCTTAGAGGGTTTTGCTGGAGACCTTACTGCAAACAACTTTGCACTTCAGGCATAGCTGCTTTTTCCAAGTCCAATCTGATTCTTATGCCTCTGCTGTTCCCGTTTTGCGAGTTCTACTGGATTTGGAGCGAGGAGCAGCAGAGGTGCGCTGACTGGTTGCGCTCTTTGTAGTCGGTTTTGGGCTGGTGCGAGTTTTTGCTGCACCTCTACGAGACCGAGGAGCAGTTTTAGCGGCAGAGTTTTCAGAGGATTCACTCATAGCTGCTTTTGCTGTTTCTTTTGGACTGCGGGTTGTCTCTGTCTTCGTTGTTGTTCTACCACGTCGCTTGGGAGTCGTGGCAGATGTCGGCTCCTCAGAGGAAGATGAATCAGGCAAATCTTGCGGCACTTCAGGGAACGAAGCAGTTTCTGGCTCAACCTGTTTCGCGGCTTGTTTACGAGTTTTAGTGGTTTGAGATTGTCCTTTACCTCTCCGTTTTCCAGTAGGGACATAGTTCTTCAACGTTGCGGCACTGATACGAATCCCTTTGTCTTTCAAGAGAGCAGCCAATTCTGGATAGGTGTAGCCCTTTGCCAGTGCTGCTTGAAGTGGAACTTTCAGCTTCTCAACAGCTTCCTTGAGTGATAAATCTTCTTTGGGTTTTTCTGGCAGTGCCTGTAGGAATGATTGAGCATCCTCAATATTAGATTGGGTGACGATCGTCGCTCTTGCTCTTTTGGTTGTGGCTGCCATAGTTTGGTGCTCTCTTGAGAGTGGATTGTCTCGATTGTATTGCCCCAATCTTGAAATGTAACAATCAAACTATACGTCAAAGTCATTCAGCACTGGTAAAGTGTTCAGAGTAGTGTTTTTGTTCTTTCCAATACGGTTAGGGCAGGTGGATTTCTAAGATTGAATTTGTTGTGCAGTGACCAAAGCGAGACGAGCCACAATTGAGTTAGGAGATAGGATTCTGCAAGTATTCCAACTTCCCGATGGAGAGTATGGTCTTAGCCAGACGCAGGTAGGCGAGTTGCCAGGGAAAGACGAGAATTACGTCCGTAAATTTTTAGGCTCAAAATCGCCAGAGGCACTGCCCTACAAGGACTTCACACCCGTAAAACTGCCTGTTGAAGGGGAGCGAACCCGGATTAACCTGATTCCGATTGATCTCGCGATCGCCTTTTGGACGAAGGAAGCCACCGCAGGGAATGCGGTCGCGGCTCGGTTATTGGGAGCTTGCGCGGTCGAGTCAATTGAACGGCGTGCAGACAAAGCGCTTGGGATTGAGCGGACAGAAGAAGAGCGGAACCAACGGTTGGTAGCAACCTTCCAACGGTTAGGAGAGTATTTTCCCAAGTGGACGGGATCTCATTTCTCTGCCAGCCGCCACCACACCCTGGAATCTGGATGAATACCATGAGATCGCCCCACTGCTATTGAAAGATTTCAAGTATAGGATTCCAGGGCAAACTGATAGAGATATTGGGCATACTCTGCTCAAATTGCAATAATCTCCGTAATCTGCCTTTTTCCTCTGTGCCTGAGATTGTGTCGTTCTGCTTCAATTTGGTGATGTTGATGGTGGTGATCAATCTCATCCCTCCTGGCTTGCAGAATTTGCGATTTTTGTTTATGATATTTTATCTTTTTTGTTAGATGAGATAAACTTATTAGCGTAGCCACATGCATTGAGCAGGATGCGCTCAAAGGTCTCGGATGAAATTATCAATCTCGCCAGTGATTTAATCATGGAGGACAACAACATCCCAGAAATACCCCATGACCAGAAGTGGGCACTCACCATCCATGTGCTGAAATCATTTGTTAAAAGTCAACGAAACATCGAACAAATTCTGCAAGCCAGGAGGGATGAGATTGATCACCACCATCAACATCACC
>NZ_JBXBCF010000110.1:0-37392 GCF_056784235.1 Kovacikia sp. CALU 1929
GTTTCCGCTTGACGTAACTGCAAAGCTAAATCATCCAAACTTTCCTTCACTTCGATTGACGTAACACCCACCATTGGCTGAGTCTGAAACACTACTTCTCAGTCTAAATCATTTGCCTTCTACTCAATTTAAATTGGTATCAGGTCAACTCCAACAAGCACTATCGGCTCACCTACCAGCCGTATCCCATCAGCGCCTGGTTGCTGCACCCCGTGGATGGAGAGGGCGATCGCCAACGGGTGCTGACCATCATTCAAACCACCCTCAATCAGCAAAACATCGATTCCCCTACCAAAGTCCTATGACATATCTCGACCAACTCCATCCATGGTGCATCATCCGCTTCCTACCCAGTATGCAGCGCCGAGTCATCGCCCGTTTCCGCCGCCGCAAAGTGGCTTGGCTTACGCCCTAAGTATCCCTGTGGAGTATCTGGATGCAGTCTGTAAGGGAGTAGCCGTTGCTGCGATCGCGGCTCTCAAGTTCTGCCCTCAATGCTGGGTGCCGGGAACACCACCTGACCCCAAGTGGACACACCCGCGCTCTAAGCATTGCTTCGCCTGTGGGAGTCCGTTGCGCGATCGCTGTGAAAGTTGCAATGAACCGATTCTTTCCCTCAAGTTCCGCTTCTGTCCCTACTGCGGCAAGCCCTATAAAAATGTTTGAACAGACATGATGCTTAAACAACTGAAAGCTAAATCTTGAAGTACTAGAGATAGTTAAGCGCCTTGCTCCCTGTTTGCCTCCTGTAACCACACGTAATTTCTGGCAAACCTCACAGGCAGCTTTTGCTTCTTCGGTTTTAGAATTTTTGAAATGGGTGTGATGTGGTGGGGTTCGGTTGCTTGCAGCAAATAGTGACTGAGCATACCAAGAAGAACCATAACTATATATAATACAAATATACTATTTGTTAATCAAATCAAATGTATTGCAGCCTTAATTTTCCTGAAATCATTGAAAAGCCACAGAAAGAAGAACTGTACAAACCAGTTCTGGATGTTTTCTTCATGGCTAAAGCAAAAGACTTTCCGCTGACAAGCTTGAAATCTACTTTGGGTAAACTTCAGTCCTCCCTTCGTGATGCTGAGAGTCAGTTCAAAGAAGATAAGGATTTATCCAATTCCATAGAGCAAACACGAGAATCCGCAGACAAATTGAATAAGCAGATGAAATCAAGTTGATGATATTCCTGATGGACATTTTTTCCTCTGAAAGAGTGAGTAGAAATTCTCGCTTCAGGAGGTGGCATGGCTACATCATGTCCTCTGGGTCAAAAGTGCCCTTTGGCGAAGCAAAAGAACTCTTCTGGCGCTTGTCCACTAGGAAGAGATTGCCAGAAGTTTCCCGCAGGAAGACTTAAGGGTGTGTTGGGAGATTTAAACGGCTACTTGGGTACCTCTATCAACTCATTCAGTAGTAATGAGGATTTAGTACAAGCTCTCAATCAGCTTCAAGCTGACATATCGTTAGTCCTTTCTAAATTGAACTAAGCCGAGGTATTTTGATGAATCAGGGTGCTTCTACTCCAAACCCTGAATTCTAAGCTTAAAGTGGAAAAATAAAAAAATACCTAAGTCAGCGAATTGAAGTAATTAATCAAATATTCAAGATAAAGATCGAACTCTTCCTTCGCATCTCTAGATGGTTCTTCAGCAGGTAATTCTTGTCTCAAAAAATCAAAGGCTTGCGCATACAAGATTGCAGGCACAGAAGATGGAGGCTCAAGCTCAGTGTCTCTTGGCTGCATAGCTAGAAGGCTATTATATAACCAACTTAAGTATCTGTTCAGTTCTTGAAACCTGAAACGGGTTTCGTTTGATTCAGTGATGTGGCTAAAAATATATCTATATATAATCTCAGCTAAATCTTCTTGATTTTCAATTAACCATTCTGCCATCAATTGGGATGATTTTCTTCTTACCTCAAAAACCTGAAGTTCTTCTACATAATTATTCAATTCTTGGTTGAATTCAGCTAAATCTGTTGCATTATCAACAGTCTGGTTCATTTTGTTAACTACTTTTTTTTGTAAACTCCGGAGCTGCTCCTTAACTTGATTAACTTCTTGCTCATATGAGGTTTGATGAATTTGGTACTTGTAACTTAATTGATAAAACTCCATCTCTTCACAGCTTAGATAAAGTTCAAGATCCAAACGACTTTTATGAATCTGAGTCAGTAAGCCACCTGAAATTAAGAAATTATTGTCGCAATTGTGGATTCTCCAAACCTTGAAGTCATCATGGATGCGATCGCGCAGTCTCCGCACTTCCCGATCTCCTTTGCGCCACCCGGCAAACCGAGTCCATCCGTCTAGTAGAGCCTCATGCGCCAAATCTACCCAGGAATCAAAGTTGGCTTGTTCCTGCCCCGTTACTAGCAAGCGCCCCTGCACCAGCCCTCCGTCATCTTCAAGCAGTCCACGCAACAGGTCTTGGGTATCGAGATCTGCGTCTGCGATCGCCAATAGCTCAGATTTAGGGCGGCGCTGGCGGGTGTCCTTTTCTGCTTCTCCGGTTCGCACTAGCCGCAGGAAGATTCGCTTAATCCATGCTTGCTCCTGTTCAGTTCGTGGGTCTGTCGGCGTGTCCCGCTCAAAGTCTCGAAAGTGGTAGACCTGCTCAGCATGGAGATTGAGTGCTCCGGTTAAGCCTCCCAGATTTTCATACTGTGCCAGGGTTAGGAGTTTTTGTTCTGTGTCTCGTTGCTCCCATAGTTTGGTCAGGGCAAATTCCAATAAGGGCAGGAATCCTGGCTCTTTCCCCACATCTCCCTGAATCTTGAACAGCAAGCTTTCCTCGACGCTGTATCCCTGCCGTTTTGCAGGTTCCACGATCGCATCGCGTAAATCAACCCCGGTTGGTGATGCCAGGTACTTGGCTTGGGCTTCAATCAGTTGGTGCAGTGCTGGGTAACGCAGACAAGGTTCCAGAAAGTCTGCTCGCATCGTGATCACCACTGCTAACCGAGCATCAGGGAGATTGACAACCTGGGTCAGCAGGTCAATGAAGCGCTGGCGATCGCCCTCATCCGGGCAGAGCGTAAACACTTCCTCAAACTGATCCACCACCAATAGAAAACGTTCTGGTGTTTCCTGATCGGCGGTAGTCGTTGCATCAGAGAGCCGCTTGACCAAAGCAGGCAATGGATCGGGGGCAGTTTTGATGAGTTGATGGAGTTGCTGAATCTCGCGGTTGGAGCGAGGGAAAAACGGTTCAAAGACGGCTCTTAATGCTGTCAACGGATCGAATCCTGGCTTGATTGGGTCAAGTATCTGCCAACCCGTTGCCGCTAGCCAGGGCATCAATCCGGCTCGTACGACTGAAGATTTGCCACTGCCTGAAGCGCCAATCACCGGGACGAACGGCTGTTGCTCTAACCGTTGCCGGATGTCTTCAACGGTTCGTTGCCGCCCAAAGAAGAAGGCTTGTTGCTCTGCGGTGAACGCTTGCAAGCCCTGATAGGGACAGACGGGTTCTCCCGCTGCATCCACGATCGCCGTGAGCCTCGTCGGCTGCGGTTGATGATTCATGAGCGTAATCAAGCCGCCATAGCCCATGCGGAGTGGTTCTTGTCCACTGCCTCTTAGCTCTCTAGCAACAGATTCAAACAAGCGATCGCCCGTCACCTGTCCATCTTCATTGGCATTTGCCTGAGATAGCCCTGCCAGCAAGGCACCCGTGAAAATGCTGTGCTGCCCACGCTTGATGGCATATGCCTGCTCAAAGCCTCGGCAAGCGGTGATCAAGTAATAGTCCTTATGGGTACTGAAAGCGGTAAAGGTCTTCTCGACCAGACTCCGTTCTAGAAAATCACCGCTGTGACAGGAGTCAAACAGCATCACCAAGCTGCTTAACTGGGATTCCTGAATCAGGTCATTCAGGCTGTCGAGGGGCACTGCTCGTCGTGCTTCGATCACTTGCTTCCCTTCGAGGGCGATCGCGGTATCCGACGTTGCCAGGTAGGCTCTGGGTTTACCAACCACCGGATCAACTACTGGAATGCCATGCCCAGTGAAGTAAAGTAACACATCGTTCTGGGTTGCTTGCTCCAGAAGCAAAGTTCGTAATGCCTGAATCAGCTTGGCACTCGTGACGGCTCCTTTCAAGACAGTCACTTTCTGGAAGTCTCCCCCTTTCTCTAGCACCGCCGCAACCGCTTCAGCATCACTGGCAGGCTTACTCAAGGGTTTAAGGGGACTCTGGTATTCTGAAATGCCAATCACAAGGGCATAACGACGAGCCATAAGGTTAAGTTTTCCGGGTTAGGTCAGGCGATCGCACACTTTCAGTAATAGGATAGCCTTGAATTTTCTCTGGAGTCAGCGATGGCAGAGGTACAACCCGTTCTCTTGCAAGACGAAGACGGCACCACTTACACGATTTTTGTGGAAACAACCACGCCGGAAAATTTGCTACCCATGATGCCGCCAGCGGGAGAACTGGATGAGGACGATCGCGAATCCTATGGCATCACAGAAGATGCTGTTGCCAAGCTCAAGGAAATTCACGGGACGATTCGCGCCTATGCCTGGTATGCGATCGGTGCCTTCAAAAACTTTGGCGGCGCGGAGGTGGAAGAACTGAACCTGAAGTTTGGGCTGAAGATTGGCGGGAAAACGGGAGTGCCGATCGTTACGGAAGGCTCTGCTGAGGCGAACTTTGAAATCTCTGTCAAATGCAAGTTTCCAGCTAAACCTGATCCGACTTAGCCTCCAAAGAATTGACACTCATCTCATTCTTCAACTTCCAAAATCCCATCACATAAGTGGCGATCGTGCTCCTCCACATTAGGATTCGTTCGTAGATAATCTCTCACCCAACTACAGCCATGAGCCATAAGCTGATCTAAATCTAAATTCCAGTTCCACAAAATCACACTTCCGTCTCTGCTGGTTGAGGCTAGAGTCTGACCATCAGGGCTAAGACTAATTTGGTAAATTAAGTCATCGTGCCCTTCAAGCAAAGTTTCCAGTGAACCATCTATTGACCAGATGTAAATTGTTTTATTAGCATCTGCTGAGATAAGATTTAGTTCACTAAACCCAAGTTCCGTATTCCGTTCGCTCAACCAAAACTTCACATCAGTTACCCAGTTTTTGTGACGGAAGGTTCTGAGTAAACTTCCTTCTCGACTCCAAAGCTTAACTGTTGCATCTCTGCTTGAGGAAGCAATATATTGACCATTAGAACTAAAAACAACACTCATTACTCCACGAAAATGTCCTTGTAATCTGTGCAGAAAACTACCATCTGCATTTCGTATCTCTACCGTGCCTCCACTACTTGCCGCCGCAATCATCTGACCATCTGGGCTGAACGCAATTCCCTCAATCAACCGTCCATGAGGATTATCAAAAGTTCTAACTAAACTGCCATCAACATCCCATAACCTTGATATTGCCTCTGCGCCACCTGAGATTAATGTTGTACCGTCAGGGCTAAAACTTACATCCCAAACTTTACCCTCATGTTGCATTGTCTGGAGTAAAGTACCATCCTGTCGCCAAAGCTTCACTGTCTGATCGAAGCTAGCTGTCGCAAGCATTTTCCCATCTGAGCTAAACTTTATGCTCCAGATTTGGTCACGATGTCCTTGTATCGCTTTGAGTAGCGTACCATCTCTTCCCCATAACTTAATTACTCCATCATTGCTGCCAGTCGCTACAGTTTGATTGTCAGGACTAAAAGTCACGCTGGGGAAGTACTGTTCCCCGTCACCATAGAGGCGCTTTAGTAGCGGGTTTTCTTTCTTCCACAAGCTCACTCCTTCACCAAATGCAGAGGCAATGAATTGCCCATCTGAGCTGAAGCTTATACTGTTTACACGCGAAGGATGATACAGTGTCCAACGCACTTTGCCCGCTAAATTCCAAAGTTTAAGGCTGCCCTCATCTCCGGCACTGGCAATTGTTTGACCATCTGAGCTGAAGCAAAGGCTCATCACCCGTTGACGATGCTCCTCAAAGG
The DNA here is from genome assembly GCF_056784235.1 of Kovacikia sp. CALU 1929. Classification (NCBI taxonomy): domain Bacteria; kingdom Bacillati; phylum Cyanobacteriota; class Cyanophyceae; order Leptolyngbyales; family Leptolyngbyaceae; genus Kovacikia; species Kovacikia sp. CALU 1929. The sequence continues at coordinate 5,973 of NZ_JBXBCF010000110.1, forward strand.
TTCTAATCGTGTTGCCATCCAAATCAAGCAGCTTTATGGTTCCACCACTAGTTGCTATAGCCAATATTTGACCATCTGGACTAAAGCTGAGACTCCATCCGCCTTCGTCTTCAGAGAGAGTCTTGAGCAATTTACCATCCTGCGTCCAAAGCCGAACTGAGCTATCAGCAGGTGAATTACCAGCAGAAGCCAAGAGTTGTCCGTTTGGATGCAAGCTAACAGCCATAACCGAATCTCGATGCCCTGCTATCTCCGTCAACAGTTGACCATCCATTCGCCAAACTTTGACAGTTCCGTCATATCCTGCCGACGCAATTAACTGACCATCACGGCTAAAACTTACATCAGAAATATGTCCTTCATGCCCGACAAGAGAACTTACTAGCGTTCCATTGAGATCCCAGATCTTGATTGAGGCATCCTCGTTAGTAGAAGCTAGAAACCGCCCATCTGGACTAAATCCAACCCATCCATCTCTAGTTTGAGCATGGTTGGTTACCGTTGTCAGCAGCGTTCCATCCAGTTGCCAAAGTTTCACAACACCGTTGCTGTTCGTCGTTGCCAAAAGTGGCTTGTTAGGACAGAAGGATACGCTCCAAACGGTAGGCTGCTGAAATTCCACTCCTCCTGATTGCATCAACAAACCTCGGACAATCGCTGGCAGTTTAGAAGCTTCGATATCTTCTAAGCGGTTGTACTCTCTGATGCCATAAACTGTTTTTTGTAAGGTTTTCTTTACTTGAGTTTCGATCGATTGATCATCATGTTCCCAACTGGCTTGTTTTAATTTCGTGGCTGCTCTGAGGCTTTCTAATAGTGCCTCGAAGGCTTGATTTGAAGCAAATAATGCTTCTCCTGATTTACACAGTGCCCGAATTTCATTTTTCTCTGCTTCAATTTGGCGTTGCTTGACCTGGGTCAAGGCTTGTTGCAGTTGAGCAACCTGATTTTTCTCATGCTCATCGCTTCGTCTAAAAAATGCTTCGTCTGATTCATGATCTGGCAAGTAAAGCTTTAGTTCCTCCCATTGCTGCCGCACATCAGCTAGCAATCCACCCATCATCAGGTTGCGGTCTTTCTCCTCTGATGCCAGGTTGGGCTTCTGCTGGTCTTTCTCCCACTCCAGTCGTGCTGCTTCCAGCCGTTGGCTCAACCGCCGTAGCTCACGACTTTCCTGGCACCAGTCATATAGCCGTTGCCAGCCGTTGATCAACGCCTCATGTGCCAGATCAATGGTTTCTCGCTCCGAAACTAACAACCGCCCCTTAATCAAGCTTTCTAGCACCAGTCCAATCTGCTGTCGATTCTCTGATGCCTCACCCGCCAGTGCCACCAGAGTCGCTCGCGGTTGGCGTTGTCGGGTATCCTTCTCACCCTCGCCTGATCGCACCAGTCGCAGCAGGATTGCCCGTATCCAGTCCTGCTCTGTCTGCGATCGACTCTGCTGGGCAGACAGGGTAATTTCGCCCGTATGCGGGTCAATGTAATCGCTATAGGTGTAAAGCTGATCCGCATGGGAGTCGAGGGCACCTGCCAGTTTGCCAATGGTGACGTATGCCTCTGAAGTCAGTTCGTGGGCTTGACTGTTGCGATATTCCCACAGCTTCGTCAGGGCAAACTGCAACAGCGGCAAAAATCCCGGTTCTTCACGCGTGTCTTTCACAATCTCAGCCAGCAGCGCGGGAGTCAGACGGTAGCCCTGTTGCTCAGCGGGTTTGGCGATCGCATCCGTCAAATCCGAACCCGTTAGTGGCGACAGGTAAACCGCCTGCGTCTGAATCAACTGCTTCAAAGACTCATAATGCAGACAAGACTCCACAAAATCTGCCCGCATCGTAATCACCACCGACAACCGCGAATTCGGCAGCGCTGCTACCTGCGTCACCAGGTGAATAAACCGTGCCTGCTCTTCCTCATCCAGACAGACGGTAAAAACCTCCTCAAACTGATCCACCACCAGCAGAAACCTGGCAGCATCGGGTAACTGCTCAATCAGGGGTTGCAAGCCTTCCGGTGCTTTCCGCAGTAAATTAGCCAGTGGCACCTTAGCCGTTAGCTGCCGAACCAGTTCCTCTAGCGGTTTCCGCAACTGAGTCAGTGGTTCTTCTCCCGGTTTAATCGGCTCCAGCACAGTCCAATTCGTCCCACTTTGCTGCAATGCTGGAATCAACCCTGCCCGCACCAGTGACGACTTGCCACTGCCCGAAGCCCCAATCACAGGCACAAACGCACTCTGCTCCAGCTTCTGCCACAGTGCCTCCACATCCGCCCGTCGCCCAAAGAAAAAGCGTGCTGTCGCTTCTGTAAACGCCTCCAGCCCTTGATACGGACAGGTCTCATCCGGTTCTATGGGAGCCGCGATCGCATAGCTAACCACAGGAATTGCCCCGCCCATTCCCAAGAAAATCGGCTCCTGACCGCTGTTCTTGAGTGCGCGATCGATGAAGCCAAAAACATCCAGAGCCGAGACTTCTCCCTGTCTGGCATTCTCCTCCAACAGGCTCTCCAACAACTCTCCTGTAAACACGCTATGGTCCTTTGACTTCAGCGCGTAGGCTTCCTGAAAGCTGCGGCAAGCGGCAATCAGACAATAGTTATTCCTGGAAAACGCCAGCAGGCTTTTCTTCACCAGGTCATCTTCGATTAAGAACCCACTGTGGCAGCAATCCAGCAACATCAGCAAACTGCTGAGATTCGCCTCCTGCACCAGCCCGTTCAAATCATCAAAGGAAAAGCCTTCTTCCTGAGAAATAATTCGCTTATCTTTGAACTTCACCTTACAACTGGAAGTCGCCAGATAGCCCCGTTTGACGAATCGGCTTTCTTCTAAGGTGAAGCCGTGTCCCGTGAAGTAAATCAGCGCATCTTGATTCGCGGACTGCTGCAAAAATTTAGTCAGTTCAGCATCGAATGTCTGGTAATCGACCCATCCCGGCTTTGCTTTCGTGCCGTTTAGGAGGATGACTTCCTGAAAGTCCCCCTGCGATCGCAACACCTGGGCAACTGCTTTGGCATCATTTGCAGGCTTCGATAATTTCCCTAAGTTAGGGCTGTCGTACTCACCAATACCAACAACCAGGGCATACCGCTTCATGCAAGAACTCAGTGGGAGTGAAGAACTGGATCAATCTGGTCACTACCATAGCCCGAAAAGGCTTTATTTAGTGAAGAAAGAACCCAGTTGAATAGTTCATGTTCGCCCTGGTCCTATCGGCAAACCCGAATTTGTGGAATTACCACAAACCAGTCTTCCAGGGTTTCGCCTGTCACTTCGTTCAGCTTGAGATGGTGGTAAATGTAACGAACGGACACCTCTCCAGGGCAAAACTGGAACTGTCCCGGACAGATCCGCTGCCGTTGCAGCGTTTGAACCGCGTCTTTTGATAATGCCCCGATAATTTGTCGTCGCTGAGTACGAATAGTCCACCCATCGTTGTTTTGGGTTGCCATAAGCAATAATGGGTCACCTTCTCGCAGGTGAGTGATTACCGATTGATTTTCTGTCGTAGCCGGATGACCCAGTTTCACATCTTTTGGAGTCAGATCCAGGTAGAGCATGAACTGGGGAAGATCCTGGCTGCGATCGTCCATTCCCTCAACACTGATTCCGGTCTCCTGCACAAAGCGACTGGGCTGAGTCGAACAGAGGACTAATTCTTCTTTAGCACGGGTCATTGCCACATAAAACAACCGCCGCTCTGCCTCAATTTCGTTCCTCTGAAGACTAAACCTATCGGTTAATAAAATTACCTTACTGAACTCCAATCCCTTCGCCCCGTGACAACTGGTCACTAACACAGAATTTTCTTGCAGATAGACCTCCCCACTCTGGGCAAATTCAAAGATTGCCGTCAGAATTTCATTGAAGCTGATTGGCTGTGCTAATTCAGCAGAACCGTAATTCCTTTCCTGGTCAAGGTCAACTGCAATTTTTAGTAATGTCTGTAAGGTTAGCTCCCGATTGTCTCGTCGCCATTGGTGAAACAACTGCTGAAACCATTGGTGAACAGACTCTGCTGGTGAAAGGAGACGATTGCAATCTGTTCTAAGTGTGTCAATTAATTGACTAGCCACCCAGTTCCGGGTCAGTGAAATGCTCTCGTCTCTCAGCGCATAGGTGGAGATACCTGCCCGTTCCAGCAAGGCACGGACTGGACTTAACAAATCCCAGTAACGCGCCAGTATTGCAATTTCCCTGGAGGGTACACCCGCCTGCAACCAGGACTGAACTTGTTTACAGATCCATCCAGCCTGAGCCGTTTCATCAATAAATTGCAATGTCCGCACAGAGTCACTTTGCAACCCCCGTCGTTCCTGGTCGATGCGAACCTGTTCTTCCGGCGTGCCTTTGCAGCGTTGCGGATTGTTCTGAATCAGAGCGCTGGCAGCGGCAATAATCGATTCCGTAGAGCGATAGTTTTCTGTCAACAGAAACCGTTCGGCACTGTATTCTGCCTGAAACTGAAGAATGTAAAGCAGGCTAGTTCCTCTAAACTCATAAATGTTCTGGTCATCATCTCCAATCACACACAGGTTAACCTGTACGGAGCGGGTATCATCCTCCGATCGCCTCAGCCCTGAAATCAACTGAATCAGGCGATATTCGGACTCAGCAACATCCTGGTACTCATCCACGATCCCCTTGAGTACATCATTATTGGACGAAACTGACCACCGTTATGTTTGATTTTGTTAACGATGAGTGAAAATGAATTTCTATAATCCTTTACATTATTTTGAAAATATTTATATGTAGGATGCTTGGCTTTTTCTAGCCATCGCTCAACAAACACTTCGTTAATAGCGGCGGGTGGATGAAGCGTTTTAAGAATACGATAGCAATCATCAATATGAGATTGCATAGCACTCAATAGCTCCTTCTGAAGTTCTGGCAATTTATCCAACCTATAATTTAGGTTTTCATTGGCATCCAATAAGGCTGTGGAAATCTGATCCATCTCATTCAAAATTGATTTAAAGGCTTTTGTTATCCGCTGCATTGAAAGATTGTAAATTGAAAATGGATGACGTTCTGTGTCAGAAGTGTTGAAAGAAAGCTTAAGACAAGAAAAAAGGGGTCAGAAAATAGTATTCTGACCCCTATCAAATAAAAAATTCTGTCTGATGCTATCGTCGTTTCCCAATATTGTCAAATCGGTAGTCAAGCGACTGTCGCCGACTGACTACCCAGTTTTGAACACCCGATTGTTCTTTAAAGTCTGGCTGACGTTTGTGCTCGACGCCAGCTTGACGAGCATGCGAGATCTATTTTATCGGATCAATCATGCTGGCATTGGTGTTGATATTTCAACCTTTTCTAAAGCCTGTAAGACTCGGCAAGGGGAGAACTTTTGCCGGATTTATATAGAATTGCTCGAACGCTTGAAGCGACAGCACCCCGCAACCGCGCAGATGTTGATTCCGATTGACTCAACAGTGATTAGTTTGACCAGCAAGTTGTTCTGGGAGCAGGAATACCATCAAGTTAAGTTGCTCAATGGCATCAATTTAGAGCAGGGCAATCCGACGGAATGTTTGATTCATTTTGGGCAAGGACATGATGCTCGATTTGCCGAAACAGTGAATAGTATGATTCCTGAGAACGGCGTTGGAATAATGGATCGAGGCTTTGCAAGTTGGGATTTCTTGGATGAACTGAGTGCCACTCAAACGCGCTTCGTCGTGCGGCTCAAAAACAACATGAAAACCGAACTTGACCATCAACGGTATCGCGTTGTTTGGTTTTGTGACCTGGAGAGTCGAAGTGAGTTTCGCTTGGCGACAAATTTAGATCAGATGAGCAATGAGGAGATTGGTGAAATCTATCGTAACCGCTGGTACATTGAACTGCTGTGGAAGTTCTTGAAAATGCATCTCAAACTCGACCGCTTGATTTGTAAAAGCGTTAACGGAGTGATGATTCAAATCTACGTGGTACTGATTGCCTATTTGATTCTAGAGTTGATGGAAATTCCTGCCTTTTATGGGCATCGATTGTTGGATAAGTTTCGCTATTTACAATTAGAATTCAGTCGTCGTTGCTCCATCGTCCACTGGAGCTATGATTTCCTCCCAGAGGCACTTGTCCATTGAAGTGTCCACTGAAATATGAAGTTTTATATCTGGATTCAACACTTCTGCTCCCAATAATGTACAGGTCTACCAGGATCAAGACTACGTTCTGCCCAGATAATGGCACCGCACCAATCATTGACAAGCTCAGTTTTGTTTAAGAACAGAAAAATTTCTGTGAAAAACCGAGAGTATAGGTCTGCATCAGGCTGAAACTGAAACTCACTGAAATAAATGGGCTGCTCAACAAGACCAGGTTCTGGCAGGAAAACGCCATCTATTCTGAAAGCAGTTTGTTTCACCTCTACGGAGGAGAATGCATACTGACGGGCAAGTTCGGGGGGTTGACCGATCAACTCAAAGAAAATGCTGGGAAAGCTTTTGAACAGGCGGTAGAGAATCGAGTCTGTTTTCACCAGCAAAAGTGCCTTTACAGGAATTGAGTCAGGACTATCGTTAAGTTCCGAGTGAGATTACCGACAGATCCTGTGATTGTTAAAAAGCAAACAAATGTAACTCGACTATTGCACTGCTGTGATTTCGCCAGATGAAACAGATGCCCGATGAATCTGTTCTTGCGATTCAAACATCCAACCGACGAGAGAGAAAATTAGCAGAAAGCCCACGATCGCAACTGCGGATTGTACGAAGATAGGGAATTCAGAATGCCGTTCCATAGGAGTTCCTCCTGGTTGAGTAGCAACCCATTAGTTTTGACGATCAATACACTTCACTGGGTTCCTATATATTTCATCATCTAAGGTTTCCCCCATTCCGGATGTGATAAATCAGTGAAAATCCGGTGAGTTTTACCCTGTTTTTTGGTGAGGCTGGTACTTTCTCGGTTTGATCTGAAGCAGCGGAAAATAGGATTCAGATCACATGCAGTTATCCCAAAAGATGGAGTGAAAAAAGTAGGGATAACCTGGTTTTGACCTTTGCCTTGCCAACACCAGAAATTATTCCGGGAAAACCTCCCACTAAACACCGTGAAATCGCTGAAAACGGCTTAAAAAAAATCCTGGACTCATTGAGAAAGTTCCTACTTGAGTCCAGGATCGATAGGCAATAATTCTATTGGTTTACCGAGTAGCTGCCTCCTGAAGCTCGCCAGGACGGATAGTTAGCTCCTGGGTTTGGTTATTTCGCTGGACTGTGACTTTTAAGGGCTGATTGATTTTACTTTTCTCAACCACATTCTGGAGTTGTTCCGCTGTTGTAATCTTCTGCCCAGCAATTTGGGTAATCACGTCTCCCTGGCGCAAACCAGCCGAGGCAGCAGGGCTATTGGGAATCACCTGCATCACCAATACACCATCCACAGCGGCAATCACAGGAGCATTTGGATCGTTCTTAAGCTGCTCTGTCAGGTCGGGGGTGAGGGTCAGCATCCGAATCCCAATGTAGGGGTGCTGTACCTTTTGCCCCTGCGCCAGGGTGTCCTTGATTGCCTTTGCCGTATCAATTGGAATCGCAAATCCAATTCCCTGGGCATCGGGGCGAATCGCTGTGTTGATGCCAATGACTTCGCCGCGATCGCTGACCAGAGGACCACCGGAGTTCCCTGGATTGATCGCCGCATCCGTTTGAATAAAATCCAGCCGCTTGTCGGGAATGCCCACCTGGGCACTAGAGCGGTTCAGGGTGCTAACAATACCGAGGGTGATGGTGTTATCCAACCCGAGGGGATTGCCGACGGCGATCGCCCAATCTCCCACTTCCACATCGCTAGAATTCCCTAACGGTGCAACGGGTAAATTCTTACCGTCAATCTTGACCACTGCCAGATCAGAAGGCTCATCAAGCCCCCGCACCTTGCCCTTAAACTTGCGCCCATCTTTCAGGGTCACGGTTACGGCATCCGCGCCACTAACCACATGGGCATTGGTCAGAATCACCCCATTCGGGTCAATAATGAAGCCGGAGCCTTCACCTCGCTGGCGATACTCCTTTGGTTGACTGGGAAAGCTATCGTAGCCAAAGAAGTCTCGAAAGAAGGGATCACTAAAGAAGGGCGTTGGATTGGTGGCGATCGTCCGCTCAGTGTCAATCCGCACCACGGCTGGACCCACTTTACGGATCGCTGCCGCCACAAAGCTGCGGGGAGAAGCCGCCTGGGTCGCCGTTTGAGTGGCAATCTCCTGAACCTGGGGAGCAGATGGCACCTGTCCCGGCAATACCAGTCCGGGAAAGAAGCGCAGGGTCAGCAGGGTCAGCAACACACTCACAATTGCGACTGCAAGATAGGTACCCACCTGGCGCAGAGGGGAAGGTCGTTGTTCAGAGTCAGAGAAAGACATGGTGATGTCTCCAAATAATCAGGCAATTAGATAGTACCGGGCAGTGTAAATTCAGTAGCCATTCTGAGGGAGCCAGGAGTCAGGATCCAGAATCGTAAACCATTTACACGCCGCTTTACATAGCCATGCCAGCCAGACTGGGAAGGCAAGCTGCTATGCTTCTTTTTCATTTTAAGAATGCTTTTCCTCCAATATCCCGCTGCTGTTGGTGCGGGAAACCGTAATCGGGGGTGAAAGTTGAACGCCCCTAAGTTAGTGGCTGCCAGAGCTTTCAACTCAGCCCACTGGCGTTTTCAGTCCGCTTCAGAGGCTATGCTATGCACTGCAACAGAACTCAACTTGGTTTTCAAAGCGGCAAGTACAAAACGACATTTTTCCATTCTGCTTGCTCACTACAATCTACCAGCAGTAACAACTCATCGATCGCCTGCCGAATAGGCATTCGATCATTGACTACAAACATCCCTGCTATCGGTTTTCCCCTAACCAGGCGATCGCAAGCAAAATCTGGCATTGTTGCGCGATCGTGAGTGAGTAAAATACGCTCATTACTTGCTGCCTAGGCTAAAATAGCTGGGTCGTCTACTTCTCGCAAACCAACATCCTGAACTCGAAGCAAATCAAGATTGGGTTGACGCAACAGTAATCCCCGAATGATGTCGCCATTGAAATTTTCATCACTCAACAAACTCAACATATTCGCCGTTACGAATTCCGTTGAGACAGTAACCGAGCACGGATAGAGATCAAGTCAGGCTGAATATCAGATAAACGTTGCTGTACAGATTCAGCTAACTGCTCTCTCTGACTTAAAATATGCTTCTACAGCCTTTTGGTGCCGAAGGTAGTAACCGATGGTGTTGTAGACATCAGACAAGGATAGAGTGGCGTACCGATGAACTATAGATTCAGGCGATGCTCCATCTTGAAAAGCCCTGACTACAGTCTCCAGCAAAACTCTTGAATTCCCAACTCGCACTGCCCCAGTTTCATCTTCACGCAGAGGTGGTGACTCACGTTCTAAAACAAGATTCATAAGTTTTAAAAACTTCTACCCTAAATACAAAATGATCGTAACTTAATTTAAGGTTGTACGTTTATTCAGGCACGGATTTAGCAGCCCAAGTTCTTTGCTTGATTTGAGGAGACTTAAAAGCCTGGTTGACTGATTCTCCAATGCTTCGATCCAAGCTTCTAATTTGATAGATCGCGTCCACAGTCACAATCTTGAGTGCGGTCGTATTTTTGGTCAGTGCTGGTAAGGAAAACCAATGCTGGATTTCCTCTCATCAACTCAGCCTACGGCGATCAGCGATCGCACTGAACAATGTACCTAAATGGTTGCTCTGCTAATCCCAATTCTAACTGACCATCGGGTGTGATCTGGACAGCTTCAGCCCATTGCAAGTAACTCTTTAAAACCCCTAGTTCTATTGCAACAGATTTTAAGGAGAGCCTCCTTAAAATATCTATTGTGATTGGTCTTTTTTCATCCCAAAAGATCATAGAATTCAGAAATTCTATTGCAGGAGTTGAGGTAATAAGCTCAAAAACAAACTTCGCCTCCTCTTCTGCATCAAAAGATAAAAAATTTACAGTATCATCAAACATTATTGGCTTTCCATCCAAAGGTTTAACAAGACAAAACTTTAGTTGCTTGTAAAGCCCAGAGATTGCTATTTTCCAAGGTTTAAAGGAATAAGATCCAATGCCAAATATAGAGTAAGGCGGTTTATTTCTATAAATAGAGCTTTTTCGATTTTTCAGATAGCAATCATGCTCAAGAAGATATTGCCAAGTCTTAGGAGCTACTTGTTGAATAATGCTTGTATCATCACCCACTGATTGTTGTGTAATCAAGACAAGTTTTCGGCAATCTGCTGTTCTACCATTGCCAATATCTGAGCTTTTTAAGAGAGGATACAAATAATTCTTTTCTAAACAATATTTTTCTCCCATCCCATTTAAAAACAGAGTGTCTTGGATCTGCTCTAGCTCCATCACCTTGGAACAATCGTGCTTTATGCCAGAACGCCAAACGTACTTTAGATCTTGACCTGACAGATGTCTCCACTTCTTATATTTAGTAGTTTCTTTGAGGACCAATCCATCTCTTTCACCGATCAGATGAATTACTTCCCTTAATTGTAAATTTCTATAAACTTTGCAATCATAACTATCAGTATTATCAGTAGATAGGACAAAAAGACACGCTTCTACAGATGCCCCAAAATGTAGTTTTGCATCAATGAGATAAATATGGGTGGAAAACCTACTTCCTGATTTCTTCTTCACCTGACACATTACTTTTCGAGCAACGGAATACTTGCATAGAATAGCTATAGATCCTTCTCGTTTTGATAACCACTCAACATATTTCAAAAGCATCCATTCAGAAATATCAAAATTTCCTGAGCCAGTTATAGCTTTGATGCCCCGTCGATTTTGAAAGTTTGATTTTGAAGGGAAATTGTGACTGTTAAGAATACTCAACTCACTACTTGTTACCCAAGGAGGATTACCAACCACCAAAAGATAACCTGAGAGATGTGAGATTAAGGATTCCCAATCAGTGTCAAAAAAATCTGACGCATACAGAGTCACACTGCTTGAATTTGGATAATTAGTTATAGATAGTTTTGCTTCTTCGATATATTTTTCATTTATATCTAAACCTATAATCTTCGAGTCTGAAAACTCATCAAGTGCGGCTCGAATAAACGCTCCCTTGCCACAACTTGGTTCTATAACGATCTCCGGTGATATTTTGTGATTTTCTCTAAGAACTTGAGTGACTTCTCTCGCAAGAGCATCAGGAGTTTGAAAGTCTCCAAATTGCCATTTATCCAATGATTTCGCCATTAGTTGCTATCGAACTCTAACTATTCCTGAAACACTACCTGCCTGCTGAATAACTCGACCGTATTGTAGTCTCCACTGAAACGCATTTGAGATTGTTAAGTAACCTTGATTCGGAGGCGACTCTAAAATTCTATCAGCTAATTGATATGCACCTATTTCATCAACTGGTAGATTTCTCTCCATGATGAAAGCAGCAATATCATCCTTATTCCCATCTCGGCTCAAAATATCTAAGATTCCTCTAGTTGTCTGGAAATCTCCTGTTCTACTCTTGTCTACAAAAATAGTATATTGCATATCCAATCTTCCAGTTCTATTGGCAGGATCATCATATTTGTCGTAGACAAAAACTAGAAGATGATATCCAAGCCCGAATACTTTCTGCATTGCCGATTTAAAGGGACAAGAAGATTGCGGCTGTCTTATACTTGTTACCTTGATATCAACTTCAAGAGTAGGAAGATCAATGCCTGAAGCTGAGTTTCCTGGTTGACAATTGTAATTTTGAGCTAAATAGGCTGTAAATTTTTGTTCAAGGTAAGTTCCGACAGCTTTTCCATCTGTCACACCGTAAAGACTTGGTTCATCGTAGACAGATTCTATTTCAGCAAATCTGGCTGCTTCGACACACAGACCCTCTATAGTCAAAATTGGGCGCATTTTCCTCCAAAATCTCGTCACCGCAATAGTACATCGGTTTGCAAAAACAGGGGAAGTTGCGTCAAGATCCTCTACTGCCACAACATACTCGGATTACCCTTTGACAGAAGGAGTACCATACACCTAACTATGTAATAAGTGTCAGATCTGCTCGATAACGCTCTGATTACCCAGGATTATCTGTCAAATTTGCAGGATAATACTCTTTCTTTAAGAAATTAAATAGGGAATTTACGGTTTAAATCCAGCGGACTGGTGTATCATCCGTCACTTCTGATGGTTAATCTTGAAGGTAGGGAGGTATCCACATTTTTGCTGGGTATCACCCTAAATACAGCACTATCCCAGCACCAATGAATGGCGCAATCCCAGACACCTCGATGGCTTGATCAAGTCAGGTAAACTCTCCGCCTTAAGCATTTCAGTCTAAAAACCAAAAAAATCTTATATTCAAATAAATCCAGGATTACGTCCATTCCACAACACTGGATCGGCCAACTTCCACTTTTGTAACGCGATCGCAGCCCTATTCCCCAATACTTCTGGTACCTTTAAACGCAAAGCATTAGCATAAAAAGCAGTCTGCCATGAAGATTCTTCACGGTACCTGGATTCCTGAATCAGGGAAGGAATTCATTCAGAATGGGGCATTCTACCTCTGGGTTGAGACTACAGAGCAGAAGAAATTTCGTAAGGACAAGCAGCGGCATCCCCGCCAACTGCTTCAGGAAGAACTGGCAGCTCTGCTAAAGGACGAATTGGGGATTCAGCCCCCCAGCTACCGTCAACTGGAAGACTTTATTTCACCGCGTCACTTCCTGTTGCCCAGTGTAGACAACCAGCCGCTCCCCTCCCTGGAGCTTTCCCGTTACCTGGAAGAGGAGATGCCAGAGGCATTTGAATGGCAGTACTGGCAGGTAGACTGTTATAAAACGGTGACTTCCATCAAAACGGGTACCTACAGTACTGCCCAGGTCAACAATGTAATCAATTTGCTGAATGATCTGCATTTCATTGCGCTCAACAACCTGGCAGAAGTGCAACTGGGGGCTGATTTACTGTTCTGGTTTCACTACACCCAGGCAGTTAAACGGATTATTTACAAAGATCAGTACATCCCAGCATTGAAATACCGGGAACTGGAGCCGACCCCAAAGAAATCATCCAAGACAAAGGGTAAAGCGGCTGAGAAAACCTACGAGGTTGAAGTTGAGGTGCAGCCAAAGGGACAGCGAAGCCGGACACCAGCAACCCAGCGGCGATCGCGAACAACCAGCACTACTCGACGCTCCAAAAGAACGCAACCTGCCCGCATTGCTGAGTCTCGTGCAGTGGTGACTCAAGCAGATGCCAAATCGACAACCGGGAAATTTGAAATTTATCCAGGTTGGGAATTCATTGGAGAGGAATACGAGGAGACAATTCAGGAATACCTTTCCTATATGCCACTAATTTGTGCAGCAGGATTTTCAGAACCGAAAGAAACGCCTGAATTTTACGATCGCGAAACTATACTACGCCATTTCTCAGAATCAGTTTTGACTGATATTGTGAGTCATACTTACACCACTCAAGCATTTGAAAAGAACATTGATGGTTCCATTCTTAGTGCTTGCCTGAAATCACCTCAATCACCATCGCTGATTAGTTTAGAACAGTTCAAGCAGTGGCAGACATGGCGCGATCGCATCGTCCGTACCCAGACCGATCTGCCCTTCCACCTGTACTTCCATTTGCAAGATCCAGCCAAAGCCGAAGATGCCTGGCTGCTTCAGTTCCAGATTGCTCCTAAAAGCGATCCCTCCCTGCGTGTAGCATTGGATGACTATTGGCGGATGCGTCCAAAGCAAAAACAGCAGGTGCAAAAGCAAATGGGCGACAGCTTTGAGCAAAACCTGTTGATGAATCTGGGCTACGCCGCCCGCATCTACCCCCGTCTCTGGAGCGGGTTAGAAACCGATCAACCGTCTGGCATCTGGCTAGATCTGGAAAGTGCTTTTGAATTCCTGAAAGAGTCTGCCTGGGTATTGGAGAATGCAGGTTACAAAGTGATTGTCCCTGCCTGGTACACACCCCAGGGACGGCAGCGGGCAAAGGTACGCCTGCGGGCAAAGGGCAAGTCCCTCACAGGCGGCGAAGACAAAGCAAAGAAATACTTCTCCTTTGAGACGCTGGTGCAGTACGAGTATGATCTGGCGATCGGGGGCGAACCCGTCAGCGAACAGGAATGGAACCAACTGGTCAACGCCAAAACACCGCTGGTCAAATTCCGGGGACAGTGGATGGAACTGGATCAGGACAAAATGAAGCAAATGCTGGATTTCTGGAAAACCCAGCAGCAGGAAAATCCAGAGTTGAGTTTACTCGATTTCCTCAAACTCACTGCCAGCAAAGACGACACCCTGGAACTGGAATTCGATCGCAACAGCAACTTGGCAGACATGATGGCAAAGCTGAGTGATAAAAGCCATCTGGAACCCGTTGAAAATCTCAAAAATTTGCAGGGCACTCTGCGGGAATACCAGAAGCGGGGTGTTTCCTGGCTGCAATACCTGGAACAACTGGGACTCAACGGCTGCCTCGCAGACGATATGGGCTTGGGCAAAACCGTACAGGTAATTGCGCGGCTGATCCAGGAACGGGAACAGGCAAAGGAAGAGGGGATTAAAAACCTGCCGCCCACTCTCTTGATTGCACCCACCTCTGTGGTCGGGAACTGGTTCCATGAGCTTGCAAAATTTGCCCCCAACTTAAAGGCAGTCGTGCATCACGGCAATCAACGAGCCAAGGATGCTAAAGAATTTAAACAAGCCTGCCGGGAACACGATGTACTGATCACCTCCTTTGCCCTGGCACGCAAGGATGCCAAGCTTTTGGGCGATGTAAAGTGGCACCGGGTTGTGCTGGATGAAGCCCAGAACATCAAAAACCCCAAAGCCGGACTGACTAAATCCATTCTCACCCTCCCTTCGACTCACCGATTGGCTTTGACTGGCACCCCGATCGAAAACCGCCTGTTAGATTTGTGGTCAATCTTCAATTTCCTCAATCCTGGCTATTTGGGGAATCAAACCCAGTTTCGGCGCAATTTTGAACTGCCAATTCAAAAGAATAACAGTCCTCAACAGTCCGCTACGTTGAAAAAACTGGTGGAACCCTTCATCCTGCGGCGGGTGAAAACCGATCAGTCCATCATCAAAGACCTGCCCGATAAGGTAGAGCAAAAGCTGTTCTGCAACCTGACCAAGGAACAGGCATCCCTCTATGAAGCCGTCGTCAAGGATGTGGAGAAACAAATTCAGGGAACGGATGGGATTCAGCGCAAAGGTTTAATTCTGGCAACGCTAACGAAGTTGAAACAGATTTGTAATCACCCAATGCAGTTTCTGCAAGATGGGAGTGACTTTACACCGGAGCGATCGCACAAACTCACGCGCCTCACTGAAATGGTCGAAGAAGTGATGGACGAAGGGGAAAGTTTGCTCATTTTCACGCAATTCAATGAACTCGGTTCCGCCTTAGAAAAATACCTGCGTCAGACCTGCCATTACAACACCTATTACCTGCATGGCGGCACCTCTCGTAAGAAACGGGAACAAATGATTGAGCAATTTCAAGATCCAGAATCGGAACCCTCAGTCTTTGTCCTATCCCTCAAAGCTGGAGGCGTTGGCATTACCCTGACCAAAGCCAACCATGTGTTTCACTTCGATCGCTGGTGGAACCCTGCTGTGGAAGACCAGGCAACCGATCGCGCCTTCCGCATTGGACAAAAGAAAAACGTCTTTGTCCATAAATTTGTCGCCATCGGCACGCTAGAAGAACGCATCGACGAAATGATCGAGGACAAGAAAAAACTGGCCGGGGCGATCGTTGGTGCCGATGAATCCTGGCTCACCGAACTGGACAACGAAGCCTTCAAAAAACTAATTGCCCTCAACAAGAGCGCCATTATGGAGTAATCGCTATGGCAACCAAATTCACTAAATCCTGGTGGGGTCAGAAATTCATCGACGCACTGGAACCCTTCAGTGATGCCGGACGGTTAAGCCGGGGACGCTCCTACGCCAGCGGCGGCAAGGTCAAAAGTTTTGGGATTAAAGATGGGATTGTCACGGCTCAGGTGAGAGGGTCGGTGAATCCCTATTTTGGAGTCTATAAGGAACCGCTCTACAGCACCACAATTGAGTTTCAGCCGATTAGTGCAGCAAAATGGGCAGCGGCGATCGCTCTCATCGCCTCCAAAGCTAGCCTGATTTCCCGCCTGTTACTCAATGAAATTCCCGATAACATTGAAGACAGCTTTGCCACCCTGGGCATTCATCTGCTACCCCACAGCAAAAAAGACTTTGATACCAGTTGCTCCTGTCCAGATTGGGGCAATCCCTGCAAACACATTGCCGGAGTGTATTACCTGGTTGCCGCCGAACTCGATCGCGATCCCTTCCTGCTGTTTGAACTGCGTGGACTGTCCCGGGAAGACCTGCTGCGGGAGCTTGCCAAATCTCCCTTAGGTCAGGCACTCTCCGCCGAACTGCAACTGGAACAACGACCTCCCCAACCCAGTCCGTCCTACTACACCCAACCTGTCACTGTCCCCATTGGCACTGTTGAAAGCTTACGAGACTTCTGGCAGGGTGCTAAACGGCTCCCCCAGACAATGGAACCATTACCCCAAACCGTTGTCTCCGGCATTCCCGTCAAAAAACAGGGCGATCACCCCTCCTTCTGGCACCGCGACAACTCCTTCATTGAGGCGATGGAAACCCTGTACGATTTGGTCAAGACAAAGAATCAGAATGTGCTTTGAGCGGTGATTTCTCTGAAGCACGTAAGATGAAATCCCTACAAATAAAGCTGTCTGCTAGGCAATACTACTCTTTCATTGTCACTACTTCTTGAACTAATCCATCTACTGATTGATTCCACAGTCGTAGGGGAAACCGAACTATTCTAGGCTAGAAACACTACTGACAATAGCTTTTGTGAGTGTAAAACTTAACCTAATATTCTTTTCATTCATATGATTGTATGAGTTACATTTCGTGCCAAGAGGATGATGATAAGCGTTTAGATGATTCAAGGAATTCTAAAGTTCACAAAGGTTTTCTAGCTGTTCCATCACAACACTCAGATCCAATTTTTAATAATTTAACAGAAGAAATCGAAGCCTTAAAGAAACAAATTCAGCAACTTAAAGACAAGCTTGTATACGAAGCATATCGTAGGCAACGAGCCGAGCATGAATTGCGAGAAAAACAGAATCCTAAGCAAGGTACAAAATGCAAGACCAAGTCGCTAAAACAGCGGCAAAAGCCAAAAAAACAAAAGGCATCAGGAAAGCCTCATACCAGCAATTCGGCTCATAAGAAGCAAGTCTCTTCTCAATCTAAAAAAGCTGCTAAGAAACAGACTGTTTTAGAGACTAAGAACTCAACGGTTCAAAACCGACAAGAAAAGCGCAAAAAGGAGACTCAGAATTCAACAAATTGGATTGAGTGGACAAGTAGCGTTTGATCTAGTGTTCTCTTATTCAAATCACGTTTAGACAACGAGCAGCTTGAAGCATCAGAAATCAATCTATCAAACTTAATTAACTAAATGGAGGCACAATGTCTGAGATGATTCTGAACTCGGATCAACTGAAAGAGATTTTGAAGAGTGCGATCATTGAGTTGCTTCGGGATAACCACGAAGAGGTTTCTGAATTTTTGACAGAACTGATCGAAGATGTAGCGATGGAACGGGCGATCTCAGAGGGTGAAGCGACGGAGCTTGTAAGCCGCGATTCTATCTTTCAACTTTTTGAGCCAGAAGCGTGAAAGGACTGACCTCGCCTTCTGACTCCTAGCTCCTCACCCCATCCCCTCCTAAACCGTAAACTCCGCATATTCGCTGTCCTCATCCACTTGGGAACCCGATTGCTGTAGGGGTTGGAAGTTAGTGCTTTGGATCAACTGGCGCAGGGTCATCTTTGGATTTTGTTGCAAGATATTCAACACACTCATAAAGTCGCGCACAATCTCACCAGGGGTCAGCAAAGCCTCTGCCCCCAAACGACTGATAATCGCCTGCAAAAACTCCTGTAACTCTTCCTTGGTCAAGGATTTCTTCAGGCTGTAGTGGGTTGTATGAATTTCCACGAGCCGTTCCAGCAGGGTCAAAATTTCCTCACGGGTCAGTGGTTCCAGGCGAATTACAGGACCATTTGCCTCCTGAATCCCTGCCTTACTGGCAAATCGGCTCTGGGAGGTGCGTCGTTGCCATGCTGGGTCACTGTAAAGCCCCCGTCGGGGGTCTTCTAGAAACTGGGGAGTTCCGCCAATGAGCAATCCCAGGTAAGTCACTCGACCCTGCATTGCATCATTGAACATTGCCAGCAGTTTGTCATAATTATTCTGGCGTGAAACAGAAGTGCTGATTTTGTACAGGTGGATCACCTCATCCAGCATCACTAACAGCCCTTTGTAGCCAATGTCCCAGACAAACCGGGCAAACAGCTTGATGTAGTCATACCAGTTCTCATCGTCAATGATCACCCGCACACCCAGCGCTGCTTTTGCCTCAGTTTTCGTTGCGAACTCCCCCCGAAGCCACCGTAACGCCGATTCCTTTTTGGTGTCGTTGTCAGTGCGGTAGCCACTCCAATAGGCAATGATGACATTGGCAAACTCAAACCCGTTTACCAGATCTGCCACATCCTTGGTCACTTCCCGAATCTTGGCTTCTACCAGATCATCAAATCCCTCATCTGCCGGTTTCTTGCCCGATTCCTGGGCAACCTGAGTTTGGATTCCGGCTATCCAGCGTTCCAGAATAGTTGATAGAGCACCTCCATCTGGACGGGCTTTGGTCGAGAGATTTTTCATCAACTCTCGATAGGTGGCAACGCTGGCACCCCCTCCCCCAGCTAACCGTCGTTCTGGGGTAATGTCCGCATCGGCGACCACAAAGCCCTTTTCCATGGCATGATTGCGCACCAGTTGCAAAGTAAAACTTTTACCCGCTCCATAGCGCCCAATCACGAACCGAAAACCCGCTCCGCCCCCCGCAATATTGTCCAGGTCTTGTAAGAGCGACTGCATCTCCCGTTCCCTGCCAACAGCGATGTGGTCTAAGCCCACCCTGGGAACCACACCCGCACTGAGGGCGTTGATCAAAGCTGTTGAAACTCGCTTGGGAATCTTCGAGGAAGTTGCCATTACTGTTGCTCAGTTCACTGTTTAGGTCAGGTAGCCCAGCTTAAAAGCCTATTCAAAAAGCCGTTGTTGCCAAGCTCAGAGTTAAACCCAAGAAGTTGTCGGATAACCTTTAACACGCTTTGGGATAGAGTGTGGATGTTTGATACCTAAATCGTTTTTTCACTGTCAGAATATTCTGGGTCATTTGTACCAAAGAATAGTTTATTCCATATTAAGGAGTGATTACGGACTAAGTATAGTAGTCTCCGAAAAATGTAAGCTGAAGAAATTTGCTCAGATAAGTCGCTTTAGGGATCGAATTTGCCTGTGAAATAGAAACTGAACCCCCAGTTCATTGTTTTGTCAGGCATCGCTTCCGCAAATTGTCTGAACCTATTCGCTATCTGGCGGATATCTACACGGTAATTTCACCTATGCAACCAATTCATCTTCACACGGGAATTGTTAACATCTATTCAGTAGACTAAGTATTATCATTTTTTTGTGCGTAAGTTCCCATTTTCCTCCCTGAAAGCTTGGTTAACTTGATGGAAGAGTGGGCTAATAGCACGGTTTCCCCATAGAAGGGATAGGTTTCCTGTTTTTCGTTGGACATTTCTATATTTCGCTTCACCCATGTATTCCCATCGGGTGCTTCTTTGTTTTTTATGCAACAGCATTCAAACCTGTCTGAACGAAAATACCTGGACTCCACTGGTAGCAGTGAAACCCACTGGACAACGCCATCTGGGGCAGAAGCGCTAGCAACGACGCAGACGGAGATGCAACTGAAATATGACCAGTGCTTAAACCGTTTAGGGCAACGACTTAATGAGATCGTGACTGCTTGCCTGAGTGAAACTGCAAATTCCCAGGGAGAAGTAGATATTGCAGTTGATTTAGGGATTTTCCAGGCGATCGCCGACGAACTGGCTGGGGTTCTGGTGGATACCACTGTAATAGCGCTTCAGGGTAATCCTCCCAGTCGGGAGGGGCTAACATGTCGGGAGGGGCTAACATTACCAGTCCCTCCCCTGAGTGAATCCATGAGTAGCGACAGCAACGAGCTTCACTCAGCCCAATCTGAGTCTTGCGCCTCCAATTTGGGTGAATTCAGGATTTGCCACATCGTCCCCAAACGATCCTCTACAAGCCAGCCCAAAATCTCCTGGACGCTATCCTCAGGAAAACCTTTTTGTCCGGTCTTAGCAGCCAGACTGACGCTGGAAGACTTACAGAGCCTGCAAATCCAGGCTCCTGAAGCAGTCTGGCAGATGGGTAATGACCTGACCCCGTGGGGTTGGTTACTGGTTCATTCTGGTTCTGCATCCACAGGTGAGTTGAGCCACCCAACGGATTCACTCAGCTCTGGCTTGATTCAACAGAGTATTCGTCAGGGTGTGATGGCATTGCATCAGATTAGCCTGATCCATGCCCATTGCCAGCAACGGCAGCAACTCTGCGATCGCAACCGCGAACTACTCCAGACCAACCAGCTCAAAAGTGAGTTTTTGGCAAACACCAGTCACGAAATTCGGACTCCTCTGAGTTCAATCCTGGGCTTTACCCATCTGTTGCAAGCGCAAGGTTTTAGCCCGATGAACCTGCGACACCAGGAGTATCTCAATATTATTCTGACCAGTGGGCAGCATTTGCTGTCATTGATTAACGACATTCTCGATTTGTCGAAAATTGAGGCAAACCAGCTTGATTTGCAGTGGGAAACGGTGGATGTGCGTAACCTGTGCCAGATGGTGATGACGCTAGTGAAAGAGAAAGCGAGTGATAAAGGGCTGAAAACCCATCTAGAAGTTGCTCCCTCTGTCACGACTCTGATGGCTGATGGCTTACGGCTGAAGCAAATGCTGTTTAACCTCCTATCGAATGCGATTAAATTTACGCTGGAGGGTGATATTGGGATTGAAGCGATTCAGGCAGATAACTTTCTGCACTTTACGGTCTGGGATACCGGCACAGGTATTTCCCAGGAACAACAGCATTTGTTGTTTCGCCCCTATTGTCAACTGGCAAATGTGGCGACCGATCGCGGGGAAGGAACAGGGCTAGGACTGGCACTGACCCAAAAACTTGCCGAACTCCACGGGGGCTGGGTTGAGATCCGCTCTGAGATTGATCAAGGATCGCGCTTTACCATTGTTCTGCCCCTGGTTCCTCCATCCCCACTTCCCCAGGATTTAGAAGAAACTGAAACCGTAGCGTCTGAACAAAGGAAAAACCGAGTTCAGCATGATTTGAGTGAAAAACCGGCAACCCAGCTTTCGTCGGGTCGGGAAGAGGCGCTTTCCAGCGCGGCTTCTCAGCGAGTCTTACGCCCCACCAATCGTCGTAAGAAGAAGCTTTTTCCCCAGACTGCGAGTTCATCGAATCCTCAAAGTTTGTTGGAGAATCGTCCAGAACCGATCAGAACCCTTCGCCCCAACCATCTGATGTTAGTGGAAGATAATATCCACAATGCCAAGCTAATGTTGACCTTTCTTAGCAAGTCTGGCTATGAGGTGACCTGGGTACAGGATGGACGTGAAATGTGGCAGGCGCTCGAACGGTCTTTACCGGCGCTAATTTTAATGGACATTCATCTTCCAGAAGTCGATGGACTGACACTGACGCGCCAGTTGAAACAGAACGATCGCTACCAGTCAATTCCGGTGATTGCCCAAACTGCCTTGGCAATGAAGGGCGATCGTGGACTCTGCCTGGAAGCCGGGGCTGTTGACTATATCTCTAAGCCGATTGACCTGGATGTGCTGGCGAAGATGGTGAAACAGGTTTTGGGGAGTTGAGAGCTGAGAGTTGTGATCAGCAATAGGGAATAGGGAACTAGGTGAAGGATGAAGAATGGAGGCTAACAGCCAACAGCCAACAGTTAACCACTCCTCACTCCTTTCTCTCCCTCTAACAACCAACAACCAACAACTAACAACCTCCTCCACCCTCACTCCTCACCTGCTCAACCAAACATTGGGCAATGCGTTCAGCCGCACCGGGGGTGCCCATGCGACGGCGACCGTTTTCGGCAATCAGTTGCAGGCGATCAGGGGTTTTCAGTAGAGACTGGATTGCAGCAGCGACCTGTTCTGGTGACTGAACCAGAGTGGCGGAAGGACCCAGGAGGCGTGTTTGTGCTTCAGCAAACGCGGGAGTAAACTGCGGTCCCTTGCCAGGAATGGTAATAGCAGGTTTGCCCAGACCAATAAATTGTTCGGTTGCTGTACCTGCCATTGCGATCGCCAGATCTGCCTGGTGCAAAAACTCGGTATACCGATCCTGTGCCAACACCAGCCTTGCCTGATTTTCACCGAAACCTACTGTGTAGGTACTGTTTGAAGTGGGTTGCCAGCGGAATGACTGCACCGTCTGACGCAGTACTTCCAGGTCGATACCAGGGGCGATCGCTGCCAGGACTACCAGGGGGCGTTCTATCCGTGCCAGAAGTCCATTCACTGCCAGCAAAAGAGTTTCCCAGTTGGCGTATGCCTCCGGGGGGCGCGAACCGGGGAGGAGGGCAATAGTTAAGGATGAAAGATAAGGGATGAAGGATGAAACAATTCGTTCATCCTTTATCCTTCCACCTTCATCCTTCCCTTCCCACTCCAGCCCATCCATCATGGGATTGCCCATGTCAAACGCAGGGATTCCAAACCGACGCAGGTTTTGAGCGGTGATACTGTCTCTGGGAAAGACTGCTTTACAGAGGGGGCGACTCATCAGCCAGCGTTCCCAAGGATGGTAGATGCAGCCTGTCCAGCGTTGCAAGCGATCGCTCCACCACGACTTTCTCGGCAGCCAACCCGCCTCATCCCGAATGTAATACTCGGATTTTGCGGTTCCGACAAAGGCATAGGGCACCCCACTGAGCCAAGCAAATAGCAGTGGCACAATGTCACCCACAGCAAGGATGAATGAGGGAGTAGGGAGCGGGGAGCGGGGTTGTGGGCGGCTTCCTACCCCTCTGCTTCTCTGCTCCTCTACTCCTCTGCCCCTCGCCCAGGCACGCACAGCCTTCAACTGCGTTACCGTCAACTGAACCAACCCTCCTCGAATGTCCCGTGCCAGTTGTCTGCCGTCCATATAGACAAAACCGCCGGATGGCATCGTTTTGACGGCACCCACTAGGGGAATTCCAACTCTGGTATAGGCGTGTCCTTCACCCACAATTGGCAGGGCTTCGATTTGGGGAGGATGGGGCAGTGATTGGAGGGCTTGCAGAATGCGGAGGGCGATCGCATCTTCTCCGTGCCCATTGCTGAGGCAGAGTAAACGCATGGAAGGGGGTACGGCAGGTGTCAGGTGGTAGAAAAGTTTACGGTTCAGAGTCCATAGTCTACATCCCAACTAGCTCTTCGTGAAGCTTGTTTTCCCCACTTCATGCTGACTATTCAAGGTTTGTCAAATTTTCTATGGTAATTCTAAAAGCGGAGCGGAAGGAATCAGGGGTTCAGAGGGTTGGAGCACCGTTTCTAGAACGTAACCGGATATTTCAAACTCACCCCTACCTGAAGTTGAACTGTTGGCTGAGTCACCAGGTGGATACCCTGATTCACTGACAAAACTTTGATGGACAAAATTGAGCGATCGCATCCGCTTCATCGCGCAGAATGGAAACTAACCATTAATTCTTGTTCAGGCTAACCTGAAATGCCCCCTATTTATGACTCCTGTTTAATTTGCGATCGCGTCTCCCAATGGCGTAATGGAAAAAATCCTTACTTGATCCATGAGTTTGAAAATTCCATATTTGTCGTCGGCGACCATCAGTTCCATCCGGGATATTCCTTATTGCTCTTAAAGGAGCATGTGCGGGAACTGCATCAACTCTCCTCCCCAGTTCAGACGGCACTCTTCCAGGAATTGATGATCGCTACAAATGCGATCGTTAAAACCTTTCATCCCTGGAAAATGAACCATGCCTGCTACGGTAACGCTGAACCTCACATCCACTGGCATCTGTTTCCCCGCTACAGCGATGATCCTGATCGATATACTAACCCCTGGCTCCACAGTGCCCAATTTTCGAGTCGTTCAATTGATCCCCAAACCGCCCACACTCTGAGCCGCCAAATTAGGGCGAACTTGAAACCTTAATAGGAGCAGTCATGAATGAAACGGCTACGCCAGTTCAAATCTGAAGTGCATCAGCCCCGCCTTAAATGGTGATGGCGGTAAAAGGCGTAGGTATCGAATAATGCACCTACCAGGGCACAGGTCAATCCAATGGTTAAAGCGCCTTCAACAGCATCCCCATTGCCGAAGACCGTCAAAAAGTTCAAAATATGCTCTGATCCAGTTTGGCTGAACCCATCCATGAGCGGAACTTGACCAACCATGTATAGACTGACCAGCACAATTCCAACCAATGCAATCGGCGCGGCGAAACTGAGGGCGCTGGTCAGCAGAAGGGAACGGATGAAGGCAGGTAGTGTCATCATGTACTGATAGTAGGCTGTTTGAGCCATGCCAACGGTATCGTAGTTCACACCGCCAGCCTCTTTCCACCATAGAAGCGATCGCCCCACCTGACCAGAAATTGCCAGAAATCTTAAATTAAAATTAAAAAATTTTGATAAATGGTTGTAAAGAGGGGTGAAATCTGAGGAGTCAGGGGTCATTAGTCATTAGTTCAGTGGTCATTAGTCAGGGGTCAGGGGTCAGGGGTCACGGTATTTACAGGCGACAAAGGACAAATAACCAATCACAAAGGACAAATAACCAATGACCACTGACAACCCACCCACTCTCAACTCCCCCCATTTCCCTGCTATCCTTACTTACGATCTCTTGGAGTCTTTGCCCTGGTGAGTGAAACGCCAACAGCTTATGGTTTGCGGTTGTGGAGTCAGCGCTTGCTGGCAGCCATTTTTTTGGGTGGTCAGGTAATGGTGCATCTGCTGGCAGGGAAAATTCATCGCCGCAACACCCTGGAGCAGATGGCGATGGTGGGACCAGAATCTCTGCTGATTGCTTTGCTAACGGCTGCCTTTGTCGGTATGGTCTTCACCATCCAGGTTTCGCGCGAATTTATTAACCTGGGGGCAGGCAGTGCGGTGGGAGGGGTTTTAACCCTGGCGCTGGCGCGTGAATTGGCTCCTGTACTAACGGCTGTCATTCTGGCAGGGCGGGTAGGGTCAGCCTTTGCTGCCGAAATTGGAACTATGCGCGTCACTGAGCAGATTGATGCCCTGTATATGCTGAAAACGGACCCGATTGACTACTTAGTCATTCCTAGAGTCATCGCCTGTTGCCTGATGTTGCCTCTATTAACGGTTCTGTCCCTCCTGACGGGCATGATTGGGGGCATGTTTATTTCAGAAATAATGTACGGGATTTCCAACAAGGTCTTTTTTGATTCGGCACGTAACTTTCTCACTATTTGGGATCTGTGCAGCGCTCCCATTAAGGGCTTTTTCTTTGGTGCCCTGATTGCCATCATAGGCTCTAGCTGGGGCTTAACAACCACGGGGGGTGCCAAGGGAGTAGGGCAGTCCACGACAACGGCGGTGGTCACCTCCCTGCTAGCAATTTTTATTTCAAATTTCTTCCTCTCCTGGGTCATGTTCCAGGGGCTTGGTAGTGCTATAACACAGGGGTTTTAGCTTTCAGGTGCATCTCCCTGCTGCCGTCGCCCAACCCGATAGAATAGTGGGTGAACCTCTTTTTATAGCAGGTATCAGGTGCCAGAGGAAAAGACAGTGGGATAAGGTTTTGCGTTGTCTCCTCTGTCCTATAACCCTTGATCGCTAACGCCATAACCCAATTTCTAATCCAAATCAGCGAGAGTTTAGCGTGACCACTACTGCTTCTTCTAGCTCACCCACCCAAACCGTTGAGTTATCTCCCAGCTACAACCTGCCGATCACCCTCGTTCTGATAGCGGTTCCCCTGGTGCTGGTTCAGGTCTGGGTGAGTCTGGCGATCGCCGTTCTGGGTATATTTTTGCTGTTTCAGGCAGCAACGATTCGCCTCCGGTTCACCGAAACGGCACTGGATGTCTGCCGTGGCGAAACGCTGATTCGTCGCTTTCCCTATCAAGACTGGCAAAACTGGCGTATCTTCTGGTCTGCCGTACCCGTTCTCTTCTACTTCAAAGAAGTGAAAAGTATCCACTTCCTCCCAGTTCTGTTTGATCCTAAAACACTCCAGAATTGCCTGGAAGTCCGAGTACCCCGTTCCTGAGAAACGACAACAACCCAATCACCCTCCTAATCGGTCATGACCCCAGACGAACCCTTAAAATTTCCCTCGGAAGACTTTAGAGAACACCGAGCAGGGCAAAATCAGCAACCATCGGTGCCGGATGAGTACGTTTCCTCCGTGGAACAAGATGACCCCTGGATGGAATCTCTAACAGAAAATGCTGAGTCAGGCAATCTGGATGAAACGCCAACAAAGGAGCTAGAGGAAGAAGATGCTGGCTTCATGCAGGCGTTTATGGAGCCGGAATCACCTGCCGCTGAGTCAGCTAAAGACCTGTTTAGTACAGCTTCAGAACTCAAACAGGACTCTTTTGAAACAGATACACCGCTACCAGCCCTGTCTTTGGATATGAAGCAAAGCTCAGCAGAGCCAGAATCCTCGACTGCCCAGACTCCAGTAGAAAATTTGTTTGGCACTTCGCTATTTGGAGGAGAAGACGCGATCGCTTCGGCTCAACCTGGGATAGGCTTACCATCGAACGAGCGAGAACAGCGGATTGCCGAGTTGCAGCGTCAGGAGCAATCGCTGAAGCAGGAAATTGATACCTTACAAGCCACCCATTCCCAACTGAGAGCGCAAATTGCCGACGCTCAAGGTTCCCTGGGGCGGTTGGTCCAGGAAGGGCTGAAAGAACTGGAGCAGCGGAAGCAGGCACTCCAGATCAGCATTGAGCAGTTGGAACGCCGCCAGGAGCGTATCCGGGCTGAAATGCGAACCACCTTTGCGGGGGTGTCCCAGGATCTCGCCATCCGGATCCAGAGCTTCAAAGATTACCTGGTGGGTAGTCTGCAAGATCTGGCATTGTCGGCGGAACAACTGGAGCTACCGAAACCATCTAAGGAGGCTCCACGGCAGGCAGCATCTATGGATTCGGTGCCAACCCAGCAATCTCCATCGCCTAAATTTGCGGAACAGACCTTCCAGGAACAAACTCGCAAGATTCGCGGCGTAATTGACCAGTACCGGAACCGCCCCGATTATTACGGTCCTGCGTGGCATCTGCGCCGCACCTTTGAACCGATTCATGCCGAACGGGTGTCAACCTGGTTCTTTACCCAGGGTGGGCGGGGTGCCATTCGGACTATGGGTAGCCGTTTGCAGAATATTCTGGTAGCCTCTGCCACCATTTCGGTATTGCATACGCTGTATGGTGATCGCCTCCGCACCCTCGTTTTAGCCGAATCTCCTGAACGGTTGGGTGAGTGGCGCAGAGGTTTGCAAGACTGCCTTGGCATAACCCGCAGTGACTTTGGTCCCGAACGCGGTGTTGCTCTGTTGGAAGACCCCGAAACCCTGGCACAAAAAGCAGACCGCTGTGTTAAAGACGGATTGCTGCCTTTTATCATCATTGATGAAACGGAGGAGATGGTTAGCCTTTCGATTCTGCAATTCCCTCTCTGGCTGGCATTTGCACCCAACCCGCAAGCACCATCCTCCTATTCCAGGGGGGAGTGGTGATGGGAAATAGGGGTGTTACTGAAAAGCAGGATAAATTGAAACGAAGTTTCAAGCATCCAGCACCTTTTTCATCCCCAGATTCAGCAACGCTGAAATAGGTGATGGGGAATGGTTAAATATTAGTGGACTAGTCAATGCTGTAAAAGGTGTCCGGATCCCGGAGTTAAGGGTCTGAATTAATTCAAAACTCTCAACTTCCCACTCTACCCTCCTCCTCTCTATCCCCTTAACCTCCTTCCTATGGCTCTCTGGTATTCCCTGAACGGACTCCTTCTCCTCCTGGCTTACCTGCTCGGCTCAATTCCAACCGGTTATTGGGCAGGCAAACTGCTTCAGGGAATCGATATTCGAGAACACGGTTCCAAGTCAATTGGTGCAACCAATGTCCTGCGAACCCTGGGGAAAGTCCCGGCAGCTATTGTGTTACTGGTGGATATTTTGAAGGGCGCGGCTGCGATCGCCCTTGTCCAGGCATTTTATGCTTCAACAGCTATTCAGTCCTTCGTTCCTCCAACCGTTAGCCCAACCCTGTGGGCACCCTGGATGGTGACCCTGACCGGAATCGTAGTGTTGCTGGGGCATAGCAAATCCATTTTTCTCAACTTTACAGGGGGAAAGTCAGTGGCAACCAGTCTGGGAGTGTTGTTGACCATGAACTGGATGGTTGGGGTGGGCACGTTTGGCATCTTTCTAGTGGTTCTGGCAATTTCCCGTATCGTCTCGCTCAGCTCCATTGCTGGGGCGATCGGGGTATGTGGACTGATGGTTCTCTTCGTGCAGCCAGTCCCCTACCTGCTGTTTGGTTTTGTTGGTGGACTGTATGTGATTCTACGCCACCGTGCCAATATTCAACGCCTGCTCACAGGGACTGAACCTCGTCTGGGACAAAAGTTACCTGAAACCAGTGCCCCATCGTCTTAAAGGCAGAATCCTCCAGTGATCAATTTTACATGTGCGCCTGGTAAAACTGGCACATCTGCTGATTTAAGCGTTCTTAAGAAATGTTTGGATTAATTGTTGAAGCATTCACTATGTAATCCATAGCATAAGTAAGGCTTCCATTGTCGAATGCAGACAAGGTCTTAAGCCTTTTGTTCAAGGTATTCAGGCTTACGCGATCCTGCTCTAGTATTACAGGCAGGAATCTGGGTATGCTAACTTACTTTGCACTCCGAACTCTGCCCTGGCTGAACAAGGGGTGCCAAACTTACGCCGCAGTCTACTCAACATAGTTTAACAAGCGCTTTACTGTGAAATTGCTTTTGTTTATCAGAATTAGGGAACAATACTAAAAGCAGCAAGGCAAGCTTTATATTTCTCTGTTTTATGGGTGAGTCTATTGGTGTGCATCGCTAAAGAGAGTACGTGAAAGGTGCTGCTAGTAGGCGTTTATTGTATTTGTAATGTTCATATGTACCCTATGACAGATGCATTCGATACAAATTTCTTTTAGTTTTTGTATTAGTGTCAGACTTTCATTTTTGTCTTAAATCATGACTTCGTCTGTACAATTAATCCGTCTATATTATCTAACTCTGTAGTGCCCTGAATCGCCCTTTATAGAAATAAGACACAACACTATGACGAGCGGACAAACCAGAGGAGTCAAACAAACAGCCTTCGTTTACATGCCAGAGACCTTT
The DNA here is from genome assembly GCF_056784235.1 of Kovacikia sp. CALU 1929. Classification (NCBI taxonomy): domain Bacteria; kingdom Bacillati; phylum Cyanobacteriota; class Cyanophyceae; order Leptolyngbyales; family Leptolyngbyaceae; genus Kovacikia; species Kovacikia sp. CALU 1929. The sequence goes on from NZ_JBXBCF010000110.1 coordinate 35,361, forward strand.
GGCTTTACCTCTGTGAACAAACGCAAAAACCATAACTACACCCATTACGAGAGTGGTATCGATTATGTGTTTGAAGCGATCGATGCGAGTGGGGCTAAAGGTTACATGACAGGTCAGGGTAAAGGAGTCAAGCAAGGAGATGGCATTACCCTAAAGCAGGATAATCAGCAGATTCGTTATCAAGTCGAACGAATCGATTATTATGCCTCCCCCTCGGATATGTGGATCGCGTTGTTAGTAAGAGAGTAGCTAGACAGAGGGGTCGTTTGAAGAGAAAACCCTGCTAGATAGGTGATTGATTAAGGCGATCGCTAACGCAGCGAGGGCGTTGGCTAATACATTCTGAATAGGCAATACATAGAAAATCGAGCAAACTTCAGTATAAATACCTTTTGCCTACGGCAAGCGCAAGCTCGCTATGAAGCCTCTTTGAAGAAGGTATAAATTGCCCGTAAAGTACGCAGAAAGTACAAGTATTTCCACCAAAAGTGCAATAGAATTTCTCTGGATAGAACATTGATTCGCAATTCTTTGATTCATTATCCAGTGAAATTTTGATGTCCTCAACAGGGTTCAATCATCCTCTGTACCTGACTGATCACGCCTATCAGCGGCAGTAATGTCTGCTTATCTGGTTCGTTGATATGAAACTGTCCTAAGGTTGAGCTGACCGTAGAACTACGGTAATATCTAAGCTGATTTGTAAATAATTACACTTAAACCAGGGTTTTAGGAGGTATTTTTAGTAATCAGTAGCTCGATGAATTGAGGTAAGGCAAAACTCAAACTTAAAGGCTCCAACCTCAGGTATCTACCAACCTATCGGCGTAGGTGTCTACCAGAACTTGAAAGATCCGCAAACTTACCCTTACTTAAGTTGCTCAAACAGATGTCTATCAAACAAGCTACTAATATTTCTGGTCTATTTGAAAGACGGATGATGCAGACAGTAGAGAACAGCCCCCCTTTCCGAAGTGTAATTGGCTTTTCGGTAACAGCTTTGCCCTTTGAGGCTCAAATTTCTCAAATGCTGGATTGGGCTAAGACCTATTGCAGCAAAGTCGTATGCATTGCCAACGTTCATATGCTAGTGGAAGCCTATCGGGATACTAGCTTCGGTAATACCCTTAGGAGTGCAGATCTTGTCACCCCTGACGGCATGCCACTGGTATGGATGCTCAAATTGCTGGGGGTTTCTAATCAAGATCGGGTTGCGGGTTTAGACGTTTTGGTTGCCTTATGCGATCGGGCATCTACAGAGAATGTCAGCATTTTTTTTGTGGGTTCCACAACTGTCATTCTTGAAAGAATGCGAACCCGCTTAGAAAAAGAGTTTCCCAACCTCAAGATCGTAGGCATGGAGCCGTTGCCATTCCGTCCGATGACTAAGAGCGAAGATGATGCACTTGTTCAAACGCTCAATGATAGTGAGGCAGGCTTGGTGTTTGTTTCCCTGGGGTGCCCCAAACAAGAAGCCTGGATGTCAGCCCATAAAGATCGAGTTCGGGCAGTTATGGTCGGTTTAGGCGGAGCGTTTCCTGTCTATGCGGGGATTCATAAGCGTGCCCCTCAACTGGTGCGTTCTCTCGGTTTTGAGTGGCTGTATCGCTTAGTACAAGAGCCTCGTAGGCTTTGGGGACGCTATAGCAGTACCATTCCCATTTTTATCTGGTTAGCACTCAAGCAATTACTCACTTCTCACAGAGCCACTCCGACTCAAGATATCCCCTAAAACTCCTTTCAACCCCTTCAATGGCTAAAGCGTAAGGTTGAAGTTAAAAGTATTCCTAGTTAATTCATTTTAGTTGTGTTCCCTGCATCATCTATCCAAGACATAAATCATTAGCTCCTGTTTCAAAAAGTAGTAATTAGGGTAGTGAAATGACACAACAGAAACGGGCGCTGATTACTGGCGTCACTGGACAGGATGGCTCATACTTGAGCGAACTGCTACTGGAAAAAGGCTACGAAGTCCACGGCATCATCCGTCGCACCTCCACCTTCAACACCGACCGGCTCGACCACATCTACG
>NZ_JBXBCF010000111.1:0-25091 GCF_056784235.1 Kovacikia sp. CALU 1929
CCATCATCAATGGCATCTTGTGGATTCTCAGAACGGGTGCCCCCTGGCGCGACTTGCCGAGTCGCTAGGGGTCGTGGTCAACTGTTTCTGGACGGTTTTACCACTGGCGCAAAATTGGCTTATGGCAGCAGATATTGAGCACCGTTGAGAGCCAAGCCGATGCCGAAGGTCAGCTCAATTGGGCTATCCCTTTCGTAGATGGCAGTGTCATCCGTGCCCCCCAACATGCGGCAGGGGCAAAAAGGGGGGGCTAGACCCAGAGGCAACGCTCTCTGCCCTGGAGCAAGTACAGAGTCGGGAGGCGTTAGGACGCTCTCAAGGTGGCTTTAGCACCAAAATTCATCGGCGCTGTGATGGCAACGGCTGACCGATCACGTTTCGACTGACCGTCGGCGAACGCCATGAAACGGTGGTCTTTGAGTCGTTGATGGGGCAAGGAGCGGTGAAACGCTCAGGAGCGGGACGACCTCGTTTGCGACCGCAACGGGTGAGTGGGGACAAAGGTTATAGTAGGGGCAAAATTCGTCGCTATCTCCGACGGCGCGGCATTCGCCTTACCATTCCGCGCAAAGACAACGAACGTCACAGAGGTAGGTTTGACAAGTCTCTCTACCGTGAGCGCAACCGGGTGGAGCGATGTTTCAATCGGTTGAAACAGTATCGTCGCATTGCCACTCGCTTTGAAAAGAAGGCTGAAAACTACCTAGCCATGCTGACTCTAGCCTCGATCATGATGTGGCTATAGTTTTAAAACAGACCCTAGTAATCGTAAGGATTTTTCGGTTCAGGAATCTCTTTAATTGTTTTCGCTACAATTACAAGCTGGCGTTTTTCTGACAGGGTTTCAGTGACCATTTCCCCTTCAATTTCCAACCACGCATCAGGCTTATAAGGATCACGATTTTGAGGCAGTTTGACTGGCATACTAACCGGGTAAACATCTGCCGCACAGCAGGTAATCACAAAGCGAGAGATGAGTAAATACTGACTGGAAAGATTGGGTGGGTAAATCACAAACCCCTGAACCCGTGCCTTTTGACCGGTGTAAGCGTCCGGTTCTGGATAAACGGTCAATGTCCGAATCCAGTCCACCAGGGATTTATCTTCGGTCTTTTCAGCCCCCCGAAACGCCTGGGGTCTAACTCGCGTTACAGTCAACGTATCCGTTGCCCCCCGATCCAATGCGGTCTGGCTGGCAAAGGCACGGGGTGTAATCACCATTCCCAGAACTGCGATCGCCAGCAGCAGCAGACTCCCAAATCCGGGTGGAAACACTCTGAGATGTTGTGCCACCGTCCCCCCACCTCGAACCGTTGAGCGTCTTGCCTGCCGCATTAACATCAGTCCCTTTAACCCAGCCACCACTATCAGCGCAATTCCAGCCACTACCGTCAGCCACATATAGCTGGGATGGATCAGTAGATAGAGTTTGCCACTAGCCCAGTAATTCAGAAACAAAACCCCCCAGGCAGCGATCGCCAGTACATCCAGCCAGGGGGAAAGGGTGAGAAGAAGACGTTTCATGCTAGCTAACATATAAATTCACAATCAACGTCAGCACAAATGTTAACTGGGCTGCCAGGGCAAATAGGTAAAAAATAGCTCTGGGTTTGAAGATGGACAGCATTAAGCCCACGGCTTTCAGGTCAATCATGGGACCAAAGACCAGGAATGCCAGCAGGGAACCTGTGGTAAAGGTGGAGGCAAAGGAGAGGGCAAAGAACGAATCAACCGTCGAACAAATTGACACGACTGCCGCCAATAGCATCATGGCAAGAATCGAGGTGACGGGTCCCTGTCCCAAACTCAAAATAATTTCGCGGGGAACAAAAACCTGCACGATCGCCGCGATCGCACTGCCCAAAACGAGCACTCCGCCCAGTTCTCGAAACTCCTGGACGGTATTTTCTAACAGCAAATTTAACTTATAGGACAGGGGTTTGCCTGCTGTACTCGCTGCCACCATCGTTGCCTGAAGCTCGGCCACATCGGCTCGTCCGGCTTGCCCTGGCTGATTCAACCAATACGTCCCGGACTGGAGGAGAGGGGAAGATTGGTCGGTCAGAGATGAGGGGGCATCCAGCCGCCCCCTTTCTCCTCTCTCGTCTTTCTTCACTGGTATTGCCCTTGCCACCGCTGGTTGGAGCATGGGGCGTAGATCCTTTTGAACACTGAAAACGCAGCCAACAATCGTTGCGATCGCCAGCGAAAACCCAATTCGCATAAACACAACTTCTGGCTGGTCACGAAATGCTGTCCAGGTTGCCCAAAAAACGATCGGATTTATTGTCGGAGCCGCCAACAGAAACCCAATGGCAACCGAAGAGGGCACCCCCTGCATCAACAATCTGCGGGCAACCGGCACATTGCCGCATTCACACACCGGGAATAAAAAACCGATGCAACTTCCGACAAAGGCACCTAACAGGGGATTCTTGGGCATCATCCTGACCAGTTTGCGTTCATCCACAAAGAACAGAAGCACACCGGAAAACAGCACCCCTAAGAGCAAAAAGGGAACTGCCTCTACCAGCAGGCTCAAAAACAAAGTAAACGCATTGTTCAGTTGGTTCGGATTCATGCGTACAGAGATCCCATCATCCAGGTCATTCTATCTAAAGAGTCACCACTCTATCGGAATGTTGAGGGATTTGTCCATCTGACTACAGATGCTATTTTCTAACTCGCGATAGAGTAAAAAATCGATCAAAATGCTATTTGAAGATGGGTGGATCAAAATGCGATCGCCTTGTCAATCTGCACATCCACTTAATTTAGTTTATTTAACTAGTCAGAATTGTTACTTGAAACGTTGAATTTATTCAGGCAAAGCTCAGTTAGAAAGGTGTTTTGGTGGAACAGTAGATAGGTTTCGTTACAGAATGGATCATAACCTGGGTAATGATCCCCACCTTAATGAGAAGTCTTGATAAAACCATCCTGGGAGAGATGGGCGATTAAAACTGAGTGCGCTATATTAGCTACGAAGTGACTTGAAATCATACCCTGATTAACTGCAATTGTTTTACACATAGCAGATTTCAAGGGTAGGCTTGTTTAGATTCATTAACATATCCTGCATCTTCCATTCGCAGGAGTTTTTCATCAGTGGGTAGCCTAATCTGAGATTGTTTTAACAGTCAATCCCTGTTAAGCAATGTTTCAGAACGGAGGAACCAAACTTTCAGGGGCTAATCTCAACTTCCTTGAGAGAGACACCTTCCAGTCTTAGCCCGTCAGCTAACTCCGTCGGCAATGGGAGGAGTACCCAAGACTATCGCTTTTACAGCATTGGTCATTGGTGCCTCCGGAAAGACCGAAGACCTTCGGACAGGTCTATTGTGTCTATGACCTAACCCACCTCTCCTTAACCCTAATTTTGAGAGGTTTTTAATTGTGAACATTTCGCTCATGCTTGCCCGTCTTGAAAGTGCCTTGGGTCGTAACGATCTGACTGAGCAGATGGTGCTTATTCCACCTAAAAAGTCAGGTGGTAAATCGTTTCCTGAGAGTTTGACCTCTAAAGATTTGCATTTTGTCGTTGGTTACAATGGTTCTCCTCGCAGCCAGACAGCCTTAGATCTGACCCTGTGGATTGCCCATCAGACTCGGTTAGCAACCCATAAGCAGGTGACTGTTCAAGTCGTTTATGTCGTTGATTTGAATGATGAATGTGGGCAGCCACGGCTCCAAACAGTCGCATCTGGGCTGACGAATAGCCGGGAAATGGGCGGCTACCGTCAAAAACGATCGCTGGCTCGTCCGGGTGGGGCGATCGCCGAATTGACCTCCCCGGCTCACCTTTCCACGACCCAACAAACTTGTCGGTTTGACCAGTTTGAGCAGGCAGATCGGATCCTATGGCAAGCGCGCAATCTCGCAGAGGAATGGCGCGGTTCCCTTGAAACTCATTTGCGCTTTGGACAGGTAGCAGAGGAACTGCGGACTGTAGTGGAAACAGAGTCCGCTACGCTGCTGGTTTTGGGCTGTGAATCGACTGATAATGCTATCGTGCAGCAACTAGATTCTGATTTTCCCTGTCCAGTTTTGGGAATTCCATCGGTGGTGTAATAGACTGCGGCATAAGTTCAGCAACCCTTGTTCAGTCAGTACGAAGGGCTGAGTGAGAAGTGCGAAGTAAGTCAGCTTAGCGGGTATGCTTAATGCGATCGATTTCCTGCTGAAGGTCTTCTATCTGGCGACGCAGGTTGTCAACTTCTGCCTGAGTTTCCGAGGGTTTGGTGGCGGTTTTTGCCTCAACATCAACTGAGCCTTCCGCTCCAACCCGGTGATAGTTGCCAGCCTTAATCTGACGATATTCTTCGGAGGTTGACCACTCCTTCAAGAAAATGGCACGTTCGACGGTAAAGGGGTGGGTCATGAAAATTCCCTGGGACAAGTTGTTATACAGCAGAAATTTGTAGACCTGGTTCATTCCATCCTGGTCAAGTTCCTGGTAGCGCTCAGATTGGCGGATAAACTCGTCCAGGCTCAGTTCATGGGCATGCTGGCTGCTTCCCCCTGCCATTTTCATCATGGAATTCATGACCGGCTTCAGGTCATCCATCACCAGTAGGGAAGCGCGATCGGCAGACAGTTCAGCTTTCCGCAGCCATTCATAGAAAGCCATTAGCAAGCCGGTAGAGATCAGCTCACTCAAACCAAAGGTCATTCTTGACAATCCAGAAATTGCCAGCGTTGTCCAGATTGCCATCTGGATCAAAACCGAGTGACCACACTTGATGTGACCCAGTTCGTGGGCAATCACCGATCTCAGTTCCACTTCATTGAGTAAATCCAGCAATCCAGTATTGATGGTAATGCAGGGATGTTCCCGCCCCAGGGCAAAAGCGTTAACCAGAGGATTTTGAGAAACAAATAGGCTTGGCTCTGGGTGGATGTCCAGATCGCGCAAGCATTCTCGAAAGATTTGATAGATGTTGGCATACTGGCGTGGTCCCACCTGGATGCTGCTACCCATATGAAACACAAACTGGGGTCGTTCAGCTAAAAATTCCACAAATTTACTGGCAACCAGGTCAAACCCTGGCACGTTTCGCAAGGCTTGTTCTGCCTGCTGATCAAGCGGGTGTCGGAAAGCTTCGCTAGAAATTCCAGTGTAGGTAGGCATAGGTTAATTTTGTTATCTTGCTGATCTTTTGTATCGTATTAGCCTGTTTGTAGCAGCCGTTCAGCCCATAATTTCTGGAAATCCTCACTCACATTTAGCTATGGCTAGTTTCCATCGCCCCCGATTAGTCATATTGTCTACTGCGATCGCGGCTGGAATTGCCTTAATTGGGTCAATTTCTCTGGCACATGCCTGCCCTTTCAGTGGGAAAAAGCTGTCCAGTCCGGTTAACCATCCGGTGGGACTATCTGACGAGTCAGGTAGCTCTGTTCGCTCAGATAGATTTGCCCTTTCCGCTGATCGGTTCCAGCCCAATAGCAGTGAGCGAGGGTTGATGCCGTGGGGTATCGCCGGATCTATTGCCAGTGTGGGACTGGTTGCCGCGGGTGTTGCTTACAAAACCTATCGTTCGCATCGTTTGGATGCGGTTACTGATGAAGTTTTGTTTGATCATCCCCATCTGGAACATCCAGAGCTGTCGCTGACTTTTCTTCCTAAGGAGGCGTTTTCCTGTCAGTTCGATCGGAAAGAGCCTATCTTGAACCGTTAATCGTCGTCTAGCTAATGACGCGATCGATTTCATTGCGTTTGGTTGTTGACAAATTCTCCTTGGTTGTGTGCGGAAATACCCTCTGGCGTTAAGCTGGAGGGGTTTTTATTGGGGAGTAAGTTTTGCTCAAAGAGACAAGTTTAAGCGTACCGATTCCACAAGAATTAGCAGGCTCAGAATTAACGACCAAACCCTCCCCCACCTGGCGTTTCAATCACAAACACATCGCCGGGATGCATTTCGACTTCTGCCTTACTGGTAAGGGGTTCCACAGTGCCATCCTGACGTTCGACTGAATTACGTCCCGTTGCACCGGCGGTTCCCCCTTCTAAGCCAAAGGGTGGAACGACTCGATGACTGGACAAAATCGCTGCGGTCATTGCTTCCCGAAATTGAATGCGCCGAATCACGCCATTGCCGCCCTGGTGGCTACCCTGTCCTCCACTGTGGGGACGAATCGCAAACTCCTGTACCAGAACTGGAAATCGCCATTCCAACACTTCGGGATCGGTCAGCCGTGAGTTGGTCATGTGGGTTTGCACGGCATCGGTTCCGTTAAAGGTTGCCCCAGCACCGGAACCCCCACAAATGGTTTCGTAATACTGGTACTGGTCATTGCCAAAGGTGAAATTGTTCATGGTGCCTTGGGAGGCAGCCATCACACCCAGCGCCCCATAGAGGGCATTGGCGATCGCCTGAGAGGTTTCCACATTGCCTGCCACCACCGCCGCCGGATAGTGGGGATTCAACAGGCACCCCTCTGGAATCACAATCTTTAACGGTTTGAGGCAGCCTGCATTCAGCGGAATATCATCCTCAACCAGGGTACGAAACACGTAGAGTACCACCGCTTTGCAAATTGCCAATGGTGCATTCAGGTTGGTGGCTTGTTGCGGTGAAGTGCCGGTGAAATCGATGCAAGCAGAGCGATCGCGGTCATCAATTGTGATTTTGACTTGAATCTGACTGCCATCATCCATTGGGTAGGTGAAGCTGCCGTCCTTTAACACATCCAGCACACGCCGGACTGCCGCTTCTGCATTGTTCTGAACGTGCTGCATATATACCTGCACCGTTGCCAGTCCATAATGCTCTACCATCCGTTGGAGTTCCCGCACCCCCCGTTCATTGGCGGCAATTTGGGCTTGCAGATCGGCCAGGTTTTGCACCGGATTTCGCACCGGATAGGAACCAGCGCTGAGCAATTGCAACAGTTCTGCTTCTCGAAATCGTCCTTGCTCCACAATTTGAACGTTATCCAGCAACACCCCCTCCTGGTCGATCGCCGTACTGTAGGGTGGCATAGAACCCGGCGTAATGCCGCCAACGTCGGCGTGGTGTCCCCGCGAAGCGACGTAGAAGAGGGGAGAGGGGGGAAGGGGTGAGGGGGAGAGAAAAACAGGAGTGATAACGGTGATATCGGGGAGATGGGTACCACCGTTGTAGGGATTGTTTGAGGCATAGGCATCACCGGGTTTAAGGGTATTGCCCTTTGCCTGGATTAAACTACTCACACTTTCACCCATAGAACCCAGATGAACTGGGATATGGGGCGCATTGGCAACTAACTGTCCTTGCTGGTCAAAAATGGCGCAGGAAAAGTCGAGCCGTTCTTTGATGTTGACCGAGTAACTCGTATTTTGCAGCGTGATGCCCATTTCCTCAGCGATCGCCCGCACCAGGTTATTAAAAATCTCTAACAAAACCGGATCCGGTTTAGAGTGCAGGGAAACGGCAGAGGAACCGGGAGAAATAGCATCATGACCAGTTTCTTCCTCGTTCCCCTGCTCCCCTCTCCCCCCATTCCCCTGATCCCGCTTCAGAATTAAATGGTTACGGTTGGTCAATTCTGCCGACCATCCCGGTTCGATCACGTTCGTGCCTGTTGGTTCAATGATCAGAGCCGATCCCGTGATGCAATCGCTAGGTCTGAGGTCACTGCGCTGATAGACAGGGGTACTCCACCAATTCCCTTTGGTATAGACTTGTACGGTCGTAATGGGTTCGAGGGGGTTTGTTCTGCCCACGGGCAGCACGGGTTCCTCGAGGCTGCTGGTTTGTCCGATCGCTTCGATCGAAACCGCTTCTACAATCAGCGCCTTACCTGGCATGGTAAAGCTATACCGCTGCTGGTGTGCCTGTTCAAATTGGGAACGCATGGCTGCTGTATCGCCAAAATCCACAACTAAGGCAGAATCCGTTCCGGCATAGCGGAGATGAACCTTCCGCAAAACGTGAATGTGGGATTCATCAATCCCCTGTTGTCCAATTTCAGCCCGACCCTCAGCGGCGATCGCCTCCAGCATTTGGGTTATTGTGGGCAATGCAGTTTCGGTTAATGCCGCTTCCACTGCCTGTTCTTTTAGGGATCGCACATCGGCTAGTCCAATCCCGTAGGCAGACAACACCCCCGCATAGGGATGAAGGAAAATCTGAGTCATGCCCAGCGCCTCGGCAATCAAACAGGCATGTTGTCCCCCGGCACCCCCAAAGCAACACAGCGTGTACTCGGTTATGTCATAACCCCGTTGAATCGAGATTTTTTTAATAGCGGTCGCCATTTTATCGATCGCGATCGCGAGAAACCCCGCTGCCACCTGCTCTGCCGTGCGGCGATTGCCTGCTTTTTGGTAAATTTCAGCGGCAAGTTGGCTAAACTTCTGTCGCACAATTTCACTATCCAGGGGCAGGTTTCCTGCTATCCCAAATACCGCTGGAAAGAAGTCCGGCTGGAGCTTACCCACCATCACATTACAGTCCGTCACCGTTAACGGTCCCCCCCAACGATAACAAGCTGGACCCGGATAAGCTCCGGCTGACTCTGGTCCCACTCGATAGCGAGAGCCGTCAAAAACCAGAACGGATCCCCCCCCCGCTGCCACGGTATGAATCGACATCATTGGCGCACGCAACCGGACTCCCGCGACTTCCGTTTCAAAGGTGCGTTCATACTCACCATTAAAGTGGGAAACATCGGTGGAAGTGCCCCCCATATCAAAGCCAATAATCTGGTCAAACCCCGCCATTGCACTCGTTTTCACCGCTCCCACAATGCCGCCTGCTGGACCGGATAGAATGCTGTCTTTTCCCTGAAATCGCTGGGAGTCGATCAGTCCACCGTTAGATTGCATAAAGAGGAGACGGGGGGTTGAGAGTTGAGAGTTGAGAGTCCTACCCCGTAACTCCCCATCCTCCCATGCCCCCATGCCCCCATCCCCGACGAACTCTCTGGCAACTTGCTCGACGTAGCGCCGCAAGATGGGGGAGAGGTAGGCATCGACAACGGTGGTATCGCCCCGGCTGATGAGTTTCATCAGGGGACTGACTTCGTGGGAAACGGAAACCTGGGTAAATCCGATGTTGCGAACGATCGCGGCAATCTGCTGCTCATGGTCAGGATAGCGGTAACCGTGCAGGAAGGCGATCGCGCAGGCTCGGATACCGTCATCATAGGCAGCTTGCAGGGATTGCATCAGAGCATCGTTGATTTGAACCGGGAGCCATTCTTCGCCCTGAGCGGTATACCGTTCCTCGACCTCAATTACTCGCTCGTACAACATTTCCGGTAAAACAATCTGACGGGTAAAGATATGGGGACGGTTTTGATAGCCAATCCGCAACGCATCCCGGAAGCCTTTAGTAATCAATAGCAGGGTGCGATCGCCCTTCCGTTCCAGCAGGGCATTGGTGGCAACGGTTGTCCCCATTTTGACCGCTGCAATTTGTTCCGTCGGGATAGGCTGGTCGGAGGGAATTCCTAAAATATCTCGAATGCCTTGAATGGTTGCATCCCGGTACCGTTCTGGGTTTTCGGACAGCAGTTTGTGAATCATGATCGCACCATCAGGACTTCGTGCCACCACATCCGTAAAGGTGCCACCGCGATCAATCCAAAACTGCCAGCGCCCAGGGAGTTCATGGCTTGAAGGAGGATTCTGTGCAGGGTCAGCAGGTAACATTCTGGTTCCTTAGAAATTTTGTCAAACAAAAATAGTACACTTTCAGCTTTGAGATGCTAGAATAACGGTTGAGATGAATATCGGTGAAGTTTTTGTTTCTAGTATTGACGAGTTTTTCACGTTTTGTATTGGCAGGCTTCTCTCCGAGATCTCATTCTTTACGTTCATTTGATTTTGGAGATAGCTGAATGTCGATTTATGTTGGTAACCTGTCCTATCAGGTTACAGAAGCTGATGTAACCTCTGTTTTTGCTGAGTATGGCTCTGTAAAGCGGGTTCAGCTTCCCAGCGATCGCGAAACGGGTCGTATGCGCGGCTTTGGTTTCGTTGAAATGGGTACCGATGATGAAGAGCAAGCAGCGATTGATGCGCTGGATGGTGCTGAATGGATGGGGCGTGACCTGAAGGTTAACAAAGCAAAACCCCGAGAAAACAGAAATTCCTTTGGTGGCGGTGGTCAGAGACGCGATAGCTTCTCTCGCAGCTATTAGTAGTTCCTGATAATTAATTCCGTCAGGTTTGCTTACAGATTGATTTAGAAAAACCGTTCAGGCACTTATCCTGGACGGTTTTTAGTTTAGTGTGGTGTGCGAACACCAACTGCTTTTATGGGGAAAAAGTGCCATGCCCTTGCAGGAAAGGACATGGCACCAATCAATAACCGATACAGTACTTTATACCTGAGCAGCTTCCTCGGCAGTCTCTCCTTTCCGCTTGCGCAAAGCACCCAATCCCAACCCGATTAGCCCTGGTAGGAGGGCAGGTGTGGGAATTTCCTGAACATTGAAATTAGAAATAGTTGCACTTGCACGACCGAATCTATTGTCTGAAGTCTGAACTTCAAACCCAAAGCTGTCACCCAGGGCAACATTGAAGGACGCAAACCCATTTTGAGTGTCAGGACCGAAGTTATCGGTAAGCTGAGTAAAAACTCCATTCAGAATATAACCAAATGGATCAAAAGAAGGACCGTCTATATCTCTGGTCAAGTAGTTCCAGTTAAAGCTCACCAGTCCAGCATTGGCTGCGGTGGTCAGGTAGTTGGTCAACCCAAAGGACCCAGATCCATTGTTTCCGCCGATTAGTTCGATGGAGTTGGGGACACCAGTAGTATCCACAGAGCCATCGGCGTTGGTGTTGGTTAAGGTGAAATCAGCCGGTGCATAGGGAGTTATAAACCCCAGTGCGTGGGCAGGCTCAGACAGGGCAAGACTGAACCCGCTGATAGCCGCTCCAGCCGCAACCATGAGCGAGGTTTTCAGAAGTGTGGATGTGGTCATAGAACAATGTACTCCAAACAAAGAAAGGTGAACGGTAGGAGTACCCTGAAATGAAACTATTGAGATGTTTGAACTGGAACGTGATCGTAGCTAGATGCGACAAAATGCCCTGAAAGGAAGCAACTCACATTTTCTACACATTTCAATCAAGATGCCAGTATTTTCACTGAAAATTATACTCTAACCGTTGCGTTCTCATAGGATGTAATGGAAGTATAAAGATTTCAATAAATATACGGAATCCTGATACAGACCCATCTTCGCTAACCTTGCATATAGAACGCTTTGAAGCAGAATCCAGTTAAAGTTCCACTAACCCATATCCGTATAATCGTTTACCCTGAGTACGGAATCAGGCTGGTTCCGGTTGTTTTCTAATTTAGTCGTTTACTTCAACACTCAATGGATTGGTTTCAAGAAGCTCAAAAGCTCACCGAGACAGCACAAGAGATTGTTCAAGAGTCCATTCAAAACTTTCATGAGTCAGTTAATCAGGCTCAGATAGTTGCTTTCGAGATTGGTGTTTCTGGAACTGCGATCGCCGATGCGTTGAAAGATCTGCCTAAAACCGTTGAAGAGTTAGCCAGGGAAATGCCCAAAATTGCCTTACGGCTGCAAAGGCGAGCTGGAGTGAGGGTTGGGGAAGCTCCGCGATCGGATGCGGATGTCATGAAACTATTTGAAAAAATTCCGGGAACCACCAAATTGGGTGCAAACGAAACGAAAATTCGAGAGTTTTTGGCAGACAAGCACGGTAGCCACATCATCTCCCGCCAGCAGGGAGGTTCCAACGGAGCTGATAATATCCTTTGGGAGGTTGGGGCAGACAATATCCGGCGAGGAGCCAGAGTCATGACTGGTGGGGAACAGCTTTATATCCGCTTTTACAACGCTGTAGACTCTATCCTCAAGAACTCTGGCACGATCGCGAAGCTGGGAGTCACCACGGTTGGCACAGCCGTCTTGACCCAAACCGTTGTAACGGCGGTTGCTTACGCCCTTGACCTCTATCGAGGTGACATCACCGTGGAGGAATTTCGCGATCGCGTCATTGCCACTGCTGTGAGTACTGGAATTGCAACTCCCATCTTTTTTCTAATCTTCATTGCCATCCTTGCCGTCTTCCCAGAGTTGACCTTACTGCTTTCTGCACCCGCTGTTGTCGCAGGCTTCAATGCCTTGTTTGGAGTTGGGATTGCTGTTCCCATTGTTCAATCCCTGATCCGTCATATGGAGGCGGGTGGTTTTGCAGAGGAAATGCGGTTCTTGCCGATGGAATATAGCAATTCTCAATTCAGTGGAGTACACACCCATTAAGGGAGTCAAGGGAATCGAGGGGGCAGGGAAGCAATTGAATGGGAACCACTATAAGGGTAGGTTCCCCCTGCGCTAGACCCACACTCCACACCCTGACTCAAGGGGAGCTACTTCACCAGTGCTTTTTGATAGGAGTTTTGCAGGATCAGCCAGGGCGGAGTTTGGAGTGCGAAGTAGGTCAGCGAATTCACATTCCGCCTGGGAGTGCTAGTGCAAGAAAGCGCCAACGATACCAAGTTCTCCACTATCTATCTTCGGTTAGATAGTATTCCTACCTTAAGGTAGGAGTGATTTGATAAACCCAACTGATAATTTTAGAACAGGTAAACGAGATGAAAGGACGCGCTTATCGCAGTTCCTGAATCACTCAAAACAATTTTGGATCACAATAAAGGATACAAAACTATGAACATTCTTGCTTGGATTATCTTGGGTCTTATTGCTGGTGCGATCGCTAAAGCGATTTATCCCGGTCGTCAGAGTGGTAGCATTCTGGGCACCCTGTTACTAGGGATTGTAGGTGCATTTATCGGCGGTACGATCTATACGCTGTTGACGACAGGTTCATTCGTGCTCACCTCGGCAGGGCTGAGCTTGGGTGGTGTGGTTGTTGCGGTGATTGGTGCAATCATCGGCTTATTCCTGTACTACTCTTTTATGAACCGCCGTGTTTACTAAAAAGTTGAGTGGTTTTAGCAGTCCTCTTGGTTAAGTCAAGATGACTGCTTGCTTAAAAAGATAAAAAGACAGCTTCTGCATTATGGGAGGCTGTCTTTTTGCATAAAGGGTGTGATTAGCCTTTCAACCGTTCCAGGAGAGTCGCGATCGCCTGCTCTTTCTGCGGATCCTTTCCTTGAGCGTACTCAACCGAAAATGGCACCACCACATCAGGAACCACTCCTTTCCCTTCTAACCGCTGATCGCCATTGACATAGACATCGGCAACCGCAACATAAAGTAAACTGTTATCTTGCATCAAAAATGGGCTTCCAGCAACAACGTAACCAGCCGTTTGGGTGCCCACAACAGGTCCAATCTGGTACTGCTGAAAGCCAAACGCCAGAATTTCCTTGGCACTGCGGCTTCCCTCATTCACCAACATAACTACAGGTTTGTTCCATTGTCCGTAAGACGTGTAGCGTTTGCCGTTACGGGGAATGCTGGTAATGCTTAGATCCCGCTGCTTTGAGTAGATATTGAGGGCGGTTAGGGGCGCACCACCCCATCCGTCTCGCAAGTCTAGCACCAACCCATCAGCACTTCTGAGGCGACCATAGATCAGATCTTCTTCCAACTGTTGCTGATACTGGTCTCCAGCATAGGACCAGATATGCACATAACCCAGCCGTTTTCCATGACGCTGAATGATTTGGGTGCTGGCTTTTTGAGCATCCAGAAACATTGTCGTGGTGTCCAACATGGCTGGAGTCACGGAGACATCCTGCTGACTGTCAGGATCTGACGTGCTTTGAATTCGCAATTTCACAGGTTGACCTGCTTTGTCAGCAAAGGACTGGATGGGATGGAATGGTTGGTCATCCGCACTCAAGATTTGATCCCCGACCTGCAAGCCAGATTGAGCGGCGGGACTGCCATCAAAAATTGCACGAACAAAAGTTTTACCCTGGCTTTCTTTGGTGACGATGCCAATGCCACTGTATTCAATTTTTCCTTTTGGCAAAAAAGTTTTGACGGCTTTTTCTAGCTCCTGCGATCGCGGTACAAAAATGCCTAATACCTGGTAGTAAGCCGGTTCTTCAGGAATATAGTAGTAGGTGTGGGAGGTGTTGAGTTCACCCAGCATTTGATTCACCACTTGAGCAAATTCTTTTTTTGATTTTGCTTGCGTCGCCTGGGGTTCATAGCGTTGCCGCATTGCCTTCCAATCCACTCCATTCAAATTGGGGTCGTAGAATCGCTGATTCACGGTCTCCCAAATTTGAGTAAATAGCTCTGTTTGAGAATTCGTTGCTGGAAACAGGGGCGAAATAAAGCTGAACAGGAACAGGAGTGAAAGGCTCAACAGGGCGGCGATCGCCCAATGGCGACGGGAGAATATCAATCGTTTCATGCCGATTTATTCACCATTTTTTTGGGTTGGGCTTTCTAAGGTAGCGATTTCCAACCCCATTTGCCCATCTCCCATACCCGGTGCCCGACTCCTTCCCTGTCCATTGGCTATGGCAACAAGGATGTCTTTGTTAAATTCAGGTAATCAAATGTATATGAAAAAACCTATTGTCATCAAAGTTTAAGTATTTTCCAGCCTATTTCCTCACAAAGATAGATATGAACCAGAATCATCATCCTTTAATCTCCTAAACGGAGATTAATTGTGTAACAAAGAGAACCTCTCTGTTCAAGTCATAGAAAAAATTCCTTTGTGCAATTCAAATATGAGATTAATCTCTATATAGATCACTGAACTTCGGGTGATTGACCTTCAACTTTGAGCTTAGAGCGTGTTTGACGCTAAAGCACCAAGGATTTAGAGGGTTCAAAAGCCTAAGTTCATCATCTAATTTCCAGAGAAGTCGCTTACTTGAGGAAAAATGAGCATTACCTGGTTAAATGGGGTGCCGATTGACAACTTTAAAGTACCCTTTCCCCAACTTGTGGAGTTGCCAACCCTCCTGGCACAGGTAGATACCGTATCGCCCGCAACCAGTCCGGGTGGCACTGATGTCTTCCGAACCATTACAACAGATCTTGGTACATCCGTACCTAATCTCGTGCGAGCTGTCATTATTTTGGTTATTGGCTGGTTGCTCTCTTTACTGATTGCAGCCTTGGTCCGCAGTGTATTGAAACGGACTCAAATCGATAATCGTTTAGCGAACTGGGTTTCGGGTCGTTCAACGTCAGCAGAGTCTCCCCCGATTGAGAAGTGGATTGCCAGTGCGGTCTTTTGGCTGCTCTTTGTTTTTACAATTGTTGCCTTTCTGCAAGCCCTGCAATTGACGGCGGTTTCTGCCCCGTTGAATAACTTTCTGAATCAGATTATTGGGTACCTGCCTGCCCTGGTAGGAGCATTGTTGCTACTGGCGATCGCCTGGTTGCTGGCAACGGTGGTAAAGCTGATTGTGACGCGATCGCTTCAGGCATTTGGAATTGATGAGCGGTTAGGTCAACATCTTGAACCCCCTGCTCCATCGACCGATACAGCCACAATCCCTCCCCCGTCTGTAACCTCAGAACCAACCACACCTCCTGGGGATAGTTTTTCCCTCAGCGAAACCATTGGCAATACCCTCTATTGGTTCATTTTTCTGCTGTTTCTGCCCTCTATCCTGAATACATTGGGCTTACAGGGAACATTGCAGCCGATTCAGGTGGTGCTGAATGATATCTTGTCTATAATTCCTAACGTGCTAGCGGCGATCTTGATCAGTGCCGCTGGTTGGTTGATTGCCCAGGTGGTGCGCCGGATTGTGACTAACTTTCTAGCCGCCGCCGGAGCTGATCGTGTCGGTGCCCGGTTTGGACTGGCTCGCACCCCCAGTAACCGCTCTCTGTCCTGGATCATTGGCACCCTGGTGTTTATCCTGATTTTGATCCCGACAGCGATCTCAGCCCTCAATGCACTACGGATTGAAGCAATTTCTGGTCCAGCCATCAACATGCTGAACCAGATTTTGAATGCATTGCCGCAAATTTTCACCGCAATTCTGATTCTGATCGTTGCCTACGTGATTGGGCAGTTTTTAGCAGAGTTAGTGACCAATATCCTGTCTGGCTTGGGATTCAACAACATCTTTTACTGGTTAGGGCTAAAATCTGAACCCTATACCGCTACAACTCCTGAAGTGCCCCCTGCCCAGCCGGAAGGAGTGACACCGGGGATACCTTCCCCCACGGCGGTTCCCACCAAAACGCCTTCGGAAGTGGTGGGTATTGTGGTCTGGATCGGGGTCATGTTGTTGGCTGTGATCGCCGCCATCAATATCCTGAACATCGAAGCCCTGACTAGCGTATTCACTGGCATTACGGTAATCTTTGGTCGCATTATTGCAGGCTTAATTGTGTTTGCCATTGGTTTATACCTGGCAAATCTGGCATTTAATCTCATTGCCAGTTCGGGTGGTCGTCAAGCAAGGATTTTGGGACAAACAGCTCGAATTGCCATTATTACCCTGGTATCTGCAATGGCACTCCAGCAAATTGGGGTAGCCAGCGATATCATCAACCTCGCGTTTGGCTTACTCCTGGGCGCGATCGCCGTTGCGATCGCCCTTGCCTTCGGTCTGGGAGGGCGCGACATTGCCGCCGAGCAACTGCGCGAATGGCTAGCATCCTTCCGTCGGGAAGATCTGGGACGGTAAGGGGAAAGGGGAAAGGGGAAAGGGGAGTGCTGAGATGTTAATTCGTCTGGTTTAGACCTCCGAGGTTTTCAAAACCTCGGAGGTCTGGAGGCTTATTAAGGTATGCCAATCCTCCCCCCTTTGCCCCTCCTCCCTCACTCCCTCACTCCTCTCTGATGCGGCTCCATTAGACCTGCCATATCAGGACCCAACGGAATAATCCCACCTGGATTGAGGGGAAACAGGTTGCCATAATACTCTTGTTTAATCGCTTCCAGACTGCAAGTGTCTGAAACACCAGGAATCTGATAGAGGTCGCGCAGGTAGGCACCCAGGTTTTTGTAGTCCTGAATCCGGCGGCGATTACATTTAAACAGCCCGTAGTAAACAATATCGAAGCGAAATAGGGTAGTAAACAGGCGCACATCTGCCAAGGTGACGAGATCGCCACACAAATAGCGATTGGTTTCCAGGGCTACTTCAATTTCATCCAGGGTAGAAAACAGCTCTCTACAGGCTTTTTCGTATGCCTCCTGGGTTTGGGCAAAGCCGCAGCGGTATACTCCGTTATTCACGGTTGGATAAATTTTGTCGTTCCATTGATCAATCTTTTCTCTCAGTTCGGCTGGATACAGATCCAGGTTAGGGTTCTGGGCAAACTCGTTCAACTCCGAGTTCAGCATCACAATAATTTCTGAACTTTCATTGTTGACAATCGCCCGCGTCTCCGTATCCCACAGCACCGGAACCGTACAGCGCCCAGTGTAGCCCGGTCGTGCTTTCGCGTAGAGTTCAGCCAGGGTTTGGCACCCTTCTTCTGGTTGTTTGAATACCCAACCGCCCTCAATCGGAGAAGGAGACACAACCGTTACAGAAATAGTGTCCTCTAATCCTTTCAGTGCCCGTGTCACCAACGTCCGGTGTGCCCAGGGACAGCCCAGCCCCACGTAAAGCTTATACCGTCCGGCAGATGGGGCGTAGGGTTCCGTTCCGATGAAGCTGCGGAATTGACTATCGGGTCGAATGTACTCTCCTGAAGGATTACGCGGGGCGAGTTTTGACATCATCAAATGCCACATCGTCGTCCAAACAAACTTGCCGGTTTGGATAATTAATTTGGGGGGGAGAGCTTTTTTCATTGTTGGGTGGCGGCAGGTTGGGTTCGCCCAGATAGTTTCTTCTTCAGCTTGCCAACGATTCGCTTCAAATTCAACTGCATCAAGCGAAGTCTGGTTAAGTTTGAAATATTGGCTGGATGATGCGTTTGATGATCAAAAAACTCATTGATCTGCTCCAGAATGATAGTGAATCGCTGAGTAATGTTTTCAAGTCGGTATTCTGCCAGAACGGATTCAGAGAGTGGAGAAAAGGTAGGATGGGCGATCGCCCTTAAAATTCGCTGTACATCATACTCTCTGGAATAGCCTGCAATTTTGTAGCAGTTGAATCCGGGGTCTAAATAGTCAGAAAGCCCACCATTCACACTAGAGAAGACCTGACAACCACAGGCTAAGGCTTCCATGGGTTGTAGCCCAAATCCTTCGCTGACTCCTTGCTGTGCCCAGTATTCCGCAGAGTCATACAGATAGACTTTAGCCCGATTAAACAATTTCTCTAGATCATCCACGTAGGAATCCACTACGCAAACCTGACACTGACGTTGAAGCGCTGGAATTAACACCTGCATTAAATACTCGGATGATTTGCGGGTCTGGACTAAAACATCAATGTCTCGTTCGAGGTTTAAGTTGCAGAACTCATCAGAAATTTGATTGGGCAAATAGTAAATCAATGAGTTTGGCGATCGCTGCCCCCAATACCCCATCGTGTTGCGGCTGACGGTGATGATGGGAATTTTTGCAGATAGTCGGAACCCGTACCCGGCACTGTGAGCATGGTAAATCACGTTGCAATGGCTCAACCGGGATGCCAGTTTAGCCACGTCAAACCCCCAGCTAATCACAAAAATAAGACTGTCTAGATTCTGCTGCCGTAGAACATCATCTAGAAACAGCACCCCTTTTTCTCGCTGGCGGTAGGTCACCACCTCAGCACTGCAAATTTTACGGGCAATGTTGAGGGTCTTTAGCTCTGCCCACAGTCCCCCACAGGCAAATTTACCCCCCGTTCCGGGTACTAAAAAATAAAGTGTTCGCATGAAATGACTCTCCACCGTGCGATCGCCCATCAGGTTGCGTTGAGGTTTTTTGGACGGGTTGAAATCCCGCTCAAACTAGCCTCACAAGCCCCCTACCCGCCCAAAGAAAAAGACAGACTAGTAGGTTAGCTTACCTGATCTGGTACCCTTGCTTTCACTCGGTAGAGTCTGGGATAAATTTACTATGCACCATTCCTGACATCTGATACCGGACACCTCTGAACTTAGTCTTAACCATTCACAGCCTGGGCTTCCCGGTCCCGGTAGTCGTCAATAGCAACCGTTTTGGCTGCGATCACGGCTGGCTCTTCCTCATTCAGCCAAAATTTCAAATTATGGCCCTCCACCACGACTTCTCCAATTGATGTCGAGATATAAAGTTTGCCCTGGCGGAACTTTAAGACTTCCCGCAGGTCAGGGCGCATGGCTGTATTTCCCTGACTATCCCTGTCATGATTGCTAAGAGGTTGTGGAGCGGCAGGGGGAGCCATTTGTTGAGGCAAATCCCTGGCAACGAATGCATTCCGTCCGGGAGATTGGCGAAACACAGGCTTATGGGGAACGTTCGCTGAATTTGCCAGGGTAACAGGAACCGAGTTTTCTGGTGTTTTCTCTACAACTTCATTCGATTCTTTGCTTAACCAGACAACCGATTCCCCTCCCTGGTACACAAACTCAGACACCAACGTGGTGACAAACAGATTTCCGTGACTACAAACCATGTCCCGCACCGGATACCAGGTATCACGGCAAAAGATTACCAGATTGGTTTGGATGCTGTTGCGGTTACCATGACGGGCATGGGTCCACCATTCTTTCCACAAAAACCTGGCTTCAGCACAGTTCAGTTTATAACCTTCAGGAATTTCGCGTTGCTCATAGAGCATGATTCCTGACTTTTCAGATCCATTGATTGGAATAAAGTGATTTTGAACCAGGATTTGATGTACCAGGTTCCAGTACTCAGAACCCTGGCGCAGTGCTACCGTAGGAACCTCTTTTGCCATCTTGATGGATGCAATTAAGCCACCTCGCTTGGCGAGCAGTTGGATAGAGTCAAAAGCAGGCTCTATTCTAAGGCTTTGGTTGGCAGCGAGGGTTCCTTCTCGCTTAACAAACTGAAGAATTAAGGCAGCATCATCAAGTATGTTCATAGCTGGCAGGTAGACTGTAATCGCTAGACGTTCACAGAAGCATTGGAAATACGGCAATCCCAATATCAGTTGTGAAACTGAAGATGAGGAAAGGAGAAGTCCTACAAATTAAGGTTTTGTCTTAATTAGTTCCGCCAGCGTAGTGGTTTGTCAACTTTGTGTTTGTGAGTCTAGGATAGGCAAGGGGTGGTTACTTTGGGGTTTTCGACCCTCAAAATAATTCTTGACATACCACTAATCTCTGCTGGGGAAATTCAATTGCAAAAACTGAAAACGCCGATATGTGACTTGGACTCTTGGTCACCAGTCACCGTTTCTCTGCGTCACAATTCTGCGCCGCTATTGGGTTGAATCTGTGGGGGCTTTAATGAGGTTAAACACTTTGCAACGTTGAAGTTTCACACTAAAACTGAAAGTTTTACTGAAACCCAAAACTGAAAGTTTTACTGAAACTCAAAACTGAAAGTTTTACTGAAACTCTCTGCAAGAGTTTAACTTAAGACAAGGGGGGCAATAGGTACGAATCGAAATGTCAAAAGGATTTCCTATGTACAATCCTAGAACCTTGTAGAAGGCTTGATCTCCACTTCACTTAGTCTTTGCCAAGATCTACTTGTTTCTGAGCCAACGATGAAGTTGGATTTGGAGAAGGATAGAGGGTAGGGATAAGTATTATTGACTATTTGCCTGGTTAGCCCAGGTATGCCTGTTTCACTCGTTCGTCATTTAATAACTGGGTAGCTTTGCCGGTGAGGGTGATGCGTCCGGCTTCCAAAACATATCCCCGGTCAGCGTGTTGTAAGGCAAGGTGGGCATTCTGTTCAACCAGTAGGATGGTTACGCTGGTCATGTGCAGGTTTTGAATGATTGAGAAAATTTCGCGGACGATCGCCGGAGCCAGTCCCAGGCTCGGTTCATCCAGCAGCAGCAGTTTAGGGCGACTCATGAGGGCGCGGGCGATCGCCAGCATTTGCTGTTCGCCGCCGCTAAGGGTACCTGCCAATTGATTGCGCCGTTCTGCTAGACGGGGAAAGGTGCGGAGCTGATATTCGATATCCGACTTGATGCTGAGGCGATCCGATCGGGTATAAGCACCCAGTTCTAAATTATCAAGCACCGTTTGGCGAGCCAGGATGCGTCGTCCTTCAGGACTGTGAGCAATGCCCATTTGCACAACTTTATGTGCCTGACAACGGGTAATATCCTGCCCGTTGTAGAGGATTTGCCCTGCGCGGGAATTGACAATGCGAGAAATTGCCCGCAGTGTCGTACTTTTACCGGCACCGTTTGCCCCAATCAACGTAATGACTTCGCCGGGGTAAACCGTTAAATCGATCGCCTGCAATGCCTGGATACCGCCATAGTTAACGCTCAGTTGTTTAATTTCCAGTAAAGGGGCAGAGTTTTGCACAGGATTCATAATTAATACGATTTACCGTCGCTGCCTAGATACTCGCGATAACCACAGATTTTGTCACCTCGAACATCGAAAGCAATGGCGATCCGATTTTTGTAAGGTTCTCCACGCATCAAACCTTCGCTCCGAAGTTCAAAGATGACGGTGGTTTCATTACTGGTGATGCCGTCCAGGGTAATGGTTAAGCCCGGTTGAAAGGTATCTGAGACATATTGAAAGAACTCGGCGGCACGGTCTTTTCCCGTATTCAACCCGTGGTAATGACCGACGGGAAACCAGAATGCAAAATCAGGGGTCAGGAGGTTGAGGAATGGCTCCCATTCTCCTGATGCGAGACCGTGGGTAAATTGCTGAAAAGCGTAATCTGCGGTTTCCAGGGTTTGCGATCGCGTCTCTGGCATGGTTGACTCCTTCACCCTTTACTTCACCCGTTAAATATTTCATCCCAAAACACAGGGATGCAGTACTGCCCTTGCATTTGCCTATCCTCATTCTGCTCCCAAGTATGCCTCAATGACTGCCGGGTCATTTCTCACCTGGGCTGGATCGCCCAGTGCCAGAAGTTGACCAAAATGTAGAACGGCGATGCGATCGCACAGTCCCATCACCAGGGGAACATGATGCTCGATCAGTAACACGGTTAGATTGAACTGATTCCGAATGGTGCGAATGAACTCGCTTAACTGGTGTTTTTCATTCGGATTCATCCCTGCGGCGGGTTCATCTAGCAGGAGGATTTTAGGTTCCAATGCCAGGGCACGCGCAATTTCAAGCCGTCGCTGGTCACCGTAAGAGAAGTTGCTGGCGGTTTCCTGGGCGCGATCGCTCAGTCCAACCAACTCAAGCAATTCCATTGCCTTTTGCCGAATTTGGATTTCTTCCTGGGGGGCGGGTGGCAAACCCATAACTCCGGTAAACACATTACTGCGAGTATGCACATGTTGGGCAATCATGACATTCTCCACCGCTGAAAGATTGCTAAATAGCCGAATATTTTGAAAGGTGCGGGCAATTCCCTGGTTAGCAATTTGAAACGGACGCAACCGGGAAATGTCTTTCCCTTCCAACAGCATTTGTCCACTGCTCCGTTGAATCAGCCCAGTGATCAGGTTAAACAGAGTCGTTTTACCTGCCCCATTGGGACCAATCAGCCCAAAGATTTCCCCCCGGTGCACCCGAAACGAAACCCGATTCACCGCCACCAGCCCGCCAAATCGACGGGTCAATTCTGTCGCTTCCAAAATGGGGCGATCGCCAGGTTCGAGTGCAACGAGTTGGGGCTGGGTCATGGGGGGGCTGGATCCGACAGAAGAAAACTCAATCTGTAAAACTAATCATTATTCTCCTATGAAAATAGGCAGTGGGGGAGGGGATGGGAGAGGAGGAGAAGGAGAAGGGAGCCAGAACTCCTGTTCCCTCGCCCCTTGGGAGAGGGCTAGGGTGAGGGCAGAGTTGGGGGATGCCCAGAAGGTTTATTGATACTGCACTAGTTTCCGCTTTACTTTCCTCAACTGGACACTTTAACTCTATAAAGGTTAAAAAAAACGCAGTATATTACGGTAGCTGCGTAGGAGTTGGGTCACATGTGTGGAATTGTTGGCTATATCGGCACCCGGATGGCAAGTGAAATTCTTTTGGAAGGGCTACGCAAGCTTGAGTATCGTGGTTACGACTCTGCCGGGATTGCGACGGTGCTGGAAGGGCAGATCCATTGTGTGCGGGCAAAAGGTAAACTGCACAATCTGCAAGAAAAACTAGAAGGAGAAATTAATCCATCTCAAATTGGGATTGGTCATACCCGCTGGGCAACCCACGGCAAACCAGAGGAGTATAATGCCCATCCTCACATGGATACTGCTCGACGCATTGCAGTAGTCCAGAACGGGATTATTGAAAACTATCGAGAGTTACGGGAGCAGTTAAAAGCCAAAGGACATGAGTTCCGCTCTGATACTGATACGGAAGTGATTCCCCACTTAATTGCAGAGTGTCTAAAGGGAATCAGGAGTCAGGAGTCAGCAGCCAGGAGTGAAGGAGTGGCGGAGTGGAAAAGCAGAGAAGTCACCCACACCCCACCACCCCATCTCCCCATCTCCCCATCACCCTTGCTCGAAGCCGTTCGTCAGGCTGTGACTCAACTCAAGGGGGCATTTGCGATCGCCGTCATTTCCGCTGACTATCCCGATGACCTGATTGTTGCCCGCCAGCAGGCTCCGCTGGTGCTGGGCTTTGGGCAGGGCGAGTTCTACTGTGCATCTGATACACCCGCACTGGTGCCCTATACACGGGCAGTGTTGCCCTTAGACAACGGCGAACTGGCACGGCTGACTCCTCTGGGAGTTGAAATTTACAGCTTTGAAGGGCAACGGTTGAAGAAAACTCCCCGCACGTTGAACTGGAACCCTGTGATGGTAGAAAAGCAGGGCTTCAAACACTTCATGCTGAAGGAAATTTATGAACAGCCGGGAGTGGTGCGGGCATGTCTGGAGGCTTACTTTGACATTGCGTGGAGTGCATCTCACCCAACTCAGTCTCCTGTCCGGTTAAATTTGCCGGAGGCATTTTACACGGATCTGCAACATATTCAGATTGTGGCTTGTGGCACAAGCTGGCACGCCGGACTGGTCGGTAAGTATTTGCTGGAACAATTGGCGGGAATTCCAACCCAGGTGCAGTATGCCTCGGAATTTCGCTATTCCCCCTCACCCCTCACCCCTCACACGCTTACGATTGGGGTAACGCAGTCAGGGGAAACGGCAGATACTCTAGCAGCCCTGGAAATGGAAATGCGACGGCGATCGCACAAAACATCCGAGTTTCAGGCGCATTTGCTAGGCATCACCAACCGTCCCGAAAGTTCCCTGGGAAATCTGGTGCCCCACATCATTGATACCCATGCCGGAATTGAAATTGGTGTGGCAGCAACCAAAACCTTTGTAGCCCAACTGATGGCATTCTATGCCCTGGCGATCGATCTGGCATTCCGTCGCCAGTCTGTTTCACTAGACCAACTGGAAAAAATTCTGCAAGGGCTGCGCCAACTTCCGGCTGAAATTGAAATGATTTTGGAAAGTCAGGAACGCTACATTGAGGAACTGGCACACGATTTTGCTGAAACCCAGGATTTCATCTTTTTAGGACGGGGCATCAATTTCCCGATCGCCCTGGAGGGTGCCCTCAAACTGAAGGAAATCAGCTACATCCATGCGGAAGGCTATCCGGCTGGCGAAATGAAACATGGACCGATCGCATTGCTGGATGCGAAAGTTCCAGTAGTGACGATCGCGATGCCAGGAACGGTGTTTGAAAAGGTGCTCTCGAATGCCCAGGAAGCCAGAGCAAGGGATGCCCGTTTAATCGGAGTCACCCCAATGGATGAACAGGAAGCGGCAGACACGTTTGATACCCTGATTCCCGTTCCCCATGTGGATGAGATCTTGTCACCGATTGTGACGGTGATTCCCCTGCAACTGCTGGCGTATCACATTGCGGCGCGGAGAGGCTTGGACGTAGACCAGCCAAGGAATCTCGCCAAAAGCGTTACGGTTGAATAGTTGAATATGGAAATGGAAAAAACTTTATCTGGAAACGATCAATAATCCTTGTCAGGAGAACTTGTAGCGGTAAGCCATTGATCGAGTGATTGATTTCAGTATAAGCGATCGCAGCCATTTGTGTGATATTTCCATCAATGGCTCAGCAATTCTCATTATGGAAATTCAACTGGTATTCGGTGGGATATTTAGCTCTAGTCCTTTAAGCATGAAGGTGAGTAAATGATCCCAACTATCGAAATATATGTAACGAGTTAAAGCCCGCAGATC
>NZ_JBXBCF010000112.1:0-24720 GCF_056784235.1 Kovacikia sp. CALU 1929
TCGATAAATTGCCGCCGACAGGTTTTGCAGAGGTAATTTTGTTTACCTCTTTGCTTGCCGTTCTTACTGATGTCAGTTGAGCCACATTCGGGACATTGCATCGGTTTCACCCTGATTTCATATTCCCATTATGCAACGCCTCGCCACCCTCCAACGCGACGCAAACGAGTTGTGACCCCGGTATAAGTAAGCGGTGCTGGCTTATCGGCGAGATTATCCTACCCACGGGTCGATTTGCATCGCTCAAGCCCTCAAACAGCAGTTTTCCCAAGCCCACCGCAGCACAATCTACAATCACCAACGGTTCCATCAAGGATTAGAGAGGCAAATACCCATTAAGGTGTATAAAAAGGCTAGAGAATTCATGCTTCTACACGTATGCTAATTTAACTTAGTGTCATTATAGTTAAAAGCTAAAAGGACTCAACACACCTGTCACCCCGCACTTTACTCCTCCCTGACACTTACTCCGGCAACCGATACTGTTCCACAATTCGTTTGGCATACTCTGGGACATGGGCATCTAACTTTTCGGGATGGTTGCGCTTGACGTACAGGTAGTTGCGGGTGAAGTGGGAGTCGATCGAGAACCGGGCATACTCCAAGCCTTTGGGACCAATTTTTTCAATCACCACGCCCATTAACTTGGCTGCCCACATGGGTAAAGTTACGCCCTTATCGTAGGCGGGGATGCTCTGTTGCACGGCATTGTGGCGATCGCCCTGGGACATGACTGGCTGGGTTTCAATGTGATCTTTGACCAGATCCAGCATTTCTTTGCCGCGATCGTTTCGCACTACAATCCACTGCCAGCCAAAGGGGGCACCCATGTAGCCCACGACCAGGTCTGCCAGGGAGTTGACATAGTCAAAACAGCTCATGCAGGAAGGGGCAAACACATCCTTTAGCTGGTTGGTCTTTAGCCCAAAGAAAGGAACGGTTTCGACGGAGCCATCTTCGTGCTTGAAGTGAACTCGAAAATCCTGCATGAACTCGTAGTAGACAACCGTATCGGGCGATCGGCTGGTGGTATCCAGAAATTTCTGCAATCCAGCACGGGTGACGTTATCCACACAGGGAGTGCCCAACACATACAGCTTTTCCAATCCCAGTTCTTGCTCAACGGCGCGGAGTGCCTGGATCTGACAGCCTACCCCAATTACTAGCAACCGTTTCATGCCCGACTGTTCAATCTGCTCCAGCACAGACAGGTTGGGCGACAGGGTAGGTTTGTTGACCCGTGCTGCCAGAATCTCCTCTGGGGTACGGGCAATGACTGGCTTGGGTTGAAATCGGTCTTCCTCGGTGTTTTGCACACATACAACGCCTTCCACCATGCCGCGAGTTAGCATTTCGATCGCGATCGTGCTGACAATGCCTGTCCACTGTGCCCCCGGAATTGGCTCCTGCTTCCGCGCTGCCATCATGTCCTGGTGAACACCGAAGTACCAGTCATCCGGTTGCTCCAGATTGCGGCTCTGCCCATGAATCTGTTCTTCCAGGTCGGCAATTTGCTGGTTCAGAAAGGCACAGGCTTCTTTAACGTAGTGAATGTAGTACGTGTCGCACAGTCCACACTCGCTGCACAGTTCTTTGGCAGGGCGGCGACTGGAAGGTTTAAGAGCTTTTGCTTTCTTGTGCTTGGGAGATTCTGGCAGAACGGAAGTCATTGATAGAGGCTCTTAGATCAGGCTTCAAGGGCAATTCCTCTTCCAACAATACCGTAAATGGGGAGGGATAAGAAAATCGGGATGGCATCCGAAATCTGCGCCTTTTGGTAGCTAACCAGCCCTCCCGAAAGCTACCCGCAACCCTCGAAATACTGACCATTCGGTTCATCCGATGGGATGAGGCAGCTTCAGAGAAATATGCGAACCTGGTAGTAGAGAGCTTTTGCAGTTGACCGACGCAGTTTAACCCTACGTTTCCCCGTCAACATTCTGACGATTCCGAATTCTGCAATTGGTCTGGTGTAGAAGCTAATTGGAAGGTTTGTGCCGCAGGAGGCAAGGATTATGAAGGCAGCTATTTTTTCCGCGATCGCCCTGGTCACCACAATGTCGCTGGCACTTCCAGTGAGAGCCGCCGATCCTGCCCATGTTCAGCAGTTGCTAGAAACAAGAGCCTGTTTTGGCTGTAACCTGGCAGGGGCAGACCTCACAGGTGCACACTTGATTGGCGCTGACCTGCGAGATGCCAACTTGCAGGGAGCTATTTTGAAAAATACTAACCTGGAAGGGGCAGACCTCACAGGTGCCAACCTGCGCGGTGCCAATCTAACCGAAGCCTTTGCAACCAATGCCATTCTGGACGAAGCCAACCTGGCAGGCGCAGACCTGACCAACGCCAGACTGTTTCACGCCAGCACCATTGGTGCCAATCTAAGCAACATTGACATCACCGGAGCAGAGATCTTTGGTAGTGGAATCAGTGTTGGGGGAAGCTTTGATGAGTAGGCAGGAGTCAGTAGATGTTAGGTGTCAGGTGTCAGGTGTCAACGGTTAGGAACGGAAATTCAATCAGGTTGAGGATTGGGTAGGGGCGAGTTCGGCACCACCATACTGTTGCCAAGTGGGTGTTGTACCGTTAAACCTGCCCGTATACGGAGTTATTCAATTCTCAATCCTTAGTAATGGGTAGTCATTAATAGGTGGTTGCTAATTGGATAGCCAGGAAACCTCTGCTCCTCACCAACACCTAACACCCACTCACCCCTCCTTCCTGGGAAGCTGGTGCAGTTGACGAGTTTGTTCCAGAATCACATCAATGTCTTCTTCGGAAAGTTGTTGAACGTAGTTGATTTTGATTTCTTCGATTAAGTCACTCAACAGTCGTTCCAGTTCGGGGAGTGTGTTTTGTTGCTTGGCTTCGGCAACAAATGTTTTGGCAATATTCTGCATCAGGCGTGTGGAAAGTTCAGTTAAGACGGGGTCTTCCACTCCTGGTTTCATAGAGTTGTGGAGCAGCTGGGTCATATCGGAAACTAATCGTTCAGTGATCTGGTCCGGCAGGTGCCCTATCCCCGGTAGGGAGTGCAAAGCTCGATAGGCGGGCAAGTGGTTTAGAACCTTGTCGAGCAAGTGACGCAGGAGTGCCTCTAAATCGGGTTGAATTTTTGGAAACACCTGATTGACGGAGAGTTCGATGATGTGGTTCGCGATCGCCTCCACCTCATTCGTATCGTTGAGATCGATATAACGTCTCTGCCCTGAACGTTCTAGCAATCCTGTTAGCTCACCTCGACGAATCGCACTTTGTATCTGATTTAATAGCTGAATGATAATCACTTCTGTCAGTTCTTGGGCAATATCAGCGACCACTCCTCGCCTTACCTGGTCACGAATTTCATGCAGATCGATGAGTTCGGCTTGATGCAATCGGATTGCAGTGGATAGGACCCGGGTCAAAGCCAGAACCGGCATAAACAGACTAAAGGGGATGAAGAGGGGCACGTCGTACCAGCGCCAGAACATGGCATCCAGCCAGCGTAAGCTGGGATAGCGGCGGCTGATGTAGTAAGTCCGTGCCAAAAATTCCAGGAAAAACAAGAGGACGAAGGGTGCATCCAGCAGCCAAAAGTGGTTGGTAAACAGTCCATTTTCGTCAAGGGTGCGGTAGAAATTAGTTTCTATCAAGGGAGCAATTTCTTGATTGAACCACCCTATCTCCTGACTCCAGTTGGCAGGGGTCAGATGTTGGGTACTCCAGAATAAATCGAATGCTTCCCGGTTCGACAATTTGGGTTTCTTGTGTCTGGCGCTAAAATGTCGCCGCATTCGGTTTTTAATCCTTTCCAGCGTGCCACTTTTGTCTGCAATTTCAAACGGATTGGTTTCAATCATGTCAGTGCTATACTGGCGCAGGCTTTTTAGGGTTGCCTGTACTTCAGGCGACTTCAACCCATTTGCCAGCCCTTTCTGCTCGACTTGTTGCTGAAGAGTGACGACAGTATTCAGATAAAGTTGGGTATCTCGGTGGGGCTGAATACCCTTGACTGGGTCATAGGCACAGGTGATTGCTGATTGCAGCACCATTCGTGGCGGATCCCCGCTTTCTACGGAACGGTCTGGGCAGGAAACGACAGGTTGTGGAATATGAATTTGCTGATTCGTGAAAGGAATCACCACATTTCCCTGCAACCAGAAGTTGCGCCAGTTGATATAGGTCAGGTCAAACAGAACCAACAGCAGGTTAGCGGAGGCAGCGATCGCGATAAACCGCTCAAACCACAGATTTTTTCGACGCTTGATCGGTTTAGGAGTAAGGTTTTTTAGGGATGACATAGCCAGTGAGAGCGGGGGGAGAGGGAAGAAGAGAGCGGGGGGAGGGGAGAGGAGAGGCTTCTTTGGCTACCAATCACCAATGACCAGTTACCGACACCTGGCACCTGACACCCCTAGAATGGTTGCCGAACTTACGCCCTAAGCATACTAGTGTCCAACTTTTACCATGAAGCGTTAATAAAGTAGAGGATGCGGTGGAACTTCTCTGAACCTCCAGCATTCTGGATCTTTAGGTAGATTCTCGGAGTTAATTAGGAAAATTCATTTGAATCCAGTCAATAACTTGGAATGGCTACGGATGATTCTATCCTGCCGAAACTGGTACCAAGGATCCAGTAGTTCTCTTGAATCGGGGCGACGCAGTTTCTACCACTCACATTCCACACGCTATGCTGGGTAAAATCCTTGGGGGGCGCTACCAAATTACCTGCCACTTGGGTGGCGGTGGTTTTGGGCAGACTTATTTAGCTGAAGACTTGCATCTACCGGGTAAACCTCAATGCGTCGTTAAGCAGCTAAAGCCCAGAATGACCAATTTGGAAGCGCTGCAAACGGCAAGACGGTTGTTTGATACTGAAGCTCAGGTTCTCTATGCCCTGGGTAACCATGACCAGATTCCCCGGTTGTTTGCCCACTTTGAAGACCACACAGACTTCTATCTGGTGCAAGAGTTTGTTGAGGGAGAGGTCTTCAGTCGGGAAATTAAGGCACGGAAGCAGTTTACGGAAGCTGAAGTGATCGATCTGCTCCAGGAAACCTTAACCGTCCTGGAGTTTGTTCATCAGCAGCAGGTGGTCCATCGGGATATCAAGCCTTCCAACCTGATCCGGCGCAAGGGCGATCGCCGCATTATCCTGATTGATTTTGGAGCCGTCAAGCAAATTGGGATTGAGGCGTATGAGTCTCCAGATCAGGCAAGCGTGACGATCGCCGTTGGCTCCTCAGGTTATATGCCGAACGAGCAGCTTGCAGGTAAACCCCGGTTTTCCAGTGATGTCTATGCCGTTGGGATGTTGGCAATTCAATGTCTGACCGGGGTTTATCCCAAGAAACTCAAGGAGGACCCCAAGACCAGTGAAATCATTTGGCGTGACCAGGTGCAGGTCAGCCCAGAGTTTGCCAATATCCTGGACACGATGGTGCGCTACGATTTCCGCCAGCGCTATTCCTCTGCTAAAGAGGCATTGGACGCACTGCGATCACTGACCCAGACCGCACCAATTACTTCCCTGCTGACCGAGCAAACCCTGGTTAGCTTTGATGGACATCTGGCATGGCTAGAGCGGGGAGATGATTTGTTCCAGCTTCAGCGTTACAAGGAGGCAATTTCTGCCTATGACCGGGTGATTCAGGCAAAGCCCGATGATTACCTGGCGTGGTTTAAGCGGGGAATTGCCCTGGAGAATTTGAAACGCTATGAGGATGCGGTGGAATCCTTTCAACGGGTGGTGCAACTCCATCCAGAAGACTATCTCGCCTGGTTCAAGCGGGGCGGAGTCCTGGAAAAGTTGAATCGCCATCAAGAGGCACTCCAGGCTTATGAGCAGGTGGTGGAACTGCAACCGGATAACTACTGGGCATGGCACGACCGGGGGAAAGTACTGGAGAGCCTCCAACGCTGCGATGATGCGATCGCTTCCTATGATCGGGCAGTGCAACTAAAGCCAGACTTTCAACTGGCGGTCGAAAGTCGTAAGCGGGTGTTGAGCCAATTGAGCCGGGTGGATACGCTGTACCACTTGCAGCACTACGATGAAGCCGTGGTTTCCTGCGATCGCGCCATCGAGGAAAACCCAAACGATCCGATTCCCTGGTTAATGCGCGGCATGGCACTAGAGAACCTCGACTGCTATGAGCAAGCGATAGAGGCATATAACCGGGTGGTTGAAATTCAGCCAGATGACCATGTTGCCTGGTTCAAGCAGGGCAATCTCTTAGAGAAGCTGAATCGTTATGAGGAGGCGATCACCTCCTACTACAAGGTTGTTCAAATTCAACCCGATAATTTCTGGGCATGGCACGACCGGGGACGACTGCTGGAGCAGTTGCAACTTTTTGAAGATGCGATCGCTTCCTACGACCGGGCAGTGCAGCTTAAACCGGACTTCCAGGCAGCCATTGATGGACGCAGACGCATGTTGAACCAGATGCAGTCCAAAGTGGTTCCATCCCCAGTTGAGGAAGAAGATGAAACCATTGTTTCGGTCGGAATTTCGGAGCAGCCGACCTCTGAGTTTGAGGGGCAGGAACTCGAATCGATGATGCAGGATTACAAACGCCGGTTGTTGGGAGTAACTAATGGCGCGAATTTGCCCGAGGTTCAGGAGGAAACGTTTGTTAACCACCAGTGCCGGGTAGAAGCAGCCATAACTGACTCTGAATCGGCTGAGGAAGAGACGGGTGTTAGCCTGCCCCTACCTGAACCAGGAAAGCTGGAACCCGCCCACGCTACTAGCTCTAACCATCTGGAAGACTACCGAAACTGGCTGCACAAAGGACGGACCCTGGAAAAAGCGCAACGACCTGTCGAAGCCCTGGCAGCTTATAACCAGGCAAGTCATATCTACGCGGATGACACCGCCCTTTGGCAGTGGCGGGGTAATGTTCTATTCGCTTTAGGGCGCTACAAGTTGGCGATCGCTTCCTACAACCGTGCCCTGGAGCTAGAACCAGGGAATACGGATGCCTGGTGTGGTTTAGGCGGCTCCTTAGCCCGCATGAAACGGCTACAAGAAGCGATTATCTGTTTTGATCGGGCGGCAGAGTCAAAACCAACAATCCCCACTCCCTGGTACTGGCGAGGACGGTTACTATGCGATTTAAAGCAATATACGGAAGCGATCGCTTCCTTTGACCGGGCAGTGGAACTCAAACCTGACTTTCAGCCTGCAATAAAAGAACGTCAGTGGGCACAGAAACAAGTCAAGGCGCTTGAAGTCCAAAATGTCGGCGTTTAGTTAGCAGGAGTAAGGGCTACACTAGCGCAGCAAGGTGGAAGTTCGGCAACCATTCAAAGGGTGGTAGGTATTAGGTGTCAGGTGCTAGGAACGGTAGCCAGATTTACGCCAAGCCTTACTAGTACAGCAAAACGAAAGTTTTGAAAGGGGTGAAGGGGTCCACCCCTTCTTGGGGCGAAGCCCCCAAACCCCCATGTTTCAAAATTTAGTGTTTGCAACACTAGCCGTGATTAGCCTAAGCCAAGCCACTCCAGAAGTCCCTGTCCTGTAACGTATTCAATAATCAGAGTCAGGGCAAAACCAATCATTGCAGCGCGTCCATTCAGGCGCTCGGCATACTCATTGAAACCAAACCTGGGTTCTTCTAGTTTTGGGGTTGCTGTGGGTCGAGTCTGGGTCATATCAGTTCTACCTTCCGCTTTTTATTGGCTATAGGGCTAATTGATGCCTGGATTCAGATGGAAACTGAATTAGTTTAATCGTCCAGGTTTACAATTCTTAACATTATTAGCACAGCCCCAGCCTGGATTCAACTAGTTCTTGCTAATTAATAGGAGGATAGGGAGCGAAGGATTAACCCTACTGGTGCGGTACGGTAATCCAGCCCAAAAGTGTCTCTTGGTCGATTTTCTAAGCCGATGGAAAGCGATAAAGTAGTAGTAAGCAAATTCACAACTCTTAATAAGGCATGAATTTCGTTCAAGGCGCTCTTTGAACCCGGTAGATTATTACTTTAGAGCGAGATCTGAATTTAAGACGACAGATTTAACTGTCATTTACGAAGCGTCTGGGTAGGCACGTTTATGCGAAACAAAATCACTTCACTTATCAAGCCGCTGCTCAAGTCGCTGTTGGCTATCGGTCTAGTGCTAGCCTTAGCATTTAGCCATGCTGATGGTGCTCTGGCAGCTCCTGGTGGCGGCAGAATTGGCGGTGGCTCTTTTAGAGCACCCAGCCGGACTTACTCTGCTCCCCGCACCTATGCGCCTCCTGGTGGTGGCTATGGCTACGGCTACGGCGGCGGATATGGTGTCCCCTTTGTTTTCCCCTTTCCCTTCTTTGTGGGTGGGGGCGGGCTGTTTAGTATCCTGATTTTCCTGGCACTCGCTGGGTTTCTGGTGAACACCTTCCGCCGACTCAGGGGAGACGATGGCATGGGAGGCTATGAGGTTGCGGATCCCACCGTTTCCGTTGTTCGCCTTCAGGTTGGGCTACTGGCGGAAGCACGGGAACTGCAAACTGATTTGAATAAGCTGGCATTGAAAGCGGATACCAGTTCTACTGCCGGTTTATCTGCTGTTCTGCAAGAAACTTCTCTGGCACTGCTGCGTCACCCTGAGTATTGGGTATATGCGGGTTCCTCAGTTCAGCAAACTCGGCTCCAGTCCGCCGAGACTGAGTTCAACCGGATGCTGTTATCTGAACGCAGCAAGTTCAGCGGCGAAACCCTTTCTAATGTGAATAGCCAACTTCGTCAGGCAGCCGAGCGTCAAGCGATCGCTGGCACTGAAAGTGGTGGTTCCCTGATGCAGCAAGACCCCGGCGAATATATCGTGGTCACCCTTTTAGTAGGCAGTCAGGGCAAGCTCAGTCTGCCTGCGGTAAACAACTCCAATGATCTGCGTCAGGCGTTGCAGCAGTTAGGTGGCGTACCTAGCGATCGCCTGCTGGCTCTGGAAGTGCTGTGGACTCCCCAAGCGGAAGGCGATGTTTTGACCAGCGATGACCTGTTGGTGCAATACCCCAACCTGAAGATGGTTTAGAGTCTGCCAGGGGCGATCGCCCCTGGCAATCACAATCAATCGACCTTAAAAAAGGGGGCTAATTCAGTCCCCTTTTTTCTATGAATGATTTAAGGGAAGAGGTTTGAGTTGAGAATTTTGAGTTGAGAGTTCAGAGGTTGGAGTTGAGAATTTTGATGCCGATTTAAACGGATTTGTGGGCACATCAAAGTTCAGGAGGGGCTTGGCAGTGCCAAGCCCGTACCGGGATCTGTTGTGGTTGCAGTTCAAATTGCCATGAGTTTTGAGTTAGAGGTATATGTTTCTTCCTCCTTCCTCCTTTCCCTCACCCCTTACCCCTCACCCTTCCCATTTAGTGTCAATTTGAACTTTTTTCGCCAACCAATCCGTAGTAAAGATGAGTCGAATACAGTTGTTAAATCCACACGGGCGCTTGTGGCAGTTTGAAATGTCTCCGTGCCCTATCCGAATAGACATCTGATTCTGACTAAATCATTTATGAACGTACCCCTTAAAACTCTCGGTATTCCACCCAATGCCTGGACCGTAAATGCAGACTTTGCAGACCTTACCCGTCCCCCACTTGAACCTAAACTCATCACCCTTAAAGCAGACACCAAAACGCTGCGTCTGGATCTGGCAAAAATAGCCATGCTGGTGATCGATATGCAGAATGACTTTTGCCACCCGAATGGCTGGCTGGCACACATTGGAGTGGATGTCAGCCCTGCCCGTACCCCCATTGTGCCCCTCCAGGGTTTGCTTCCAGGTTTACGGAGTGCCCAGGTGCCCGTGATTTGGCTGAATTGGGGGAACCGTCCTGATCTGCTCAACATCAGTGCCGGACTGCGCCATGTCTATAACGCCAGTGGAGAGGGCGTGGGTTTAGGCGATGCCTTACCTGCCAATGGTGCTCCGGTGTTAATTAAAGACAGTTGGGCTGCTGCCGTTGTAGACGAGCTAGAGCAGAAGCCAGAAGACATTCGTGTGGACAAATACCGAATGAGTGGCTTCTGGGACACCCCGCTTGATAGCATCCTCAAAAACCTGGGTAAAACAACGCTATTGTTTGGGGGAGTAAACGCTGATCAGTGCGTCATGGCGACTTTGCAAGATGCTAATTTCTTAGGCTACGACTGCATTCTGGTCAAAGATTGCACTGCAACCACTTCACCGCACTATTGCTGGCAGGCAACGCTCTACAACGTCAACCAGTGCTTTGGGTTTGCAGCCGATTCCCACTCAATTTTGGATGCCATCAAAACCGAAACCCCTTGAGTTGCGAATTGAACCTCTAATACCTGACCAAAGCTCTTGATTACCGTTTGCTTGACGCTCACAGTAAAACCTGTTACCTCACCTCTCCCTCAACTCAAACCTCTCAACCCTCAACTCTCAATTCCTCTCTTCCCTCTCCTCTCCCCCATCCCCCCTCTCAGGAGCATTCCTATGGATTCTGAAAGCTGTGTGATTCCGGTCGTGAAGTCCCCCATGGACTACCAGGCATTTCGCATCAGTCCCCAGGATACGAACCGATTGGCGATCGTCTTTGATCCTCAGTCTGCCAATATGTCCCTGACCTTATGTGTCGAGATTTTTGATGTGGGTGGCAAAACTCCCCCCAACCGTCACCAGCTTGCCGTTGAAATGTTCTTTGTGCTGAAGGGGGAAGGGCTGGCACATTGTGATGGTAAAGCAGTAGTCATTCGGTCAGGTGACAGCATTTTGGTGCCTCCTACGGGAACTCATGAGATTCACAACACTGGACCCGAACGGCTTTACGCTTTGTGCATTATGGTGCCCAATGAGGATTTTGCCGAACTCATCCGGAGTGGGACTCCCGTAGATCTGGATGAAGAAGATATGGCAGTGCTGCGGCGGTTACCGTCACCAGTGTTGTGCTAGATTTCCTTTCATGCTGAAAGTATCCAAAGAAACGGCATCCATGCTGACCCGCGATGGGGTGCGGTTGGATGCGGATATTTACCGTCCCACAGCGGAGGGGCAGTTTCCCGTGCTGTTGATGCGGCAACCCTATGGGCGGGCGATCGCCTCCACGGTTGTCTATGCTCACCCTACCTGGTACGCCGCGCATGGCTACATCGTAGTAATTCAGGACGTGCGTGGACGCGGCACTTCCGAAGGCGAGTTCAGGCTGTTTGCCCATGAAATTGCCGATGGGGAGGATAGTGTCACCTGGGCAGCAGAGCTTGCGGGCAGCACAGGGCAGGTGGGGATGTATGGCTTCTCCTACCAGGGAATGACTCAGCTTTATGCGGCAGTCAACCAGCCTCCAGCCCTGAAAACCCTCTGCCCTGCGATGTTGGGCTATGACCTGTATACAGACTGGGCATACGAAGGGGGGGCATTCTGCTTGCAGGCAAACCTGGGTTGGGCAGTCCAACTAGCAGCCGAGACTGCCCGCCTCAAGGGGGATGGGGAAGCGCACTACACACTGGCAATGGCAGCCAAGAACTTGAGATTTTGTGACCCCGTACCAACCCGCTCCAGTATCCTGAAAGCGCTTGACCCTGACTCCTTCTACCATGAGTGGCTGAACCATCCTGAACCAGGAGTGTATTGGGACGCTCTCTCGCCCAAAGCGTTATTGGGCAATGTCGATCTACCCATGTTGCACATTGGCGGTTGGTTTGACACTTACCTGCGCGGAACGGTGAACCTGTACAAGGCATTGGCTGTCCGCAGTCAATTTCGACAGGAGTTGATAGTGGGTCCCTGGGCACATCTTCCCTGGGGGCGCAGAGTTGGCGCAATGGATTATGAGACAGAGGCTGCAAGCCCTTGCGATCGCCTTCAAATCCAGTGGTTTGATCATTTCCTCAAAGGATCAGACACCCATTTTGCCAAAGGTTCCCCTGTTTTGCTGTTTGAAATGGGGCGTAACTCCTGGCGTTCTTTTAGTACCTGGAACGGTGAAACCCCCAAGCCGTTTTACCTGACAAGCACGGGACTGGCGGGGATGGGCGATCGCGAAGGTCGTCTATCTCCAATTCCCAGTTCCGAATCCGCTATCCCCGACTCTATTGTTCACGACCCTTGGCGACCTGTGCCTGCCCTGGGAGGTCACGCGGCGATCCCCTCTGGCTCCTTCGATCGCGCCAGTCTGGACTGCCGCACTGATATTCTGACCTATACCACTGAACCCCTGAGCGAAGATTTATCCCTTGCAGGGGAAGTGATTGCTCTGATTTACTGCACTGCCGATACTCCCAGCTTTGACCTCTGTGTCATCCTTTCAGAAGTCCATCCCAACGGCAGTGCTTACAACTTCAGCCAGGGGTACGTCCGCATCAATCCAGGACAATCCACCAACCCCGTTCAGGTAACCCTGCAACCAACTTGTATCTGCCTGAATCAGGGCAATGCCCTCCGCCTTAGCCTCAGTGCCGCTTGCTTTCCTGCCTATCCCATTAATGCAGGCACCGGGATAGCCGCCGGGGAAACCCATTTGACTGATCAGCAAATCATTACTGTGACGGTATTTTGTGGGGGCGATCGTCCTTCTCAAGTGCTGTTGCCGATTGGGTAAGGAGTGAGGAGTTGTTGGTTGTTAGTTGCTGGTTGTTAGTAATGCGATGTGAAACTTTTCTGGAAAGCTGATGAACATTGCACTGCCCTCATGTGACTTTTGCCTTCTGACTTACTTTCCCCATCCCCCTTCCTTAACCTGGAGCCAACCTGTTAATTAACTATTCTTCAAATTGGCGGGCTAGACTGCCTCCATGGCTCCTATCGCAAGGTATCCGTATGCTTCAATCTCCCGCCTCCAGAACGGCACATCAGCCTAATCTAAGGCAGCTTTTGGAGGGACTGTATCAGGGAAGGAATCTGTCTGGCTATCGCGCGGGTCAACCGATTCCAATGACAACTCAGGATCTTTGGATTGTCTATCGAGGGGTTGTCCAACTGAGTACTCTTTATCCCAGTGGAGATGAATCGCTGTTAGGTCTGGCGGGTCCGTCAATGCCATTTGGGATGCCGTTAACCCTAATTCACCCCTATCAGGCAACGGCTTTGTCAGATGTGGATTTGATGAGCTTTTCAATGACAGAAATTGAGCAGTCTCCTACTCTAGCGCGGGAAATTTTTCATCATCTGGCTCGCCGGTTGCGGCAAACAGAGGCAATGCTGGCAATGGTTGGGTGTCGCAGGGTAGAAGACCGCCTGCGACAATTGCTGTTGTTGCTGCAAATGGAAGTAGGGCAGCCGGTGGCTGAAGGCACTCGTCTTAGCGTCCGATTAACTCATCAACATCTAGCCAGTGCGATTGGGACAACTCGTGTGACCGTGACTCGTCTTTTGGGTCAACTGCGGGAAGAGGGACGGTTGATAATTGATGATAATCGGCATATTGTTCTGCCTCTGGGCGCAAACTTATAGCTTTGCATTGGCAACCGTTTGGTCAGCCTGACCGGGGCTGGGCTTCATGATAATCGCTTTAATTGGAATAACTCCTGTAACTTCGCTGTCTAGATAGCGGGCAGCTTCGCGGGAAAGGTCAAGGGCGCGATCGCCAACATAGGGTCCCCGGTCGTTGACACGCACGATCACCGATTTGTCGTTAAGTTGATTGGTGACTTTTAAGTAGGTATCAAAGGGCAGGGATGGGTGAGCTGCCGTGAACCCATTTTGGTCAAACACCTCACCAGTAGCCGTTTGCCGTCCATGAAAGTAAGGACCGTACCAGGAAGCAAGTCCTTGAATGATTTTTTCGGTCGCTTCTAGCTGGTAAATTTTCTCCTGCGCCTCTACTAAGGTTAAAGGGGGTTCTGCAAGAGCCGTTCGCAGGTTATTGGTCCACTGAATTGCCAGCATTTCAAGATTGCAGTTCTCATTTTGAACCAGCTTGTGATTCAGGCTAAAGAGTGTGCGATCGCCCAATTTCACTGCGGGCATGCCCTCCACCAACCCTGGCTGTAAATGAGATTGCTTCAGGGTTGAATCAGCCAACCATTGCTCCAATTGTTTAGCAATTAACTGGGCTTCTTGCTGATCTAACACCTCACCAACGACGTGCCCTTTGAACTTGACTTGAAAATGTTGGTGATTACCCGCAGTTAAGGGTTTCTCCGAATCTGGCATTAAAGAACATCGATCCAAACGGATCCGTTTGGCATCCTTTGACTGGCTTGGAGTTGCACGCTTAACGACCGGAGCCACCTCTACCTGAGGGCGGGGGGGTGTTGTAAAAGAAGCTTGCACACCTGACAACAAGCTCCTTAAAGTGATAAATAATTTGCCCGATTCAAAAGGCTGAGTTGTCTGGGCTGCACCCTTAACAGGGGAGAGGGATTTGGTAGGCAGAAACCCCTTCTGGGTTGAAATCTGAACAGGTTTGGTGCGATTGTATCTGGCAGAAACCCCTGCAACTTGAGGCTGACGTACCTGCTGGGGTAACGATGAGAAATTGACGACTGGTTGAAGTTTTACGGTTAGCGCGATCTGCTGATTGAGAAAAGGGTCAGGGTTATTCGAAGATTGAACCGACAGAGCACACGCTGGATAGCTGGGTGCCTGTAGCATTTCCTGACTGGAAGAGAAGAAACATCCCACCCAGGAAGCAACCCACACGAGTCCAAAAATTGGCATGGTTTATATAGACTTCAATGAGATGCACAAGAGATTGATAAGGCTGTGTTAGATAATACATTTTTCAAAATCTTTGTTAATTTACCACAAGATAGATTTTTTTTGGAGTCCGCCTCCCACTCAAAAGCCTGAAATCTCTGCCAGTAAAAGGATTGAGCCACTTTAAGGAAAATTCATGATTCCTTGACATTTCTCCTT
The DNA here is from genome assembly GCF_056784235.1 of Kovacikia sp. CALU 1929. Taxonomy (NCBI): domain Bacteria; kingdom Bacillati; phylum Cyanobacteriota; class Cyanophyceae; order Leptolyngbyales; family Leptolyngbyaceae; genus Kovacikia; species Kovacikia sp. CALU 1929. Next base: position 14,791 of record NZ_JBXBCF010000112.1, read on the forward strand.
AATCTATGAACCCAAACGATATCCCCTGCCGTAGACAGTATTAATCAAGGGTGGTTCACCTTCTGCTTCGATTTTGCGGCGTAATAGTCGGATCTGAGCCGCCAGGACGTTACTGGTTGGTTTCCCATCACTATCACCCCAAAGATACTGATGAATTTGGTCATGGGTAAGCACCTGGTTGGGATGGCGCATCAGGTATTCCAGCAACTGAGTTTCTTTTTCGGAAAGCTCAATTGTTCGTCCATGACGGTATGCCAATTGATTAACTGGGTCTAGTTCCAGATTATCAGCCTGTAGACGCTGGGTTGAGGGGGAAGACTCCAGGGTTGGTGGGCGGCGGAGCAATGCTCGTACTCTGGCAAGTAGTTCTCGCAGCTCAAACGGTTTAACCAGGTAATCGTCTGCCCCGGCATCAAGTCCCTGTACGCGGTCATCAATCGTGTCTTTTGCTGTCAGGAAGAGGACTGGGGTGGTGTCGCCCCGAGATCGCAACTGCTGACAAATTTCCAACCCTGAGGGTTTAGGCAACATCCAATCTAAAATCAGCAGGTCGTAATGGTTTTCCTGTACCAGTTGGCTTCCCCTGCCGCCATCGTATGCCACGTCTACCTCATACCCCTGCTGGCTCAAAATATGGCTCAGAGGATTAGCCATTTCGGCTTCGTCATCAACCAGAAGAATTCGCATGGCAAAAGTGATGAGTAACGAGTTTAGTGAGGAGTTATGAGTTATAAGTAGGAGTTATGAATAAACACGATCATCCGAATTGTTAAAACGGACTGCAAACGCTGGAAACCAGCCGCCCCATAGTGTGGAGCCAAAATGGCCTAAGCAGCCCAACCGTACTTATTATCTTCCTCTATTCAAAACTCAAAACTCTTCTCTCCCAACTTTTCACTCAAAACTCAAAACTTCACCATGCTCACCATCGCTCTTCCTAAAGGTGCCCTCCTGTCTGATAGCATTCGCTTGCTGAAGGCGATCGGGCTTGATTTTGGTGCCTTTCTAGAACCCTCTAACCGCCTATTGCAGATTAATGATCCGACGAATACAGCAAAAGCTCTATTGGTGCGAAACCATGATGTTCCCGTGTATGTGGAGTATGGTCAGGCGCAATTAGGGGTGGTGGGCTATGATGTGCTGCGAGAAAAGGTGCCGCAGGTGGCACATCTGGCAGACTTGGGGTTTGGTCAATGCCGGATGTCGGTGGCGGTGAAAAAAAATAGTCCATACCGTTCAGCGCTAGAGCTACCGTTGTATGGGCGGGTGGCATCCAAGTTTGTTCGCTGTGCCCGTGAGTATTTCAACAGTCTGGATTTGCCGGTCGAGATTGTGCCGCTGTCGGGTTCGGTAGAGTTGGGACCCATTACAGGTATGTCGGAGGCGATCGTCGATTTGGTGGCAACGGGGACAACGCTCAGGGAAAATGGTTTGATTGAAACCGATGTGCTGTTTGAAAGTACTGCCCGCCTGATTGCCCATCCCCTCAGCTATCGTCTGAACACCGATGGGATGCAGGAGTGGATCGACAAAATTCGAGCAACCAGCGATGTTTTAGTTTAGGAGGTGGTCAGAAGGTGGATGAATGTAGCACCGCCGCAGGTTCGTGGAACCCGTTTGGCTCAAACACAAATTCACTGTAGTCAGCCAAATTATCCAGCCCAACAATAGTCAATAGAATTTCAGCCGTTAGCCAAATGATTGCTTTAATCAGGGTGGTTTTCCAGGGGCTTTTCATCACGGTAACCTCCTGCCGGAGTGAGGGGGGCTAGCGAAGGGGCATTCGCCTTCTTAAAGAAGTCTTCAGAGAGAGGCGGAAACATTGCGCTGTTGATTACAAATGTTTACAGGGAAAAACAGGGCATTAGTGGTTAGTGGTTAGTGACTGGTTGTTTTGATTCCACCTACCTAATGATCCCGTTGAGCAGTCGTTGATTTGTATTGGGTCAGAAAATGGTGATGAGACGTAGCGGATACGTTCGAGTTTGGCGAAAAGTTTTGTGGATGCTCGGAATTAGCCTCTTTCTGATGGTGGAAATTTGGCTGAGTCCAGTGACAGCACAGGTTCCCACCCAGGCGGCTGTGGTGTTAGATGGGCAACCAGTTTTTCAAATTAGTCGCTCAGAACAGTTCACAGCCCAGGAGCGGGCTGATTTGATTAATCTGCAACTGAGAGAGGCAGTTCAATCTAACCAGCCGATTCAAATCAGGACTGAACAGCGCAATAACCAGCCAACCATTTTGTTGAACGATCGCCATTTGCTCACGGTGACTCAACTAGATGTGGTTCCACCCAGTTCAGCAACTGAGCAGGCAGAAGTATGGGCAAAACAACTGCAAGCAACCCTCCAAAATGCCCAGACTGAAAGGAGTCCAGCCTATTTCCGGAGTGCGGTTGTGCAAGCAGTTGGCACTTTGTTGGTGGCGATCGCCCTTTTTTGGGGGTTGGGATGGCTGACCCAGCGTTTCTCTAGGGCAGTTCGTCGCAGGTTACCCACGGCTGAAGGCTTGTCCGTTTCTGAGTCCTCTACTGGTTTAGAGGTACTCTCTAAGCTAGTTCTGGTAGTTGCCAGGGTGTTTTTAGGAATTGTAACTACCCTCTATATTGCCAATCTATTTCCATTCACCCGCCGCTGGAGCTACAAAATTACATCGGTTCTGCTGACAACTTTTACGGCACCGATTCTGACTCTTGATCGGGCAAGCTATTCATTTTTGGATCTGTTGATTCTGGCTGCCTTGCTGTTTGGGTTAGTTGTCTTTGTCAGAATCCTGACAGATTTTCTCAAGCTACGGGTTCTCAGTGCCGCCGGAATTAACCGGGGAGCACAGGAGGCGATCGCAACGCTGACCAAATATACCCTGATGATCCTGGGCGCGTTAATCCTGTTGCAAATTTGGGGTTTAAACATCAGTTCACTGACAATCCTGGCAAGTGCTCTAGGGATTGGAATCGGTTTTGGTTTACAGGATATTGCGAAAAACTTTGTCAGTGGTTTAGTCCTGGTTTTTGAACGCCCAATTCAGGTGGGTGACTTTGTGCAGGTGGGCGACCTCAACGGTACGGTAGAGCGCCTCGGTGCCCGCAGTACCGAGATTAGAACCCTGGATCATGTGTCCATCATCGTGCCAAACTCTCGCTTTTTGCAGCAAGAGGTAATCAACTGGAGCCACCGTAACCCTGTCTCACGGCTTCATCTTCCGGTAGGAGTTTCTTACCACGCCAATCCTGAGAAAGTTCGGACCACGCTAATAGAAGCCGCGAGTGGACATCCCAGTGTGCTGCAAAATCCATCTCCCCAGGTATTTTTTAAGGGATTTGGCGATAGTGCGCTCAATTTTGAACTGTTGATATGGATTGCAGAACCCAACCGCCAGTTTGTGATCACGAGTGACCTCTATTTTCGGATCTTTGATGCCTTGCGCCAGCAGCAAATTGAAATTCCCTTCCCCCAAACCGATTTGCATGTTCGTTCAGGGTCACTGCAACTCTCTCCAGAAGTGGAATCTGCCTTAATTCGACTGTCGGAAACCTTGCCGAATGGCTACTCTTCCCATCCCAATTCTTGAGCAAGCGGGTAAAGTAATTTCCATTTGCTTTGTCAAGGTGATCCATCCTAGTGTTGCAAACAGTAAATTTTGCAACATGGGGGTTGGGGGGCTTCGCCCCCAAGAAGGGGTGGAAACCCTTCACCCCTGACAAAACTTTCGTTTTGCTGTACTAGATATAGCCATAGCTTTCTGGATTAGGGCGGGGTGCAGGGGTACAGCAGATCCTCACCCTCTCCTCTCTGTGTTCTCAACGTTCTAATGCAGGATTAGGCAAACCTTCTGTGCATTGCCTGACTCTGCACTCTGCCCTCACTCTATCCCTATCCCAAGGGGCGAGGGAACAAGAGTTCAGGCTCCCTTCTCCCTAGTTCTTAAGATATAAGGGCTGGGGATGTAGCTTGCTTCCCGTAGGGTGGGCGAAATACAGGTTGCAAAAAAGCTTGTTTAAACTTGCACTAAGCTGTCCGGCCAGCTATGCGCCCCCTTCGCCGCTAAATCGAGCAAGAACTCTTTCCTGCTGGGGTAAAAAGTGCCCCCTAAAACGTCCACGGCGGCTAGCATGAACTTAGGGTGCGATTTAACACAAGAACGATAGCAGTCATACGGTGAATAGCGTGGCATCCATGCATGAACTAGCATACAAGGCGCAGTGGTACAGCCCCATTGGGCGGCGCTTATGGTTGGTCATTTGCGCTCCCATCGTTGCTCAACTGCTGGGAAGTGCCTTCAATATCTGGTACAACTTCACTTACACCCAACCATTGCTGAACCCTGCCCAACTAGAGGTTTTTCTGAATACTGTCAAGGGGTTTAACCTGGTTGGGTACCCCGCCGGAGTCGCACTCTGGGTCTGGACTGTACTCTCTCTCAAGCCTGTCTGTCTGCGAATTCAGAATAGGCAGGCGATTCAACCAGAAAAATTGTTGAAAGCCCGCCAACGGGTAATCAATCTACCTTGGTGGGGGGCGGCAATTGCGGGAGGCATCTGGCTGCTTTGCATTCCAGTGTTTCTAATTGCCCTATGGTTAGCTCCCGGTGAGTTAAATCTCCGTATTCTGTCGGATCTGCCGATTTCTTTTCTGATTGCAGCCATGATTGCAGTGACGCATGGCTTTTTTGCGATCGAACTGCTAACCCAGCGATTGCTTTACCCAATCTTGTTTCAGGATGCTCGTCCGGCACAGATAGCAGGAGCGTTGCCCCTGTCCCTGCGATCGCGGGGCGTGATGCTGGCATTCTGCGGTGGGGTTTGCCCGATCGCATCCCTGCTGTTATTGGCACTGGCTCCCCATAGCAGTGAGGCAGGCAATGCCCCCTTTGCGATCGCGGTAGGTGTGGTGGGAATTGCCTTCAGCATGAGTAGTGCCTGGATGCATGGGCAATTGGTGGTTGAACCCATCAAAGAGCTTCAACAGGTAGCGACTGCCGTTGCCGATGGCAATTTGAATGTTGGGATTGAGCTATTACGGGCTGACGAGTTTGGGCCATTGATTGATGAGTTTAATCAAATGATCATAGAACTTCGGGAGAAGCAACGGTTACAGGAAACCTTTGGTCGGCATGTGGGAGAGCAGGCAGCACTCCAAATTCTGCGGCGAGATCCCAACCTGAAGGGCACTGAACAGGAATTAACGGTCCTGTTTGCCGATCTGCGCAACTTCACTCGCCGCTGTGCCACTGCACATCCCCAGCAAATTGTGACCCTGCTAAATCTGTTTTTGACCGAAATGGTGGAAATTGTAGAACAACGCCACGCTGGAATGGTCAATAAATTTCTGGGAGATGGATTCATGGCGCTATTTGGTGTCATCGATAGCACAAGCACTGACGTACCAGGTCCCACCCGTCACCATGCCACACAGGCGGTTGCCGCCGCCCAAGATATGATCGAAAGCCTGCAAAAAATTAATCGTTACCTGGAAAGCGAGGGGCAAACTCCCCTGGCAATGGGGATTGGGATTCATACCGGAATCGCCGTCGTCGGTAGTATTGGCTCTAACCGCCGATTAGAATATACAGCGATCGGGGACACGGTGAATGTCGCTGCACGGGTGGAATCGCTGACCAAAATCATGGGCGAACCCCTCCTGTTAACCGCCGCCACCCAGAAGGCTCTTTCAGATCCCTTTGCAACCGAGCAGTTGCCGCCGCAATGGGTTAAAGGACAGCCCAAGCCTTTGAGTATTTATCGGTTGATGTTGAGTAGAGAAGAGATGGTGTGAGAGGATGAGGGGATAACTAGAGTTTAGAGTTTAGAGAAACCCCTGACGCCTGACACCTGACACCTAACTTCCCTACCATCCCCCTGTTACGGTAATCTTTTTGATGGGTCAGATGCCTGTTAAACCCTGACCACCTTTCCCATGCAGCTTGAATTTATTCCTGTCGAAGAGTTTTATTTTGCCCTCACCTTAGCGGTACGTACTTTAGAGGATCTGGCAATTCCCGGATTATCGGAGCAGGTACAAAAACGATTGGCAGAAAAGTATGGTCAGCCGTCCACGATCGCTGCCGCCACCCAAAACACCTACAACTATGTGTTTCGAGTGAAGGATGTAGACAATAGTCCGGCTTCTCAGTTAATTCTTTCGATCGCAGACTGGCAGAGTAATCTGCGGCTCAGTAGTGATTATGGCTGGATGCTGGATAGCGATCGCAAACCCATTCGGGCTGAAAAATTTGCCCAACGAGAAGCCTTTGCCCGTCAGGTGCGCGAGCATCTTAAGGAGTGGCTTCAAATTCCATTGCTCTAACAGCTCCTTAGAATTCTGGATTTAATCACCCCGCAAACTGTACGGGCGGGTTTAGCAGTCCAATTTGCCTGTCGCGATGGATTTACCGACAAAACCCGCCCCTACCAGATATCGAACTTATTTAATTCTCATTCCTTAGGATCGTGGATTAAATAACTCCGAATTCTCAGGTAGGATGTGCTATCGCAGCGTAACGTATCGCCCCGAAGGATTGGTGCGTTACGGCTATCGCCTAACATATCCTACAACTGGGACATTATTTGATTGCAAGCCCCTTACCCATCTTCCTCGTTCCATAGGAACCTTGAGCAGATCTTTTTAGATTAACTCCCGCACATCGGTAACTCGACCTGTGACGGCGGCTGCCACGACCATTACCGGACTCATCAACAAGGTGCGTCCCGATGCAGAACCTTGACGACCTTTGAAGTTGCGGTTTGAGGAAGAGGCACTGAGTTGACGACCCTGAAGCTTATCGGGGTTCATGGCAAGGCACATGGAGCAGCCTGGTTCGCGCCATTCAAATCCGGCTGCTTCAAAGATTTTGTGTAATCCTTCGGCTTCGGCTTCTTTCTTAACTCGCTCAGAACCAGGCACTACAAACGCTTTGATGCCATCAGCAACATGCCTGCCTTTAGCAAATTTAGCGGCTTCTCGCAAATCAGTCATTCTGCCATTGGTGCAGCTTCCGATAAAACAAACATCGACTTTGGTTCCCTGGAGTGAGGCTCCGGGTTGCAGATCCATATAAAGGTAGGCTTCTTGGGCGATCGCCCGCTCATCCTCTGGCATTTCCTCTGGGGTTGGCACTTTTTCATCCACCCCAATTCCCTGACCGGGTGTAATGCCCCAGGTAACCGTAGGTGCAATTTCAGCCGCATCAAATACCACCACATCGTCATACTCTGCACCTGAATCGCTGGCGATGCTTTGCCACCACTCGATCGCTTTCTCCCAATCGGCTCCCTGGGGTGCAAAATCTCTGCCTTTGAGATAGTCGAAGGTAATTTGATCCGGGTTGATGTAGCCACAGCGGGCACCGCCTTCAATCGACATATTGCAGATGGTCATCCGTTCTTCCATGCTCATCTGCTCGATCGCACTCCCCGCATATTCATAGGCATAGCCAACCCCACCTTTTACACCCAGCTTGCGAATGATGTGCAGAATCACATCTTTGGCATAGACTCCCGGACGCAACGTTCCGTTTACCTCAACCCGACGGACTTTTAACTTAGAAAGGGCGAGGGTCTGGGAGGCAAGCACATCCCGCACCTGACTGGTGCCAATCCCAAAGGCGATCGCCCCAAAGGCTCCATGGGTAGAGGTGTGGCTATCTCCACAGGCGATCGTCATGCCTGGCTGAGTCAAGCCCAGTTCTGGCGCAATCACATGAACAATTCCCTGGCTCCCGGAACCAATGTTGTAAAAGGTGATGCCGTGCTCCTGGCAACTTTCCTCTAATGCCTGCATCATCTGCTCAGCCAGGTCATCCATAAAGGGGCGCGCCTGGTTTGTCGTTGGAACAATATGATCGACGGTGGCGATCGTCCGTTCCGGGAAGAGGACTTTAAGCTTGCGATCGCGCAGCATCGAAAATGCCTGGGGACTGGTGACCTCGTGAATCAAATGCAACCCAATTAGCAGTTGCGTCTGTCCAGAGGGTAAAACTCCAACTGTATGGGCATCCCAAACTTTGTCAAACAGAGTCCCCTTGCTCATAAGTTTCTACAGTTTCCGAGTGTAATGTACGGTGAGGGTTTAATTCTATCAAGTGAAGGTGGGGAATAGGCGGTAGGGAAAAGAGGGAAACGTTTTAAGTGTTGAGTGAGCAGATCTTGCCCAACGTTGGCAGCTTTTATTCCTCCACAGATAGATGTTTTCAGTGGATGCTCATTCAACAATGGCAGAAGCTTCTCAGGGACGCTCAGCAATCTGTGCGTTGATTGGTACTGAACTAAGCCCATGTCAAGGATGAGAACCTGGCGGCTTTAGACACTGCTTTATTCCGTCAATGGTTCGGTTACCAGGACATTCATGCCCCAATCTGAAAATCAAGATTATTTTAAGCGGTTGCTGATTACGATTGGCACCATCGGGCTATTTGTGGCGCTTGCCCTATTTCTGTGGGCGATCGCCAATGTGCTGATACTGATTTTCTTCGGTTTACTCCTTGCCGTTGTTCTACGTACTCTGGCAGAGCTAATGGCGCACCGAACTCCTTTAAATACGAGGGGATCCCTGGTTATCGTGGTTTTGCTGTTCCTGATTTTAGTTGGGGTAGGGGGCTGGGTTTTCATCCCTGAAGTAGCGAGTCAGGCAGAGCAATTCATTGACCGAATTAGTTGGGCGATGACCCAGGTTGAGCAGCTTCTGAGCCGATACGAATGGGGGCAACAGCTAATCCGGGGGCTGATTGAGCAGAACAACTTGAGCGGAACAGCCGTTTTAAATCGACTGACCAGTACTTTTACCCTAACGCTGGAGGGATTGGCAAACAGCCTTTTTATCCTGTTCATTGCCTTCTTTGTTGCAATTGATCCGGATCTGTATCGGACGGGCATTATCAGCCTCATTCCACCTCAGGGGCGGAAACGGGCGCGTGAAGTGATGCATGGTCTAGTTCATGGGTTAAGGTTGTGGTTGCTGGGGCAGTTTATCCAGATGGTAATTGTGGGCACTGTTGTCACCATTGGACTGGCTTTGATGAATGTTCCCCTGTCCTGGGCACTTGGTCTGCTGGCAGGTCTGTTTGAGTTTATTCCTGTGCTGGGTCCTATCCTGTCAGCGATACCAGGAATCTTAGTTGCCTTTACAGTTGAACCGATTCAGGCGGTTTACGTGGCGCTGTTTTACCTGGTGGTGCAGCAAATTGAGGGGAATGTGCTGACCCCGATCGTGCAGCAGAAGGTGGTGGCCCTTCCACCAGCGATTACCCTGACTGCCATTCTGGTGATGAGTGTTTTGTTTGGTACCCTGGGAGCTTTTGTTGCCACACCCGTCGCGATCGTCATCATTATTCTGGTTAAGATGATCTACCTGGAAGACATTCTAAAAACTGACCTATGAGTATTAAGCAAATTACTCATAGAGAACCTCATAGAGGTAGGTTTAAGCAAGATTTGCCTTACCTCACTCGCTAGGGAAACTAATTGAGTGGAAACATGATTTACTTTCGTGATGGCACTGAAACCCGCTTAAAAGGTTCCGGCGGTTAAAACCGCAACTACGTAAGCAAAGTTCGCCTACACGGACTCAGGCAAATAAGGGATTTCCGTAACCTGCATCGGCAGGTTATAACCCTGAGGGTATGGCTTCGCTAGTGTCCGTATAGTCGCGCCTACCCTGCGGAAACACTTTGCGAATAGTCGCCAAGGCGACAGGGCGATAGGCTTTTAAAGTATCCTCTTAAGAAGCGATCGCATAAACGATTAAACTAATAGCCTTACAGCACAAGCCTATTCATAAAAATACATTGTTTTTTGCAGAAGTGTTGAAAGAAAGCTTAAGACAAGAAAAAAGGGGTCAGAAAATAGTATTCTGACCCCTATCAAATAAAAAATTCTGTCTGATGCTATCGTCGTTTCCCAATATTGTCAAATCGGTAGTCCAAGCGACTGTCGCC
>NZ_JBXBCF010000113.1:0-22705 GCF_056784235.1 Kovacikia sp. CALU 1929
CCGACAGGTTTTGCAGAGGTAATTTTGTTTACCTCTTTGCTTGCCGTTCTTACTGATGTCAGTTGAGCCACATTCGGGACATTGCATCGGTTTCACCCTGATTTCATATTCCCATTATGCAACGCCGCTGGTGAATACTTGAGTAGGGAGAACATAAGTGTGAAGCGTCGTCATTTTATTCAACTTGGCGGTCTATCAACTATTGGGGTGGGAGTTCCCCTCGTGTTTGAAAGTTTTGGAAGCGGAACATTGCAGACTGTTGCTATGGAACGCGAGACAATTGTTATTTGGCTTACCAGAATAAGTGGTGGGCGTGGTCACTTTGGAATCGATCTCATCCTCCAGAATGGTACAAACCCCTGTAAGGGAAGATCCGACAAGGTTTGCAGTGATCAGACTTACTACCGAAGCCTAAAATTTGGTACGCCTGAGAATGATGCTGAGTATCAGCATGGTGTATGGATACCTAATAAGGAGCAGAACGGTATCCAACATAATTTTGCCAGGAAACTTGCCTCAGCCTGGATCGAGATTTATACCTACAACAAGGTTGAGCGCATCATAAACGGCAAAAGTCAGCAATGGCCTGAGTTTATGTCCGCCAAGACACACGTCAATTCCTTCAACCACATTGCAGACGGAAGGCACTACTCCAGTCATATCGGTGAGGTAAGCCTGCCACGAGTGAACTATGTAGCTGGACAGGAGAACTTTGGTTTGCTGAATGGCTACTTTAAGAAGAATGGGAAACCGACATCTGATCGCGTAGACGTGAACTTTTTTCAAGAGGGGGCGGCAGTCTACAAAACTTCAACGGGCTGGCCAATTTACGGTTTCTCCTCAACTGGCAACAAAGGGGGTTACTACTCTTCTGGTCCTATCATTCCAGCGCGGTATAAGGTGTCTATGACACACTGGCCAGTCCCGAACAATAAAGCCCTTTCGCGTCAAAAGATTCTCTACTTAGACATTCTTCGCCCCTTTGAACGGGTAGATTTCGATGTTGTAACAGATTGGAAGTAGAGCACAGAAATGCTTGATGAGGCATTGTATTGGAATAGACATTATCGGTAATAAACTGCTAATTCAGAATGGACGATAAAGCTGTAGGAATTGACGATTTTACTCAGGAAGTAATTTCTTTTCTTATTTCTGATTAAGTCTATATAGTATCTCTGGAGCCTCATTGAGTGAGTTCAACGTTTCTTGGTTGAGTAATTCAAAATGCTTTGGATGGAAGTGGAAGTGATCCAGGACAGTTAATTGAATTTCTGCTTGTTCATAGCTCAACTTGGGATTGTTTGGAATTAACGCGATCGCTTGCAGTAGTTTCTGCTTTCCCAACTCCTTCAGTAACTCATATAGCTCTTCTTGAGGAGTTGTATGAGTGGAAGTTTCCTGTTGAGGTTTGTAGTGCTGCCGTAGGACAGCTAGCTGGAATAATGTCAATTTGAGTCTGGGTAGGGTTATAGTCACTGTATTTCCTCTAAGTGAATATTCCTGGTAGGCGGACTCTCTACCAGGAACATAGAATTTGTAATGGACAGCATTCAGACTTGTTGTTCACGGGCAGATTGATCTTGTCCAGCGCGAATCATGGTTGAAACTTTGGGGTGATTAAACGGCATCATGAGCAATTTCAGCGCCCCGAACAATTCACCGTAAGCCCCACTCAACTCATCTGCAATCATCTGGTATTGCGGACAATTTCGGTTGATGCTGGTACTGCTTGCCTCTTGGAATGCAGCAAACGATGTTTCAACCGCGTTCAATAATTGTTGGTAGTAGCTGAATGCTTGTGCCATTTCCCGTTGGGCATCCGACATTTTGTTCAATGCGTGTTGGTTCAAATTCGGTTCCATTGATTTACCCTTTCTTCGTTGAGGTCTAGACAATACGCGAGTTCGCAATGGGTCTCGGTCAGGAACTTCGCGGTGATGGGGATGAATATGCAGGCTTGACTTACCTGCGGCAACTTTCATGCCGACGATCGAGATCGTCAGCCAGATAAAAAATTTCATGCAGACAAATCCAGTCAGTGATAGGGGAAGAGCCAACAACGGCTCTCCAAGGGCTACTCTTCTGATTTGAGAGCGTCTTCTGGCGTAACGGCTGCTGTGGGTTCTTGCCGGAGCACTTGCAAATAGACTGTGGTTGCGATCGCCCGATGGTCTCGGTGATCTGCCAAGTCAGCGATTTTGCCTTTTACGGTTTCCAGGCAAAACCGGAATAAGTCAGTGTGATCACACACCGCCGCCGATAGCTGACATTTCTGGTCATCTGACCAAAGCGGTGGTGCATCGGGTCGCTGTGGAATAACGGGGGGTGTCGTTGAAGCACTCGCAGTGAGTGGAGAAGTGTTTTGAGTATCCAGCAGTACAATGTTGTGTTTGACATTGCCGTTTTTATCACTCCCGGTTGGAATCAGTTGCACCATGACTCCCTTGCGTAAGGGTTTGGTCTCTTCATCACTCAAAGACTTCCAGATCTTGGCTGCTTCTGATCCTTCGGGTTGAGACTGATCTAGAAACAGCACGGAGCGGTACGGTCCATAATCTCCGTCCTTCAATTTCCCAATAACTTCGACTTTTGCACTGATCGGGCTAACAACTTTTGCCATCACTAAAAGCTCCTAATTCAGGTGAACGAGAAGGGGCAATAGCGCCCCTCCTCGTTTGCTGCTTTAAAACTCAACGAACGGAACGTTTGCAAAAATCGCGCCATTCAAATCACTCGTCGCATTCGCTCGGTACGTCGCTTCTGGGTAAACTGCAATCTCTCCCTCAAAGCGAATGCCTTCGCGCAGGGCGCTCATCCAGCCAGCCATGTAAACTTGATTATTCGGTTGTGTCGGCATCTTCCCGAAAGCAAAATCTGCTTTGCCTTCGTAGAAGTCGGGTTCAATGGCTTCCAAAACTTGCTGATCTCGTTGATCCCGATCAGCCAAGCAACAGTCAGCGATAAATGACATACTCAGAACATCCTTTTCTAAGGTCGGGCATTTCTGGTAAAGTGCTCTCTTTGCATGTTCGAGGGCACTGGCAATAAAGCGCTTGTATTCTGCTGTTCCGCAAAACGGTTTCTTCAGTCCGTCCGCCGGGGCATCTTTCCCCTTTTTCACGGGTCATACTCTGTCTAAGAGTGGCGGGCGCTCTTGAAGCAGTTACGCTCTCTGCTGCTCTGTTATCTTATCTAAATTATACACACTATGTAGATAAGATAACCCTCTTTTTCAGAAAAGTATGTGAAGATGGATAATTTCAACTAGAAAATTATCGACCGTAGATGTGGCGTTGTGCAGGTGCCATTTGCGCTAGATCCGAGAAGCTGGATAATGAGGAGAACAGGTATGGTTTTAGTGATGGTTGCGAAAAAGTCGGGTTCTAGTAAAGCTGGTACAAGTAACGGCAGGGGGAAGCACCGCAACCCAAAGTCGCTAGCGAATTTGAACCGGGAAGGTAGGCAGCTTGCGTATGAAGGGGAAGAAAAAAAGCGACACAATGTCTCTGTGACCGACAAAGGGTGGGAGGGATTTAGTCAGATAGCCGATCGCATTGGTCGCTCGAACTCAGATTTAATTGAAGCTCAGGGACGAGGAGAGATTGACTTGATGATGACGATCGAGCAATTATGCAGCACTGAGACATTAAAAAAGTTGGATTTAACTCCAACTCAACTCATGCAACTGACGGTTATCGAGGTTCTCCATCGTCTTTCTCGCGTTCAGCAAAGCTGATCAAATTCACTGTAGAGGCTCAGCTTGACAGGGGCAGAGTTTGTCAATTGTTTTGTGTCAGTAGTGTAGTGGTTACAAAATATCCCTACTCCATCGGAAACCTCCCCTCAAATTCAATCGCAAACCGATTCAACGCCCCCTTCCAATCTCGAATCGGCATCGTCCAGCGTTTGGAAATGTTCGCGATCGCTAAGTACACCACCTTCAGTGCTGCCTCATCGGTGGGGAACGAGCGATGATTATGCAGGACTTTGCGTAAGGTGCTATTGGTCGATTCGATCGCATTGGTGGTGTAAATCACCCGTCGAATCTCATCCGGGAAGACAAAGAAGGTGGACAACTGATCCCAATGGGTCAACCAGGACTTGCTGATTGTTGGGTAACGGCTGTCCCAACGCTCGGCAAACGCCATCAAGTGCTGTTCAGCTTCGCTTGCCGTGGTTGCGGTGTAAATCGTTCTCAAGTCGGTTGCCACCGCTTTCCGGTCTTTGTAGGACACGTAACTCAACGAATGCCTGACCTGGTGGACAATACAGCGTTGAATCCGAGTCTGGGGAAACACCGTTTCAATCGCTTCACCAAAGCCGGTTAAGCCATCAATACAAGCAATGAAAATATCCTTCACACCCCGATTGTGCAGATCCGTCATGACTGATAGCCAGAACTTGGACGATTCATTTTGGGTCATCCAGATGCCCAGCAGTTCTTTCTTCCCCTCCATCGTCACCCCCAATGCCATGTCCTTTCTTGACCATGACTGGCTCAAACGTGCCATTGCGGTCTCGCGGCACCCCAATCTCCGCCTTGCCAAACTCTCCTTTGAGGGTTTTCTTGCTATGCCCATTGCGACGGTTTCGGGGCTGATCTAATTCCTGGGACGGCTGTTCCTGGTCGAGATGATGAGCCATCTCCCCATTCAAACACCGTTCCACCAGGGCTTTGATCAATTGCTTAAGAATCCCCTCTGACCCTAAAAGGTCTTCTAGTCCTTGGTAGTCTTGCAGCAGTTCGTCCAAAAGTTCTGTGCGAATAACCATCGGTTAATTGTTCCTGTCTCAGGTGGGCTAGTTCATTAGATCTCATTTCTTCACCTTTGACACAAACTAATTTACAATCCCTACGATTTCCTTACCGATGCCAATTATGCAACCTGGTCTGTGTCCAGGGGTAAACCGATCTGAGGCTTACAGTCCGTAAACGTTAATGAATCAGGGTCGAGGAAGTCGGCTAACGCCATTTCTAGCACCAGTTCGATCGAATAGTCGATCTGTTTCGCGTGATTTAGATACGCATTGCGGATGTGATCCGGTAACACTGCCAACAGCATCAATGCGGCATCATGACTCAGATGCTTCATATCAGTTTGTGGGAGAGTCTGCATGGTCACGTCCTCTAGTTTCGACTGGGAAATTATATTTTTGGTTGGCAGATGCGTATACGATCAAAACAGCTTTGAGGTCAACTATGTCAAGGTCACTCAGGGTTTGTCAGGCGTACATCGATACCGTCAAGCTTGCAGTCCGTCGCAGTGGCTTTCCCAGCCAGCGTGCCCTGGCAGAAGATATTGGGATGTCCCTTGCTACCATCAGCAATTTTCTGACGGGCAGACCCGTTGATCGCGCTATCTTTCTGGAACTGTGCGAAAAACTGTCGCTGGACTCTGGGGCGATCGCAGACCTCGGTCCGGAACCTAACGATGTTCCAGCTATCTATGCTGGAGAGCGGGAAGTCAAGGGGTTGCAAGATCCCCCACCGCTTTATCATATTACTCCTTCAATTGCCTCATCTCCTCCACCTTCTCCATCTTTATTTGCTTCACCCCCATTCTCTCCTCTGCTCCGTAAGCAGGATTGGGGCGAAGCGATGGATGTTTCTGCATTCTACGGGCGCGTAGAAGAACTCGCGATGTTGGAGCACTGGACGGTACATGATCGCTGTCGTTTAGTCAGCGTGATTGGCATGGGCGGCATTGGTAAAACAGCCTTATCAATTAAGCTTGCAGAACAAATCCAGGAAGAGTTTGAGTTTGTAATTTGGCGATCGCTCCGAAATGCACCCCCTTTGGCTAGTCTATTGGCAGATCTGTTGGGTGTTCTGGACTGTCAGGGGAATAGTGAACTGCCAGAGGCGATCGGTCCTCGAATGACACGTTTGATTGAGCATTTGCGGGATTCCCGTTGTTTGCTGATGTTAGATAATGCGGAATCGATTCTTTGCACCGGCGATCGTGCCGGTTCCTATCGAGAAGGCTATGAGATCTACGCCCAGTTCTTGCAAAGCGTGGGAGAAAGCCGTCATCAGAGTTGTCTGGTGTTAACCAGTCGAGAAATGCCGAGAGGTCTCCAGGCTAAAGAGGGAAGAACTCTCCCCATTCGTTCGCTGCGGTTAGCTGGTTTAGACTCGGAAAATGCTCAAGCCATTCTAGAAGAAAAGGGATTTTCAATCCTGGAAACCGAAGGTCGAGAATTAATTGATCATTATTCGGGTAATCCCCTCGCCCTTAAGATTGTCGCAACAACGATTCAAGAACTGTTTGATGGGGATGTGGCTCAGTTTTTAGAACAGGGCACCACTGTTTTTGGGGACATTTCCGATTTATTGGAACAACAGTTTAATCGGCTGACGGTGCTTGAGCAGCAGATTATGTATTGGTTGGCGATCTCAAGGGAGTGGGTTTCCCTCCCAGAACTGCGCGAGGATATACTGTTAATCGCCGCTCCAAAAGTGTTGCTGGGATCACTGGAATCGCTGCAATATCGATCTTTGATTGAGAAACTGACATCTCCCCTGAAGGGAGAAGCGGTAACGTTCACGCAACAACCTGTGGTGATGGAGTATGTCACGGATCGGTTGATTGAACAAGTGTGTGGAGAACTGATCAGAGGCGAAATTGGGTTGATTGATAGTCATGTGTTAAGCAAAGCCCAAACAAAAGATTATTTGAGAACAACTCAATTTCGGCTGATTGTTAAACCGCTGGTGGAGCAATTGCAGGCGCATTTAAGCAGTCGGGAAGCCGTAAAACAGCGTCTAGACCAGACGTTATCTGTGATCAAATCGCGTCCTTCGCAATCACCCGGCTATGCCGCTGGAAACCTGCTCAATCTGTTTAGACAATTGAATGTGAACTTGAGTGGGTATGATTTTTCCCATTTAACGGTATGGCAGGTTTACTTACAGAGCGTCAATTTACATCGGGTCAATTTTGCCCATGCGGATTTGACGAAATCAGTGTTTACGCAAACTATGGGAGATATTTTGGCGGTTGCCTTTAGTCCCGATGGAACACTGCTGGCGATCGGCATTGATCGGAATATCTTACTCTGGCGAATTGCCGATCAACGACAGATTGCCACTTTAGAGGGGCATTCTGCCTGGGTCAGATGCGTAGCGTTTAGCCCCGATGGAACCCGATTGGCGAGTGGTAGTAATGACCAGACCATTCGACTGTGGGATGGGCAGACGAGGCAATGTCTCAAAACCTTATATGGACATGTGGGTGGAGTTCAATCGATCGCGTTTAGCCCCGATGGACAGCAGTTAGCCAGTGGCAGCAGTGAACCAACGATTTGGCTGTGGGATCTGACAACCTGGCAGTGTATCCAGACGTTGCGGGGACATTGCGATCGCGTATTAACCGTGATCTTTTGTCCCGATCATCAGACCTTAATTAGCACCAGCGATGACCAAACGATTCGGTTTTGGAATCTTCAGTCTGGCGATTGTACGCGAATCATTGCTACCCACGTTAACTGGATGTTGTCTGCCGCATTAAGTCCGGATGGCACAACGTTGGTCACTGGAAGTGATGACCAAACCGTAAAAGTTTGGAGTGTTGGGACAGGTGAATGCGTTGACACACTCCTGGATGATGGAACTAAAGTTTGGGCTGTTGCTTTTAGTCCGGATGGTCAACTCCTGGCAACGGCGGGTGAAGATAAAACCGTGAAGTTATGGGATGTCAAAACGCGCCAATGTCTCAAAACATTTCAGGCGCATATTCAGCGAGTTTGGTTAGTCCATTTCAGCCCAGACGGTAAAACCCTGGTTACGAGTGGCGATGATCACACGGTCAGGATTTGGGATATTCAAACAGGTCAGTGTTTAACCACGATCGCATCACACAGTAATTGGGTGACTTCCATTGCCTTTAGTCCCGACGATGGCAGATTAGCCAGTGGTAGTAAAGACCAGCAAATCCGGCTGTGGGATGTGGCAACGGGTCAATGTATCAAGACTCAGAAAGGTCACAACGATGTGGTGACATCGGTGGCATTTAGTCTGGATGGGAAATGGTTAGCCAGCGGCAGTGATGACCAGACCATTAAGTTATGGAATGCTCATACAGCCGAATGTTTGAAAACGTTGTGGGGGCACACGGATTGGGTGACTTCAATTGCCTTCAGCCCCGTTGACCTTAGTCTGCCGTCAGGCATAGGTCAACTGTTAGCCAGTGGCAGCGGCGACAAAACCATCAAATTGTGGGATGTGCGTTCAGGCGAATGTTTGCAGACATTAGAGGGACATACCCATCGAGTTAAGTCTGTGGCGATTGATCCCCAGGGAACGACGATCGCCAGTGGCAGTGATGACCACACGGTAAAGGTTTGGGATATGAACACGGGGGACTGTTTGCATACCTTCCAGGGGCATACGGATTGGGTACTATCGGTCGCGTTCAGCCCGAATGGTCAGTGGTTAGCCAGTGGGAGTGGCGATCGCACGATCAAACTCTGGAATTTGCAAACCAGGGAATGTGTACTCACTTTGGAGGAGCATACGCAGCGAGTACGATCCGTTGCTTTCAGCCCGGATGGAACCACTTTAGCCAGTGGTAGTGAGGATTGCCTGGTGAAGCTGTGGGATGTGGCTACAGGAACCTGTTTGCAAACGCTAACCGGGCACCAACAGATCGTGTGGATGGTTACGTTTAGTTACAAAGGAGAAATGATCGCCAGTTGCAGTGAGGATGGAAGCATCCGCATCTGGGATAGTCGATCTGGAGACTGTCTGAAAATCTTGCGCGTCGATCGTCCCTACGAAGGGATGAATATCACTGGCGCGATCGGATTAACCCCCGCTCAGCGGTCTACTTTATGCGCCCTGGGGGCGATCGCAGAATAGGTGCCGGAGCAGCTGGATCTGGGATCGTTAAACGTTGTGTCACTGATTCATCGGCTGACCAAAATCATTGCAATTAAAGGGAGACCTACCATGAGTGAAGATCCGAAAGCACCCGATTCAGAAGAGTCTGAAGTGATTCGCCAACCCTTAGTGCCAATGGTTGAAACGGAAACGGATGATGGATCTCGTTCTCCCAAAAATGATAGACCCCTTGACGTGAGCAATCTGGCAGAGACTGTAGATGAAGCTGAAGTAATCAGAAAACCCATTGTGATCGATGCCCAAGCTGAAGCATGAATCAGCCCGATTCTGACAATCTGCCAGTCCATCAGCAGTCTGTCGGTGATGTGACGGTTTCTGGAAGCGACAATCCGGTTGCCCTGGTCAGTGCAACGGGGAATGCGGCGATCGACCAGTCCCGGCACATCATTTACAACTACTATTACTACCGAGAGGAAATCAAATCGGCTCCAGTAGCAGCGGCACTGGATGACGATTTGCCCTGTCCCTACCGGGGCTTATTCCACTTTGGGCCGGAGGATGCGGAGTTCTTCTTTGGGCGGCAGGTGTTTATCACGGAACTGGTGCAAGCCGTGCAGTCCTGTACTTTCGTTCCAGTATTAGGGCCATCAGGAAGTGGCAAGTCGTCATTGACATTCGCGGGATTGGTGCCCCACTTACAGCAGGCTGGTCACTGGCAGTTTACCCACTTTCGTCCAGGTGCTGAGCCTTTTCATGCCTTAGCGTCAGCCTTGGTGCCGCTGTACACACCCAGGCAGGATGCCACCGAGCAGATGCGGCAGGCGCGGCAGTTGGCATCCTATTTGCAGGATGGTAGTTTACCGTTAGGGGATGTAATTGCCCAAATTCAGCGAAACTATCCGAATCAGCGGGTGCTGCTGATTGCGGATCAGTTTGAGGAACTGTATACCCTGTGTGCGGAGGAGTCAACTCGTCGCAGTTTTCTGGATTGCTTGCTTGCTAGTCTTTCTACTGCCCAGGTTTCATCATCAACCCTGGTGTTGGTCGCCACGATGAGGGCAGATTTTTTAGGCAATGCGCTGTCCTACCGTCCTTTTGCTGATGTGTTGCAGGCGGGGGATGTGAAGCTGGGGGCGATGAACCGGGAGGAACTGTGTGAGGTGATTGAACGACCCGCCGCGAAGTTGGGGGTGGCGTTTGAGGCTGGGTTGGTGAAGCGGATTCTGGATGCGGTGATCAATGAGCCGGGGAATTTGCCGCTGCTGGAGTTTGCCCTGACGGAGTTGTGGCAACGACGCAATGGCAGACAGTTGACCCATGCAGCCTATGAAGCGATTGGAGAAGTGGAAGGGGCACTGGCGCGCTATGCCGATCAGCAGTATGCCCGCTTGAGTGTGGTGGAACAGGAACAGGTGCGGCGGATTTTTGTGCAACTGGTGCGACCGGGGGAAGGGACGGAGGATACCCGCCGCTTGGCGACCAAGGCGGAACTGGGTGAGGAACGCTGGGCGCTGGTGACGCAACTGGCGAATTCGCGATTGGTGGTGACGAGCCAGGATGGGGTAAAGCAGGAAACCGTAGAGGTAGTGCATGAAGCCCTGATCCGCAACTGGGGAGAATTGCGGGGCTGGATGAACTCTGACCGCACCTTCCGGGTCTGGCAAGATCGGTTGCGGGGAGCCTTGCAGCAGTGGGAAGCGATGCACCAGGATGAGGGAGCTTTGCTGAGAGGGGCGGCACTGGTGGAAGCCGGGGAACGATTGCAAACCCGACGAGAGGATCTGAGCCTGCCAGAACAGAATTTTATTCAAGCCAGTTTGACGTGGCAACAGCGAGAACAACAGCAGCAGAAACGCCGACGGCAGGTGACGCTGTTGGGACTGACTAGCTTCTCGGCTGTGGCGTTGGGACTCGCAGGCATGGCAGGGTGGCAATGGCGACAGTCTGAAATGGCGCAAATTGATACGATGATGCAATCCTCCAAGGTATTACTGACCTCTGATTATTCGTTTGATGCCATTGTCTCTAGCTTAAAGGCTGCGAAGAAACTACAGAGTCCACTTACTGGAGATGACTCCCTCAAAGCCCAGGTTGCAGCGACCCTGCAACAAGCTCTATCTACTGTTAAAGAAAAAAATCGGTTTAGAGACCTCAAGGAATCTGTCCGTTCTGTTGATACCGTAGTCTTTAGTCCCAATGGGCAGATGATTGCGATAGCAGATCAGAAAGAGGTCAAGCTGTGGCGATTAGATGGAACTCTTTTAAGCAAGGTGGACGTTCCAACTTACAACTACACACCAACAGTAATGGGATTTAGCCAGGACAGCCAAACCATTGCAACCTTTAATGCAACGGGGCAAAAGACAATCAAAGTTTGGGGTATAGATGGCAAATTGCAAGCTAACTCTTGGGGCAATAAAAAGTTTGAATCAGTTGAGTTTAGCCCCGATCATCGAACTGTCCAAACTTTTGATGGCAAAATAGCTCAACTTTGGCAATTTGATGGTCAGCCAATCGGTTCTCTCCGTGGCTTTGATTCCAGGGAGGGCAATTTTGTATGGAGTGGAAATGGTCAGATAATCGCCAGCATTAGCCCTAGCCATGTTCCCAACAAGCAGAAAGTGTGGTTTTGGCGACGAGATGGGACACCCATAACCTCTTGGATAACCGAAAATAAGCTTTACCCGTGGACATTAAATCATGATGGTTCTCTTGTTGTCATGACAGATGGGAAAGTGCTCAAGCTTCTACACCGAGATAGTCATGGTATAGCATCTTTAGCCGATAGTTTGGTGCCAGATGCCAGTATTAGTCAAGTTATGTTTAGCCCTGATGGTCAAACAATCGCCGTATCCTACAGAGATAATAGCTCCAGCAGTGGGAAGGAAGTTGTTAAGCTTTGGCAACGGAATGGGCGCTTGCGAGCAACCTTGACCGGACACGAACAGTATATTTCCACAATCAGATTTAGTTCAGATAGTCAACGAATTGCTACAGCAAGTTGGGATAAGACGATCAAAATTTGGGCTCTCGATGGAACACTGCTAACAACTCTGACAGGACACGCAGATGGGGTAAGTGCGATTGATTTCAGCCCCAAAAGTAATCAAATTCTTGCTTCAGGTAGCAATGACAGTACCCTCAGACTTTGGGAAATTACGGAAAATTCTCCATTTCAGAAAGGGAATTTTGATCCGGTCGTTTTTAGTACAGACCAAAAAGTATTTGCTACAGCAATCAATAATGGACCAGTCGAAGTGTGGAGGATGGATGGCACCCGCATCGCTACCTTGCTTCAAATGATCAAGGGGCAGACCGCAATCCAGTTAAGCCATGATGGCAAAACCATTGTGACCGGGTTGGCTGACTCCAATTCTTACGGTCCGGTTCAACTCTGGAATGATGCAGGAAAACTGATTAAAACCCTGATTCCCAAGACTGCAAAGCCCGAAGGACAAGATTCAACCTGGCGGGGGGCGTTGACCCCAAGTGAAAATGGCAAAGCGATTGTGACGAGTTTGACTGAATCCAACTCTTATGGTCCAGTGCAACTTTGGAGTGGGGATGGAAAACTGATTAAAACCCTGATTGAAAAAACTAAAAAGTCCGAAGATCAGGATTGGGTCTTTGTATTTGTATCTCTTAGCTCCGATGGCAATACGATTGTGACGAGTTTGCGTGACCGAAACTCTTATGGTCCGGTGCAACTCTGGAGTGGGGATGGAAAACTGATTAAAACCCTGATTGAAAAAACTAAAAAATCCGAAGATCAGGATTGGCCTCATGTACGTGTGTCTCTTAGCCGAGATGGCAATACGATTGTGACTGAACATCGCGCCTCAAACTCTTATGGCCCCGTCAAGACTTGGGATGACAAGGGCAGACTTCAAGCCACCTTAGTTGAAGCAACAAAGCGGAGTCCGGATCAATCGTCGAAGGTACAGCTTAGTCAAGATGGCAAGACCCTTTTAACCGTTGTTAATGGTGCCGATTCTCATAGCGTTGTGAAACTGTGGAAGTCAGATGGCACATTGCTCAAAATCCTGATAGACCAATCCAAAATTGAGGGTTCCATCTCTGCAAGCTTTAGTAAAAGCGAGGATCAGTCTGGTGAAACTGGCTTGCCTGAGACAATTATCACTGCGATTCCAGATGGAGCGGTTCAGCAATGGAGTACTGATAGCATACTCCTCAATACTATCACTGAAAAATTGAATGCCGATAAGCAAATTTCTAAACTACAACTTAGCCCAGATGGTCAAATTCTCGCGATACAGGTCAACGATAGGGAGATACAACTTTGGAGTATGAACGGTAAACTCCTAAAGACAATCAGCTATGAAGGTGCCATTGGATGGAACGCCTTTGTCTTTAGTTCTGACAGCCAAATGTTTGCTTCAGGTAGCAATGACAATACAGTTAAACTCTGGCATCGAAAAACAAACTGGGTCATTCCCTTAATCGGACACACTTCAGGTATAGAGAGTCTGGAATTTGATTCAGAGAGCAAGTATTTGGCTTCAGTCGGTGCAACAGGAAAAGTTATTCTACTGCCGTTAGAGAACTTAGCCGATTTACAGTATTGGATCAAGCGCGGTTGCAATCGAGTCCGCAACTATTTGAAAAACAACGCGAATGTAAGTAAGAGCGACAGACATATCTGTGATGGCGTTGATCCTGAAACGAGATGAAGGGGTGTGGGGTGCTGGGGGTAGGGTGTGGGGAGGAAAGGAGGATCACCCTTCTACCCCTCCAGCGATCGCAACTTTACCAATCAACTTCACGATCGCTTTACCGTTACTAACGACAGATGAAGCGGAAGTAACCACAGCTTCATCATTCCTAACCACAGCTTATGCAGACGTAACGACAGATGAGGCGGAAGTAACCACAGCTTTACCATTCCTAACCACAGCTTCATCATTCCTGACCACAGCTTTACCATTCCTAACCACAACTTGTGCCGAGGTAACAACAGATTGAATGAACGTAACCGCAGCTTCAGCCGTGAGCGAGATCGCAGGTGCAGGCATGGCGATCGCTGGATGGAGCGCGGGATTGATGGGTGCGATCGCACTCCGAATGCCTAAATTATGGCGAGATCAGCGGTTCAAGTTGCTCAATCAGTCGTGGAATCGATTGATTGGCTGCATTCCAAACTTCGTCTAAATCAACTGCATCGTAGGCATGAATCAAAATATCGCGCATACCAGCCATCTTTTGCCAGGGAATATCAGAATGATTGGCTCTAAATGCTGCTGAGAGACGCTTTGCTGCCTCTCCAATGATTTCTAATTGCCGAATTACAGCCGATTGACACATCAAGTCGGTTTCAAACGCACTCCGATCTCTGCCCACCAAAAATGTCTGAACCAAACGGGCTGCTGCCAAAATATCAACCACATAATCCAGGTCACGAGGTGGCATAAATCGGTATAGCAGACTCTAAAATTGCTTGGCGACGACGATCGTTTTGACTACGCTCAATCCCTCGACGACTCACCAAATCTACCTTTCGCCCAAACAAAGACCTTAGCTCATCCTGCATGTCTACATGATCGAATAGCGTCCAGGATGCATCAGGAGAAAACGTCACCAACACATCAATATCACTATCTGGGCAAAAATCCTCGCGTAGCACCGAACCAAATAGCGCAAACTCCGTAATCTTCCATCGTTGGCAAAAATCTGCCACCTTTTGTTGAGGAATGTCAATCGCTGGCATATGTGCTTCAATCCTCCACAGCGTAAGCTCATCGCTAGCTTTTAGCCTATCAATGACCTGACACCAGCTTACCCTAATTTAGAGAATTGGAGGGTTCCTTCCAAATCAGGTGAGATCGCCACTCTAAACATCACTCTAAACATCACTGTTTCAAAAGTCAGATGAAGTCGGGTGTACTCAGGTTTGTACTCAGGTGGCTTCTGTCCTGAATGGAACTGTAAGCCAAATCAAGTGATGTCTTTCTACCGAAATTGACAACCTGTCATATTCGCTAAGACTGTTCAAAGCCACAGTTTTCACTCATCAGTGAATTGTCCTTACATCTGCAAACCACTCAAACGACTTGAATTCAAGGAGAATACATCATGGGATCTTACAGATTGAAAATCGCTGCTGGGGTTACCACAAATCGCACCCTTTTGAGTTGCACCGCCGATGGCACAAAAGTTGACCTGTACGGCACTGATGATAACTCTGGTCGCCAACAGTGGTTGTTTGAGGGTATTGAAAACGGAAAATACCGGATCAAGGTTGCCGGAGGAATTAACAATTCCAGGCAATACTTGAGCTGCACCGCTGATGGCACAAAGGTTGACCTGTACCACACGGATGATGGCTCTGGTCGCCAGCAATGGATTCTAGAGGATCTTGGGAACGGAAAATACCGGATCAAAGTTGCCGGAGGAATTAACAATTCCAGACAATACTTGAGCTGCACCGCTGATGGCACAAAAGTTGACCTGTACCACACGGATGATGGCTCTGGTCGTCAGCAGTGGACGCTGCAATCAACACCCGGCGAACAAAATTCAATGGCAGACGAAATTCTCAAGGCTCATAACCGCTATCGAGCGGAAGTCGGTGTTCCTGCCCTCACCTGGTCCAACACCTTAGCCAGTCATGCTCAGGAATGGGCCAATCACCTTGCTTCCTTAGGCGGAGTCTTGCAACATAGCCAGGGCTCAGGCGAAGGCGAAAACCTCTGGTGGGGAACGTCGGGTAGGTACAGCTATACCCAGATGATTGGATCATTTGGGGATGAGAAAAAGTATTTTGTCCGAGGAACGTTTCCCAATGTCAGTTCTACCGGCAACTGGGCAGATGTCGGACACTACACACAAATGGTCTGGAGGAATACTACGCAAGTGGGCTGTGCGATCGCCAGAGTCAATGGGAAGGATGTTCTAGTGTGCCGCTATAGCCCTCCAGGTAACTATAGAGACCAGATTGTGTTCTAACATTCATTGATTGTTCACCAGGAAGCGATCGCATCTACAAAAGAGCGATCGCTTTCTTTTGGTGCAATTTTGACATTGGGCAAAAGCGATCGCAACTCAGAACAACACTGATGCAAAAGTCAGGGCAAAGCAGGCATTCTCAAGTCTGAACTCAGGTAGTTACCAGGTTTGATCAAGTTATCAATCCAATTACCTATCAAGGTTATCTAAGATGAAAGAACCAAATCTTAACTCTGCCGATGTTCATGTCATCATCAATGACTGGGAAGAGCAAAATCACTTCATCGGTGAAGCAAAATGCTACTCCAGTAAGGGTAAGCTACTCTGGAAAATTCCGGCTCTTTGCAAAGGCGTTAGCGGACCTGATCCCAATGTTCCGAGCGGTGATACCCCTCCCGGCCTTTATTCGGCGGGAACTCTGACTGAAACCCAATCCTCGGAATCGCAGACAATCTGGGCTGCCTACGGGAAATACTTCATTGACCTGGTTGAGCATGAAGGTCAGGAGCAGCAACGGGGACGCGCAGGTATTGGTTGGCATGGGGGTGGTTCTGGTGCTCCCGATCCGCTCGCTCCCCTGCAACCGCTACTCCCTACCCTGGGATGTGTGCGTTCCCACAACAAGGACATGGAAGAGTACGTTGTGAAAACACTCCAAGAGGTCAGTCATAACGGTGGAAAGATGTGGATTACGGTGAATCAACTTTAGCTTTTGTTTGTCCTTAGGGGGGCTTGTTAGTCGTAGTGGATTTCCTGTTATTAGCACGATCGCTTTCCTAGAGGGGGCGATCGTTTTTTTGTTTGAGCCAGCGATCGTACTTAGAGCAACATCCCTAAAAAAGTCAAAACAACTTAGACATTCTCAGACTTGAACTCAGGTAATCCTGCCATTTGATAGGGATATATCGCCAAAGAGAACTTATTCTCAACGCGATACACATCCTTCTGTAATTCAGTCCAAACCATCAAATTTTCGAGGTTATTTATGTCTTGTACGATTGGCAAATGTTACACGGTTAAACCTGGAGACATTCCCTTTGATATTGCCCAACGAGAGCTAGGGAATGGCGATCGTTGGCGAGAAATTAGAAAACCCGATGGCTCACAATTAACAGAAACTGATGCGGCAAATTTACAACCAGGACAAGAACTTTGTATTCCTGGTTCGTTCCCAACTCCAGCTACAGGATTTGCGAATATCGTCTCTCGTCAAACCTATGAAGCCATGTTTCCCCACCGCAATGCTTTGTACAGCTATGACAGTTTAGTTGCGGCTGTGCAAAAGTATCCCCAGTTCTGCACCGAAGGATCATCGGAACAACGCAAACGAGAGACGGCTGCCTTCCTCGCCAACATTGCTCACGAGACGACCGGCGGTTGGGATGCTGCTCCTGATGGTCGCCATGCCTGGGGTCTTTACTATGTGGAAGAAGTGGGTTGTGAAAATGGCGGTTGCACCGGATACTGCGATGCGACCAACAGTACCTATCCCTGTTCTCCAGGTCGCACCTATCATGGTCGGGGGCCAATGCAATTGTCTTGGAACTACAACTATGGTGCGGCTGGTCAAGCTTTAGGCATTGATTTACTGGCTAATCCGGATCTCGTTAAGTCTGATGGAGCGATCGCCTTCCAAACAGCACTCTGGTTCTGGATGACGCCTCAGTCTCCCAAACCCTCCTGCCATGCAGTGATGACGGGTGGTTGGGTGCCCTCTGCTGAGGATACCAATATAGGGCGTGCGCCCGGATTTGGGATGACGATCAATATCATTAACGGTGGTCTGGAATGCAGTATTCCAACGAATGGCAAGGTGCAAGATCGAGTCGGCTTCTACCAGCGATTTACTCAAATGCTTGAAGTAGACATGGGTGAGAGCGTCTATTGTGATCGCATGGCACACTACTAGGTTTTCGCATGACCCAACCACACATTGCTGCAAACTAACTGAATCCCGTTACCGAGATCCTCGTAAACTGGGCGATCGCTTCCTCCTAAAACGGAAACGATAATGGAGAAGCGATCGCTTTTCTTATGGGTGCGATTATCGTGTTGATGAAGGTGATCACAACTTAGAACTCTACCGAACCAAAAGTCAGGATAAAGCAGGCATTCTCAGGTTTGTACTCAGGTAGACACCGTATTTGATGAAGAAGTAAAGCCAAGGGAGCCCTATCCCACAGCAATCTTCAACGGAGTTTAAATCTATGAGTATCGACAGAAAGAAGTTCTTTGACAACTACAGAGTTCAATTTCATCCCACTCTGACTCAGACGCAAGTCGATGGTTACGAGGCAATTCTCAACTATTGGGAAACTACTTCCCTCCAAGACTTGTGCTGGCTCGCTTATGCCCTGGCAACGGCTTACCACGAAACAGGTAAATTAATCGAACCCGTTCGGGAAGGCTTTTGCAAGACCGATGCAGGCTCTATCCAAGCCGTCACAGATTTGTATAACCAGGGCATCATTGGGGAAAACTATGCTCTGCCAGAAGCCAATGGCAAAAGCTATTTCGGTCGAGGTCTGGTGCAACTCACCTTTGCTGATAACTACAAAAAGATGGGAGAAGCCTTAGGGCTGGGCAACCAATTGTACGATAACCCTTCCCTGGCGCTTGACTTAAACATATCCGTCAAAATCCTGTTCAAAGGCATGATCGACGGTTTATTTACTGGATTGAGCCTTGCCGACTTTTTTAATGCCACAACGACCGACTGGGTACATGCTCGGAAAATCATCAATGGCATGGACAAAGCGGATGCGATCGCCGATTACGCCCAGCGCTTCAAAGCCTGCCTCGCCTAACTCAAGTCAACCCTACAGCCCCAAGGAAATGAAGATGAAAAATTTAGGTCAATTCTTTCAAGATGGAAACCATGAGTTTTCGGCTACTCGCTTAGCTTTTCTAACGTGGATCTTCGGTGCCCTAATTGTTTGGGGCGCAGGTAGTTTCCAAGAAAAGCAAATGCAAAAAGTGCCTGAATCCGTCATCGCACTGGTTGGAGTTTTGATGACCGGTAAGGCAATCCAGAGATTTGGTGAAACTTCCGATGAAAAGGCAACTCCCGAGCCGCAGGTGACTAAATCAACTCAGTCTTTACCGGCTGGAAACGGAGCTACTTCTGCATCAGCTAGCTCAGTTCCATCCCGTTGAAAAAATCTCGTAGACATAGCGATCGCTCCTTCCTAAAACGGCAACGTGAATGGAAGAGCGATCGTTTTTTCTTATTGGTGTGTTTTTGGCTTAGATAAGGGCGATCGCACCTCAGAATAACACCGATACGAAAGTCGGAACAAGTCAGACATTCTCAGGTTTGAACTCAGGTAGCCACCGCATTTGATAGAGATATGAAGCAAACGGAAGTAGATTTCATCAATCATATCAATGAGGTTGACTTCTATCATTTTCACTACTCACCCTGGAGACTTAACATGGCCTATTCTATTGAACCAAGCGAGAACAATTTTGATTCTAAGGCGAACGAAAACAAGGCTGATTTGCATAAACGAAAAGGCTCTAAAACGCAATCTCAAAATCATGTTGAAGCCATTAAAGCCTTGACTCCAATGTTCTTGGCTCTGATTGGGGGAATGATCGGCATTGCTGTTCTAGTTGCCCGTCCCAGTGATGCTGGGTTCGGACTGGCGAGTACAGCGATCGCGGCGGCGGCTGGACTGGCCCAACCGCACAAAGATCAGAATCGAAAAGATGATTAACGCTCTCAACTTGCTAAGTGTTTGCTTTTGCTTGATAAATGCCAAGGATGCGTTCAACTCAACAGCTTATCCAGCTTTGTCCGTTCACCATTAAACAACAACAACAAGGAGAACAACAATGAAATCCATGATCAAAATTCTCGTGTTTGGCTCTCTGCCGTTATTTCTCTTTGCATGTGGTCCCAAATGCGATCAATACTCTAACCCACAGCAGAAGCAAGACTGCGAGAAGGCAGGAACTCTCATGCCAACGCAAGTTAGAGGAATCTCACAGCCAGCATGACTTCACTCAGAAGTATCTACTTCTCATATTGGGCAAAAGGCATAATCTTTTTGCCCACCTAGCACTTAAATTTTTGAAATTCATCAAGGCTAATATGCTACCCACACAATCTGCCCTTGAGTTCCAATTAGTTCATCAAGCTGAAGAGCGGGAATATATATCTGATTCAGAAGGGCTTGAAAGAGAGAAGGTCAATCAACAATTAATCAATCGGTTACAGAGTAATTTGCGTGTCGCCAGAATGAAAGCTCTAACTCATAAGTCCACGGCGCGCTTCTGGAAACAGTTTGATATCGGACTCAACCTTTTCAATACAGTTCTTGCCGCGATCTCTGGAACTACAGCTTTATCTAGCTCCAATCCTTCTACTACAGGCGCATTAGGTCTTATTGTTGCTGTATTAACCGCAATCAATGCTTTTCTAAAGCCCATCAACATCTCCAACGAGCATTTGAAATTTGCAGCCAAGTACGGATTATTGCGCGACAAAATAGACCTGTTTCTATCTGAAAACTGCATTATAGAAGATGAAAATAATGAGAAATATAGACTCATCAGGCAGAAAAATAGTAGTTTAAATCAGGACATTCAGCAGCTGTTAAAAAAACTCGACAGTGAGTTCAACAAATTGGAGGAAAAAGCTCCAATAGCTTTAGCTTTCACTGCTGCTGCTGCTGTGAAAGAGATATTAGGTTCACCAGACAAGGAAAAGCTTCAATCTCTGTATAAACTTCAACACCCATAGCAATAGAACCCTGATACAAAGAACAGTTAGGATTGCAAAGTGCATATTTTATGAGGACAGCCCAATAGGTTAGCCCTCAATATTTATGAGTGTTTTCGGTATAGGGCTACAAGGCTAAAGACCCATTTAGCAGCAAATATTCCTGATTTTCTGATCAACTGCTCCTAACATTTTCTTGATCAGTCATTGATGGAAAATGTAAAGATTTAAGGGGGAGTATGAATATCCTACGCAAACGTGATATTTGTCGTTAGATGGCTTCCAGTCAAGCGATCCAGGGGGCGTGCTCTATGAATCCGATCAAAATTCTGATCTTGACCGCAAATCCCAGTAATACGGGTTCAGATCCGTTGCGCTTAGATGCAGAAGTACGGCGGATTGAGGAGGCGTTGCAACGATCGCGCTACCGCGATCGCTTCCAAACTATAGCTAAACTGGCAGTGCGAACCACAGATTTGCGACGGGCACTGCTGGACAATCGGCCGCAAATTGTTCACTTTTCTATGCACGGAACTGGAGGCCAGGGCTTAGTTCTGGAAAATGATATTGGGAAAGTGCAATTGGTCAGCACGGAGGCACTGGCAGGACTATTTGGCATCTTTGAGACGGGGGAGATTGAGTGTGTCTTGCTCAATGCCTGCTACTCAGAGGTTCAGGCAACGGCAATTCATCAGTTTGTGAATTGTGTGATTGGGATGAATCAGCCGATCGGGGACAGGTCAGCGGTGCTGTTTGCGGAAGCATTTTATGATGCGTTGGGCGCTGGCAGTCCTTATGATAAGGCGTACAAAATTGGCTGTAGTGCGATCGCCCTGGAAGGGAGTTCGGAGTACTCAACGCCAGTGCTGAAATACCGCAAGCGTCGGGGTGCTTCCATGCCTGGGGGGCAACGGGCAAATCAGACGGTACAACCAGAGAGTGCTGTAGCCGCGATCTCAGAACCACCGAAAGCGCCTCAATCTCAGGCGATCGGGAATGTCACAATTAGCGGGAGTAATAACCCCTTCAATGCGATTCAGGCTGGGGGCCATGTCACCTTACGCCAAACGAGTACTCAGAGCAGTGGTGGCAATCCAGATCTGGAAGCGGCATTGGCTCTGTTGGTGAAGCTGAGACAGGATGTGGTGGCAACGGATGCGCTTAGTGCCTTTACTAAGAAA
The DNA here is from genome assembly GCF_056784235.1 of Kovacikia sp. CALU 1929. NCBI lineage: Bacteria > Bacillati > Cyanobacteriota > Cyanophyceae > Leptolyngbyales > Leptolyngbyaceae > Kovacikia > Kovacikia sp. CALU 1929. The sequence goes on from NZ_JBXBCF010000113.1 coordinate 21,713, forward strand.
GATACGGAGTCAAAAATCGGGATGCTCCAGGAGGAGTTGCAGAAACCGAAGCCGGACAAAAGCTTTGTGAATGAGGTAGTGGAGGCACTGAAGCAGGGGTTGAGTGGAGTATTAACCCTGGCAGCACCCGTCACACAGGTAGCTGACCTTCTAGCAAAAGCCTGGGTTAGTTTTCTATGAGCCAAAACCAGAACTCGAAAGATTCTGAGACACAGCCAGTCAATCAGCAGCAATCCCTGGGCGATGTGCAAGTACAGGGAGATGACAACATCTTCAATGTGATTCAGGCAGAGGTTGTTACCCTCACGCAAACCAAGATCATTCAGATCTCGGTGGATGAGATTAAAACCCGTGAGTTGATCACGGCATCACCATATAAGGGTGATGACAACTTCTTCAACATCATCCAGGGCGATGCTATCACCCTCAACCAGACTCGCATCATCCAGGTTTTGGCAGATGAAATCAAAACTCGCAAGCTAATCACCACTTCTCCCTACAAAGGCTTGCGCCCCTTTGAACCCGAAGATACCACTCGCTTCTTTGGTCGCGATCGCTTCCTTGCCGGGTTAGTTAATAGACTTGTTGCGGAATAAGAATTTTTAAGGGAAATTCTTCCCTTGTCACTTCCATCGAAGTTAAGCCGCCATCAAATAGAAGTTCCATAGCCCCGTTGCGGTCAACATCGAACGGTCATCAAAATTAGTCACACGATTTCTGTAAACATCGCTCACAATCCTGTATCGTTTCACTCCCGCAAACGCAATCTCGCATCGCACTCGACGACTACTTTTCTCACGATTCTCCTGTTTCTGCTCGTCACTGAGGCTCACTCCTCGGGGTTACTTGTGAGGCATCTCCATGTTGTCATACTCCTTCAGTAACCCTAAAAAACCTAAATAGACGGCAATAACAATCACATCAGGAAAGCCCTTCCCTATCTCTTCATCATAAAGCAATCGCTTATCATTCACGTATACATATCGTCACTGG
>NZ_JBXBCF010000114.1:0-21111 GCF_056784235.1 Kovacikia sp. CALU 1929
GATAGATCTGCCCAAAATCGGGTATTGAGTCAGGTTAGACGCTCTATGCGCCGCAGATTTTGCTGGCCGAAGCCCAGCAATTGACCATGAGACTGTTATGAGACTGAAAATTGCTAGAAAACCAATTAATCGAGGTGCCCATAGGTGATTCAGTCTTGTTTCTTGTCTCAGGTAGCTGGATACTTCAGTAACGATTGACCCGGCAATTACTGAAGTACCCAGCTTTTCTTATGTTTAGGGATCAGGGGTCAGGTGCTAGAAGAATGACCAATGACCAATGACCAATTAAACCCTTACCCATAAACTTCAAAACTCTCAATTCTCAACTTTCAATTCTCAACTTCCCTCTCCCCTGGTTGTCTCTTTTGATAGAGGTGAGAGTTTTTAGGAAGCTTCAAACTTCTAAGAGTTAATAGGAAATATGGGGCAGGGTAGATGGAAGTCTTTGATGTGATTATCATTGGTGCGGGACATAATGGGTTGGTCTGTGCTGCGTATTTGTTGAAAGAGGGCTACAGCGTTTTACTGCTTGAAAAACGCCCTGTTCCAGGGGGAGCCGCCACGACAGAAGAGGTCATGCCAGACGAAGCTCCAGGATTTCAGTTCAACCTTTGTGCGATCGATCATGAGTTCATTCATCTGGGTCCCGTGGTTGAGGAGCTTGAACTGGCTAAATATGGGTTGGAATATCTCTACTGTGACCCGACCGTTTTTTGTCCCCATCCTGATGGTAAACATTTTCTAGCGCACCGCTCCGTTGAAAAAACTTGCGCTGGGATTGCCCAACACAGCCCCCGTGATGCTCAGAAATATGCAGAATTTATCGACTTCTGGCAACGACTTCTGAGAGGTATTATTCCGGTCTTTAACGCCCCTCCCCAGTCTGTTGTGGATATAGTAGGCAACTATGACTTGCCAAAACTAAAGGATTTATTTTCGGTTTTAGGTTCTCCAGAAAAGTCTTTGGATTTAATTCGCACCTTGCTATCCAGTGCCGAAGATAGCTTGAATGAGTACTTTGATTCAGAGTTTTTGAAAGCACCGCTGGCAAGGCTGGCATCTGAACTGGGTGCCCCTCCCAGCCAGAAAACCCTGGCGATCGGGGCGATTATGATGGCGATGCGGCACAATCCCGGTATGGCAAGACCCCGTGGTGGGACGGGGGCACTCATCAAAGCATTACTCAACCTGGTTCACAGCCTGGGTGGTAAGGTGTTGACCGATCAGGTGGTTGAGAAAGTTTTGATTGATGATGGTCGGGCAGTGGGCGTTAGGGTTAAAGGCGGCGCGGAATACCGGGCAAATCACGGGGTCATTTCCAATATCGATTCCAAACGGTTGTTCTTGCAAATGGTGGACAAAGCCGATTTGGATGATGCAGATTCCCATTTGCACGATCGCCTGGCACGACGGATCGTCAACAACAATGAAACGATTCTCAAAATTGACTGTGCCCTGTCTGAAGCACCCCGGTTTGAACACTATAACCACCAGGATGAGTATCTGATTGGGTCTGTGCTGATTGCCGATTCAGTCAAACAGGTTGAAATTGCCCACTCTGAACCCAGTATTGGCAAAATTCCAGACAGTGATCCTTCCATGTATGTCGTTGTGCCAACCGTATTGGATCCTTCAATGGCACCAGCAGGCAAACACACCCTCTGGATTGAATTTTTTGCCCCGTACCAGATTGAAAACGCAGAAGGCACAGGATTGAATGGCACTGGCTGGACGGATGAGCTAAAAAACAAAGTAGCAGACCGTGTGATTGACAAGCTGGCAGAGTATGCCCCCAATGTGAAAAACTCCATCATTGCCCGTCGGGTGGAAAGCCCTGCCGAGTTGGGAGAACGGTTAGGCGCACTGAAGGGCAACTACTACCACATCGATATGACTCTGGAGCAAATGGTCTTTTTCCGTCCTCTCCCGGAAATTGCCAACTACAAAACTCCGATTGAAGGACTGTTCCTGACCGGGGCAGGCACCCATCCCGGCGGTTCCATTTCTGGAATGCCAGGTCGCAATTGTGCCCGTGTTTTCCTCCATACCCAGCGCCCGATCGCTCAAACCCTTAAAGAAGCACGAGGCTCCATCAAGTCAACGGCTGAATCCGTCTTCCGAGTTTTTCAAAGTTGATGTGTGGTCGGGCTTAGACCTCGGAGGTTTTGAAAACCTCCGAGGTTTGGACTTAAAAGGTATCATTTACCTATCTGAAAATCGCTGCAAGAACTATGAGCAATCAGGTGTTGGTGTTAGGAGGACGGGGACAAATTGGTAGAGGAGTGGTTTCCGATCTGATTGCCCATACGCAGGCTCAAGTCATCATTACGGGGCGGACGGCTGAAGCGGCTAAGGATCTGAAAGACTATTCGACGGATCGGGTGCAATTTTTGGTGCTGGAATTAGCTGATCGGGCAGCGGTGAAACGGGCGATCGCCGCCAGTCATTTAGTCATTCACTGTGCTGGACCTTTTCGCTTTCGAGATGATGACGTGCTCAAAGCCTGTATTGAACACGGGGTTCATTATCTCGATGTCAGTGACGATCGCAACTTTACGCGCAATGCTTTAAGCCACCGGGAGGCTGCCCAAGCCGCAGGGGTAACCGCAGTCATCAATACAGGAGTCTTTCCTGGCATTTCTAACAGTCTGGCGCATCAGGGAGTTGAGCAGATGGATGTGCCAGAAGCCATTCACCTCGGCTATGCGGTGGCAGGCTCAGGAGGAGCCGGAGCGGCGGTGATGCAAACCACCTTTCTGACAATTCAGCACCCGTTTAAGGTCTGGCTCAACGGTCAGTGGCAGGAGGTTAAACCCTACACTGGGCGGGAAATGGTTGAATTTCCAGAACCGTTTGGGCGAGTGGGGGTCTATTGGTTTGATATGCCAGAATCCTTCACCCTGGCTGAAAACTTTCCCGTCAAAACCGTAACCGTGAAATTTGGTACCGTTCCCGACCTCTACAACCACCTCACCTGGATGGTGGCAAACTGGTTTCCAGCCCCTATCCTGCGTCAACCGACCATCATCAAAGGACTATCTCAGGTAAGTCAGGCAATGACCCAGATCAGCGATCGCTTCAGTGGCACAGGAATTGCCCTGCGGGCGGAGGTGAAGGGGCAAAAAGACGGAAAGCCTGCTCATTACTGCGCCACATTCAGTCATCCAGACGCGGCAACGGCAACGGGGTTGGGCACAGGCTGCATTGCCCAGTTCATTCTATCGGGCGAACTGAATCAACCAGGGGTGTGGACGGTCGAGCAGATCTATCCAACCAAACTGTTTGAACAAGCGATGCAAACTCGTAATCTCTCAATTCACCAGTCCTGGTTATAAGAACTTACCAGCTCTATAGCCCTTTTCAAGGGTGTGAAGTACAGTGAGGATGCAAAGCATCCCGCTGTCCTTCACACGTCTGCACTTCACCCAAGTGCAACCCGCTATATTAGTAACAACGTGACGAAATTGAAGCGAAAACGTTCAAAACTCCTGCTGTTAGCCCTATTGAATTCCTTAGCGGATTTTGATGGGGAGCTATCTGAGCCAGCCATCAAGCTGTTAGATGAATTGGAAAAACGGTCTGATGTGATTCCGCCGCTGTATGCAGATGTTTTTGTTTTATCGAGTTCTGCCACCTGTACTGATTTGGTGCAGCGGGTTAAGTTGCTATCCCAGGAACAGGTCGCGATCGCCAGTTATGCGTTTCAAATCTTTCGCTTCTATGAGCAAATCTTGAAAGCAAATTCAGACGATGCTTCTCCTCAACAAAAGGCGGCATATGAAGCCCAGATAGAAAAGATTCGCCTGTCTGTAGCTCGCACGAAAGCGGCTCTGGCTGAAGCAATGGGACAAGGACTGGATACTGAATAGCCCCATTTTATGGGTTACTGACTACCTTTTTGAGAAACAAGCTCAAACCCAAACTTCGCAAAATACGCTCCACATTATCAGCATTCATTCGACGGATGCGAGCATTCAACCGAAACCTCTCGCACAATAGCACCTGGAGCAAGCTCAATTGGTATGGGTTCAAGGTAAAGTTCACTTGCCTCACGAATCCCTTCTAAAGCGGCTTCCTCTGTTTCTCCAGCAGACGTGCAACCTGGCAATTCTGGGCACCAGCTTGCCCAATCTCCAGTACTGAGGTCTTTTTCAAGAACAACGCGCCATTTCACAGGTGACTCTCCTTATTAAGGATTCAGGCGATCGCCCCCACTTCGCTCCCAACTCAACTAATTCCCCCAGCAGACAAACCAGACACAAAAGCATTAATCGCCGGAGCAACCGCCTGCAAGACCGGGGAAAGGATAACCACCGAAGCGCCCGCAATGATGATAGTCGTTGCCAGACGCATGACCTGATCAGAAGCTTTCTGATAGGTTTCAAACTTATAGTCCAGTTTTTCAACATCCGTTTCTAACCGATCCAAACGGCTGCTGATTTGCTTCAGTTCCGTTAAGATTTGTTGTTGAAACGTTTCAGAAGTGTCGCTGGCTTGCATACGAGAAATGGATGCAGGGTTGTCTATATTCTATAACCTCTACCTGTACAGCCCTACATCCACCTTCCCCTACATTGCCAGCTTATTCACATGGTCAAGCATTTGCAGCCCATGAATCAGGGAAGCTCCCCCCCGAATTGCCGTCGCCACATGAACCGCTTCCGTCATTTGCTCCAGATCCGCTCCCTGCTGCAAACATTCCTTACTATAGGCATCAATACAGTAGGGGCACTGCACCGTATGGGAAACCGCTAGGGCGATCAGGGCTTTCTCACGACTGGATAGAGCGCCCTCAGCAAAGACCGCACTGTAGTAGGCAAAGAACTTGTCTGCTAATTCAGGGCTACCTTCGCTAATATGCCCAAAGTGGGGCAAATGTTCTGGTTTGTAGTATTGATCCATTGGTTTTTTCCAACGCTTTTCTTGGTTATATACGGGCAATCTCTGCCTGGGTGCGATCGCAGTAAAATAATAGGGCAAGAGATAGGCACGGCGATGACTCCAGAGCAACAGCAAGAAATACTCCGGCTGTGGGGATTGAATCTATACCGAAGCAAATTGCCCGCCAACTGGGGATGAAACCGGCGGAAGTGACTGCTACGCTCAAAGCCCTGGCAGAAACCGAAGCCCTGGCACGGGCGGCAAGGGGTGAACTGGCACCCATTGAACGCTGTTTGACTAATGAGAATGCAGAAAAACACTTTTTTGACCCACCAAAAGCCGGATGGCTTGATGGAACATGCTGGCGAAGGCAATTTTGATTATTTGCTTGGCATGGGACCACAGGTCCCTGTTTTAGATGAAGGGTTCTTGTATTGAGACTATAAATTGGGTGAGTGGATAATGGGGGGGTACGCAAGACTATAGGCAGTACCAAGTCCACTCCAATGCATGACCCTGGACTGGGATTATCGATCAACTATATGAGCTTGGATCAGCCGTCTAAAGCTGAGATTCCGTTGTCTAGAACATGACCCTGTGGATGGATGTTCTCCTGCTAGGGACTTCTTACGATACGCTCAACCTCACATAAAAGAAACCTTGATTTAGCAGGAGAAATTTAACATGACTGACTTATCAGAACTGCGTGTAGCCGTGATTGTCACGGATGGGTTTGAAGAATCGGAATTGACCGAACCTGTCCGTGCTTTAAGAGAATCTGGGGCTACTATTGAAGTGCTATCCCTGTCCCTGAAATCAGTTCAAGGATTTCAGCACCACGATAAAGGTGCCTCGATTCCGGCGGATGGCTCCATTAACGTAGCCTCTCCTGATTCCTATGATGCGGTGCTTTTGCCGGGAGGGGCATTGAATGCAGACGCTTTGAGGATGGAGCCTAAAGTTCAAGCATTTTTGAAGGCAATAGAGAATGCCGGGAAGCCGATCGCAGCCATCTGTCATGCCCCCTGGGAACTAATTTCAGCCGGTTTGGTCCAGGGACGCACCTTAACGAGCTACCATGCGATTCAGGATGACATTCGTAATGCAGGCGGCAACTGGATCGATAAGGAAGTAGTGGTCGATCGCAACTGGGTCACCAGCCGCCAACCTGGCGATATTCCTGCCTTCAATCGGGAAATGCTGAGTCTTTTTTCAGAGCGTAAGCAACCTGTGGTCAGCGCTCATTAATAACGTAATGTGCAACTAATTTGCCCTCATCCCACCCTTCTCCCCAAGGAGCTATCCTTTAGGCAGAAATCTCTGAAATGGTTGAGGTAGTGAAGTTTGACCCAACGGTTGAACAGGGCAACAGCAAAGATCTAGGGGCGGCAGGAGCCGCAAAATCGGGGGACCTGTCCCCCGCACCCCCTGCTGAGGGACGGTTGCGTCCCCCAGACCCCCTCCAAAAGGGTTGATCGGTAAGAGTGTTAGCATCCGAAAGGTTATCTACATCAAGTGTTGAGTGGGTTTTGCGTAATGGATAGTCCCCAAGGAGAAGGGCTTTCGGGCATTTCTGGTTCCCCTCGCCCTTCGGGAGAGGGCTAGGGTGAGGGCAGTCTTTGCAGACGTTCTATAAAAGTTGCACATCGCGTCAATAACTAGTGGCCAATGACTAGGCACGTTTATATTCCCAGAATCTCCAAAGTTCTGGGAATGTTGCTATTGTTCTAAAATTAATTTGGTAACCAATACGGAGAGTCTTTGTCTGTTTAGGCACCCAATCTCTCCCCTAAGACAGAAAAATATTTCTGTCTAAAGAGGCATGATAGAAATGTTTTGTTGGGAAAGCCTGGTAAGCTCTACGGAGACTTACGCCATTTTCATTTGTGTATGCCACGGGTGGTTCCTGACAACAAAAGGTGGATTGTTCTTTTAATGTAGGTCGGCAGTGCTGAGGGATTTTTGGACGGTTGCTGGTGAAATGGGTACCTTCGTGCGGTCTCATGATTGGTCCAATACCCCCATTGGCTCCTTAGAAACCTGGTCAGTAGAACTGAAAACCACCGTTGGTATTGTGCTGGCAAATCGTCTGCCCATGAGTGTACTTTGGGGCGACAATTTGTTGCAGATTTACAACGCAGCCTATCAAGAGTTTTGGGGCGATCGCCATCCATGTAGGTTGGGGCAACCCTACCGTGACTGCTGGGCAGACAGTTGGGCAACTTTAGAGCCAGTCCTGTTATCCGTGCTAAAGACTGGCAAAGCCACCCAACTCGACCATCAACTCTTTGGTGTCAAGACGGGTAGTTGCAAGGAACAACGCCATGCCACCTTTTCCTATGCTCCTTTGTGGGAAAACAATAGGATTCGCGGCATTCTGGTAACGATTGTATCCCTGGGTGATACCCACGCTTCAGCCCCTAAGCAAGAGCAATGCCACGCTGAAATAGCCTTGCAGAAGCAGGAAGAGCGGTTGCGGTTGATCATTGATGCAATTCCCGTCCTGGTTTCCTACGTGGATGCCGACCAATGCTACCGCTTTAATAACAAAGCTTACGAAGACTGGTTTGGGCACTCTGCCGCAGAAATTTATGGCAAACATATTCGAGACGTGGTGGGTGAAGCGGCGTACCGCCTCCTTCGCCCCCGGATTGAAACCGTGCTTTCTGGGCAGGAAGTCACCTATGAACAGGAAGTTCCCTACAAAGATGCAGGAACCCGCTACATCAGAGTAGTCTCTACCCCCCATGTCAATCCTCCAGGGGAAGTGAAAGGATACATTACCCTGGTCACCGATATTACCAATTACAAACGGCTGGAAACCGAACTACGCCGCAGCGAAGCCCGAATTCGTCGCCTGGTAGACTCCAACATGGTGGGGGTCATCTTTGCAGACTTTCAGGGCAACATCAGCGAGGTCAATGATGCCTTCCTGGCGATCGTGGGTTACACGCGAGAAGATTTGCAAGCAGGCAATCTGCGCTGGCTAGAGATGACTCCCCCCGAATGGCTGGCTCAAGACCAGCAGGTGATTGCAGAAATCAGGCAAACTGGTGCGTGCGGTCCGTTTGAAAAAGAATATTTCCGCAAAGATGGGAGCCGGGTTCCGATTCTGATAGCGGCTGCTCTGCTACCCGATTCGGACGATGAGTGTGTTTGCTTTGTGGTAGACCTGACAGACCGCAACCGAGCCGAAGCCATTTTGTGGGAAAGTGAAGCCCGCTTTCGCCACATGACCGATACCTCCCCAATCATGGTCTGGATGTCAGGCACAGACAAACTATGCAATTATGTCAACCAGTCCTGGCTCAACTTCACCGGACGCACCATCCAGCAAGAAATGGGTAACGGTTGGACAGAGGGCATTCACCCCGATGATTTTGAACGCTGCTTACACATCTACACCACGGCGTTTGATGCCCGTCAACCCTTTGAAATGGATTATCGCCTTTGCCATGCGAGTGGCGAGTACCGCTGGATTGTGGATCTGGGAGTGCCGCGCTTTACTCCCCAAGGAGATTTCCTGGGCTACATTGGCTCCTGCATTGACATCCACGATCGCGTCCAGGCAGAGGCTCAAATGCGCCAGATGAATGAGATTCTAGAGCAACGGGTGAAAGAGCGGACTGCCCAGCTAGAAGCTGCCAATCGCGAGCTAGAAGCCTTTTCCTACTCAGTTTCCCACGATTTGCGGGCACCCTTGCGTCATATTGATGGGTTTGCCGATTTGCTGCGCCGGCGGTTGTCCGGGGTAGACCTGGATGAAACCAGCCAGCGCTATTTGAACACCATTTCTCAGACGACCAAGCAAGCAGGGATTTTAATCGATGACTTGCTGGCATTTTCCCGGATGGGGCGCACGGAAATGCGCTCCTCGCGAATTAACATGAACCAGTTGGTGCAGGAAGTTTGTTGGGAAATTGAACAGGAGACGAAGGGGCAACTGATTCACTGGCAGGTAGAGCCACTACCAACGGTGAACGGCGATCTGCCGATGTTGCGGCAGGTTGTGCGTAATCTATTGAACAACGCAGTTAAGTACTCTCGATCGCGCCCCTACAGTGAAATTGAGATCGGCAGCATCAGCGATCAGCAGGAAGATGTCTTCTTTGTGCAAGACAATGGGATTGGTTTTAATATGCAGTATAGTCACAAGCTGTTTGGTATCTTTCAGCGTCTGCATAGCGATCCTCAATTTGAAGGGACCGGGATTGGTCTGGCAAATGTGCAGCGGATTATTCACCGTCATGGGGGACGAACCTGGGCAGAGGGCGTGGTGGATGGTGGGGCAACCTTTTACTTTGCCCTACCCAAGTTGACCGACCAATAATCGTTAGCAGGAGGGTAGGAGACTACAAACCCATGACACAGTTGAGACCAATTCTGCTGGTGGAAGACAGCTCAAATGACATTGAACTGATTCTGACCTCGTTAGCTGAAAATCATTTGAGCAATGAAGTGATTGTGGTTCGGGATGGCGAAGAGGCACTGGACTATCTCTACCGGCGGGGGGTGTTCAAAATGCGGAAGGAAGGTAATCCCGTTGTGGTGTTACTGGATCTCAAGCTACCCAAAGTTGATGGACTGGAGGTCCTAACGCGGGTAAAGTCTGACCCAGTTTTGCACCTGCTTCCAGTGGTGATTCTCACCTCATCCAATGAGGAACCTGACCTGCACCGATGCTACGAGTTAGGAACCAATGCTTACGTTGTAAAACCGATTGACTTTCAGGAATTTGTTTCCGTGGTCAAACAAATAGGGTTGTTTTGGGGGGTCGTCAACCAACCGCCTCCCGTTCCATCCCCAAATGTTCTTTAACTGGCGGAGAAATAGGCTATGCAGCGACTCTGTTTTCTCTTGCTTGAGGATAGTGAACTAGATGTTGAACTGATTCGGGCAACTTTGACCGAGGGTGGTGTTGATTATCATCTCACCCACGTTCAAACCCGCGCCGAATTTTTGGCGGCATTAGAAGCTGAGTGCTTTGACCTGATTCTTTCAGACTATTCACTCCCCGATTTTGATGGCATTTCTGCTCTCGAAATCGCCCACAATTTCTGCCCCGAAACGCCCTTCATTTTTGTCTCTGCCACGCTAGGTGAAGAGTTAGCGATCGAAGCCTTAAAAAACGGTGCTACTGATTATGTGCTCAAGCACCGCCTGAAGCGCCTGGTTCCATCGGTAGAACGGGCACTCAGGGAGGCACAGGAACGCCGCAATTACCAGGTAGTCCAGCAGCAACGGGAACAAGCCGAAGAGGCACTCCGCCGCAGTGAAGCGCGGTTTCGCCGCCTGGTCGAATCGAATCTGATTGGTTGCATTTTTTGGGACATTGAAGGCAACATTCTTGATGCTAACGATGCCTTTCTCAGCATGGTGGGTTATACGCGGGAAGACCTGGAAGCAGGAAATATGTCCTGGCGAGCCATGACACCGCCAGAGCATGTGCCGCTGAGTGAGCAGTCGATCGCCAAGATGCGGGGAACCGGATTCTCGGACAAGATCGAAAAAGAATACTTGCGCAAAGATGGCACCCGCGTTCCCGTTTTACTGGGTGGGGTCATGTTTGAAAACTCTCAGGATCAGGGGGTTAGTTTTGTTGTTGATTTGAGTGAACGCAAACGCACCGAGAAAATTTTGCAGGAGCGCAATGAACGGCTTAAGCTTCTGTTTGAGACCACCAGTGATTTACTGTCAACGGAGCAACCACTGACTCTGCTGAATAGTTTATTTAAAAAACTTTCAGCCCAAATGGATTTGCACTACTATTTCAACTTCTTAGTGGAACGGCAGGGCAACCGTCAGGTTTTGCGGCTAAGGGCTTATGGAGGGGTGTCAGAGGAAGCGGCTCAAGCCCTGGAGCAAATTGAGTTGGGTCAGTACATGTGTGGGCAGGTGGCAAAGGATCGCTGCCAGATTGTTCTAAATGACGTGCAGCGATCGCTCCATCCCCACGCCGAGCTAATTCGCTCAATCGGCATCCAGGCATACTCTGGACAACCACTGATTGTGCAAGGGCGGTTGTTGGGTTCTCTCTCCTTTGCCAGCACGACCCGCACCAGCTTTACCCTGGATGAAGTGGCGCTGTTACAGGCAACCTCTGACCAGATAGCGATCGCCCTGGAGCGGGCAGAACTGACGGCTTCTCTGCAACAGCAAACGGAACGATTAATTCAGGCGAACCAGATCAAAGACGAGTTTTTAGCCGTTCTTTCCCATGAATTGCGCACTCCACTGAACCCCATTTTGGGTTGGTCCAGGATGCTTCAAAGGGGGCATTACGATGAAGCAACCACCACTCGTGCCCTGGAAACGATCGAACGTAACGCCAGAATTCAAACCCAACTGATTGATGACTTGCTGGATGTCTCACGAATTTTGCGCGGCAAGCTCAGCCTCAACAATAGCCAGGTGAATTTAGTCCAAACGGTTGAAGCCGCTTTAGAAACGGTGCGCTTGTCAGCAGAAGCCAAGGGGATTCAGGTCAGTTTTATCGTGGACGCAGGGGGAGAGGAACAGGGGGGCAGGGGGGCAGAGGAGCAGGGGGGCAGGGAGCGATCGCCTTCCTTAATGGTTTTAGGAGATTCAGGTCGTCTACAGCAGGTGGTATGGAATCTCCTCTCGAATGCCGTTAAGTTTACGCCAGTAGATGGAAGCATTAACGTTTGCCTATCAGTGATAAATAGAGTAGACAAAACGGTTTCAGAAAAAGTCGATGAGCCAATGCCAACCAGGGACTCATCAACGGTCGCCTATGCTCAAATTCAAGTCTCGGATACCGGGCGGGGTATCAGCCCTGAGTTTTTACCCTATGTGTTTGACTATTTTCGTCAGGCAGACGGTAGCACAACCCGGATGTTTGGCGGTTTGGGGTTGGGTTTGGCGATCGCCAATCATATCATTCAGGCGCACGGCGGCATTTTGCAGGTTGAGAGTGCTGGCGAGGGTCAGGGAGCCACCTTTACAGTTCGGTTGCCTCTCCTGAGGGAGACAAAGCCCAACTCGAAGGATGAGAATTTAGATAATCTATTTTCGATGCCACCCCAATCGCCTCTGCTGCGGAATTTGAAAGCATTGATTGTCGATGATGAAAAAGACACCCTCGATCTGATTGCATTTTTGTTAGAAGAACGAGGCGCAGTGGTTGCTAAAGCCAATTGTGTCAGTGAAGCGTTATCAATATTTGATTCATTTCAACCAGACATTTTAATTAGTGATATTGGAATGCCTCAGGAAGATGGTTATTCATTGATGCGTAAGATTCGGACACAGGTGGTAGAGGAAAAACGGAATATCCCAGCGATCGCACTAACTGCCTATGCCAGGGATGAAGACCGTCATCGGGTATTTGCGGTTGGGTTTCAAAAATACATGCCCAAACCCGTTGATCCGCAGGATTTCATTACCACCGTTGTTGAGTTAATTGAGCGAGAAACCGTTAAGGCTGGAGGAGTGGAGACGTAGGACATGAGGTAAATATGGTAACTCCGGACGACCTGTTTACTGGACAGGGAGAAATGAATGCGCTGATGCGATCGCTTGACTGGTCAAAAACGCCAGTCGGTCCAGTAGAGCAGTGGTCTCAGAGCTTACGCACAGCCGTCAGTATTTGCCTCGGCTCTCGCTACCCGATTGAAATCTGGTGGGGACCTGATTACATTCGGTTTTACAACGATGCCTATCGTCCCATCCTGGGGCAAACCAAGCATCCCCAGTATCTAGGACGACCTGGCAGGGAATGCTGGGCAGAAATTTGGGAGGTGGTAGGACCCCTGTTGGATAGCGTTCGTGAAACCGGACAATCGACCTGGTCTGAAGACTTGCTTTTGCCCATAACCCGCAATGGGTATGTGGAAGAAACCTATTTCACCTTCTCTTATAGCCCCATTCGGGATGAAAGTGGCGGGGTGGGTGGCGTTTTTTGTGCCTGTAGCGAAACCACGGAAAAGGTGGTGGGTGAACGACGGCTGCGATCGCTGCGCGAGTTGGCGGTCAATACCGCCGGTGCCAAAAGCGTGGTCGAAGCCTGTCAAATGACAGCCAGCACCCTATCCAATAATCTGGCTGACCTGCCATTGGCACTGCTGTACTTGATCAAGCCAGACGGCAACCACGCCTACTTAGCCGGAGTCAGCGGCATGGAAGCTGGAACCGTTGCCAGTCCTGAGCAGATTGAACTCACTCAGGGTCCAGATGCAGCCCCGGCAAGTGATTCCACCCTCTGGCATCTACGCCAGGTTCAACGCTCAGGGCAGCCCCAGCAAGTGACCCACTTAACCGCCCAATGGGGTGAACTGCCCCGAGGCGACTGGAGCGTTTCCCCCGATTCGGCATGGGTCATGCCATTGCTCCAAACGGGTCAGCAGCAACCATTGATGGGCTTTTTAATTCTGGGAATTAGCCCCCGGCGTGCATTTAATGATGACTATCGAGGCTTTTTTGATCTGGTTGCCAGCCACATTTCAACCACGATCGCCAATGCCCATGCCTATGAAAAAGACCGCAAACGAGCCGAAGCAGTGGCAGAACTAAACCAACTCCGCTACGAGGCATTGCAGCGTGAGCAAGTGCTGCGGGCTGAAAGTGAACAAAATGAAATTCGCCTGCAAGAACATCAGCACTTGTTGCAACAGGTTACGGATACGATGCCGGGAATTTTGTATGTCTACGACCTGTCTTTGCAACAGAATGTGTATGTTAACTATCAGGTAAGCGATCTTTTAGGCTATACACCTGAGCAGGTTCAGACGTTAGGTGTGCAGCTATTCCTGCGGTTGGTTCATCCCGATGATTTGAAAAACTTTCCAGACCATGTTCGGCGGTTTGCTTCATTGCAAGACAGTGAAGTCCTGGAAACCGAGTACCGACTGCGCTCTGCCAATGGTGAGTGGCGCTGGTTTAGCGGTCGAGAGATTATCTTTAGCCGTAATCCTGACGGATCACCCAAGCAAATTCTGGGGTCTGCCTATGATGTAACGGCTCGCAAGCAGGTAGAGGAAGCCCTCCGGCGGGAGAAAGAGCGGTTTGAACTGGCAGCCGCAGCGGTGGATTGCCTGATCTATGACTGGAGTATAACAACCCAGACCATTGAACGATCAGAGGGGCTGACTCGGATTTTTGGCTATCTGCCAGAAGAGGCTGAACCCAACCGTGACTGGTGGACTGGACTGATTCACCCGGATGATGCGCCGCAGGTATTGGCTCAGATTGCCAGCGATGTAGCAACCCGCGATCGCTATGCGATTGAGTACCGGGTGCGTCACAAATACGGACAGTATCTTTATGTGCTGGATCAGGGCTTTGTCGTCCGAGGTCAGGATGGTCAGCCGGTAAGGGTCGTTGGTTCTACGACCGATATCAGCGATCGCAAAATTACCGAAAAACTCCAGCAGTTTTTACTGGAGATCAACGATCTCCTTCGCACCCTGGATGACCCCCAGGATATCATTTGGGCTGTCGTCCACAAAGTTGGCAGCTATTTTGATATCACCCGCTCTAGCTATTGTGAAATTGATACCCAGCAGGAATGTGTTACCGTCAACCGCGACTTTTGCCAACAAGCGGGCGATCGCTTGGGTAGACACCGAATGGATGAGTTTGGTCCCGAAATCGTCTCCGTTCTCAGGCACGGCACCAGCCTGGTGATTGATGACATTCAGACCGATCCTCGGACGGCTCCTCACCAGGCAGCCTTTGCGGAAATTGATACGAGGGCAAT
This sequence comes from Kovacikia sp. CALU 1929, assembly GCF_056784235.1. NCBI lineage: Bacteria > Bacillati > Cyanobacteriota > Cyanophyceae > Leptolyngbyales > Leptolyngbyaceae > Kovacikia > Kovacikia sp. CALU 1929. Next base: position 14,600 of record NZ_JBXBCF010000114.1, read on the forward strand.
CCTTTGCGTGCCCCTGTTTAAACAGGGACGCTATGTGGCGTTATTTATTCTGCGTCATGCCCAACCGCGCAACTGGTCATCGGAAGAGATCGTTTTAATGGAGGAGGTGGCTGAACGCACCTGGATGGCAATTGAGAAAGTCCGGGCTGAAGAAGCACTGCGCCAGAGTGAAGCCCGGTTCCAGCGGCTAGCCACCAACGTTCCCGGGGTGATTTGTCGTTATCTTCTCTATCCTAATGGTCCAGAGGAAATGCCCTACATCAGCCCCAGTTGTCGTAACCTGCTGGAACTGGAAGCGGAAACCGTTCAACAAGACGTGGGCACCCTTTGGGCACTGGTTCACCCGGAAGATATCGATTCTTTGCGCGAAATCATTGCCGTTTCTGCCCAGACCCAACAGCCGATTCACTGGGAAGGGCAATTTACCATGCCTTCTGGTCGAAGTAAGTGGATTCAGTTTGTTGCCCGCCCACAACAGCAGCCAGATAGCTCCGTGCTGTGGGATGGTCTTCTGACAGACATTACTGGCACAAAAGAAGTGGAGATTGAACGGGAACACCTGATGACCCGATTGCAACAATCTACAAATCAGTTCCGGGGACTGACCGAAGCCTCGCTGGTGATGAACTCGATCCTCTCGGTGGAAGAGGTGCTTCAGGCAGTAACCCAGCAAGCTTACTCGATCATTGGTGCCCATCAGGTCGTCACCAGCCTGGTGGAGGATCTGGACTGGACAACAGCAAAGCACGCCATTTATCTATCTGAAAAGTACGCAGCCTGGCAGGACTATACCACTGACCCAACTGGCGCTGGGATTTACTCCTGTGCCTGCCGTCTCAATCAGCCGATGCGGATGACTCAGGCGGAACTGGAGGCGCATCCCCAGTGGCAAGGATTTAGCCAGGAATCTGAAAATCATCCTCCCCTGCGGGGGTGGTTGGCGGCTCCCTTAACTGGACGGGATGGACAAAATATCGGTTTAATTCAACTTTCCGATAAGTACGCAGGTGAGTTCACGGAGTCAGATGAAGACATTCTGGTGCAGCTTGCCCAAATGGCATCCGTGGCGATCGAAAACACGCGGCTCTATGAGGCTGAACAACATGCCCGTACCCAGGCTGAATCGGTCAATCGAATTAAGGATGAATTTTTAGCGGTGCTATCCCACGAACTGCGATCGCCCCTTAACCCTATCCTGGGCTGGTCACGCCTGATGCGGAACCGCAAGTTAGATGACCATACGATTTCTTGCGCCCTAGAAACCATTGAACGCAATGCCAAACTGCAAAGCCAACTGATTGAAGACCTGTTGGATGTTTCCCGGATTCTTCAAGGCAAGATGAGCTTCAGCATTGCTCCAGTCGATCTAGCTACCACCATTAATTCCGCCCTGGAAATCGTGCGCCTTGCCGCCGAAGCAAAATCCATCGATTTAAGCGTTGAAATCCCAGACACCCTCGATCAAAAGACGGCTTCCCCCTCCCCCAATGACTCCGCTCCCCGCCGCTCCCCCCCGTCCGCTTCCATTCCCTTCACAGTTCTGGGGGACCCTAACCGGCTCCAGCAAGTGATTTGGAATTTGCTGTCCAATGCAGTCAAATTTACACCCGCTGGGGGGGGTGTCAGAATTAGGCTGGAGTCTAAAAATTCTCAGGTGATAGTGACCGTCACCGATACCGGCAAAGGAATTGAGCCGGAATTTTTACCCCACCTGTTTGAATATTTCCGGCAGGAGGATGGCGCAACCACCCGTAAATTTGGCGGTTTAGGTTTAGGGCTGGCGATCGTGCGTCACATTATCGAACTGCATGGTGGCACCATTCATGCAGACAGTCCTGGGGCAAATCAAGGATCTACGTTCGTAGTTCAGCTACCCTTGTTAAAGCAACGGCAAGACACAATGGTGGCAGGAGATCGCAATCTATCCCAATCACTGGATGGCACGTTTGCCCTCGAAGGACTTCAGATTCTGGTGGTCGATGATGATAGTGATTCGCGCGATTTGATTCAGTTTGTTTTGGAACAAATGGGGGCGATCGTCACTTCTGTAGAATCTGCAATGGCAGCACTCCAATCGCTAGCAAAATCCAGCTATGATGTGCTGATCAGTGACATTGGGATGCCCGAAGTCGATGGCTACATGCTGATGCATCAAGTTCGATCTTTTTACTCAAACCGAAACGCTCAAATTTCAGAACAGGTTGTGATTCCAAAAGCCATTGCCCTGACTGCCTATGCCGGAGAATACAACCGCCAGCGAGCAATCAAAGCTGGGTTCCAGAAGCATCTTTCCAAACCAATTGAACCTGGTGAATTGATCCAAACCATTATCAATCTTACGCAGTAGCGGTTTGTAATCTCCAGGGTGTTGATTGGGACAGGGCTGATCTGAGTGGCGTTGACTTGCAGTAAGGCAAATCTAGTAGAGCAACCGAAAAGTTCTGCAACGTAGATTGGGTTGAGCGCTAGCGAAACCCAACACTTTCAATAGGTCGGTGTTGCAAAATTAATTATTCACTGCACTAGTAGGTGCAGATTTACAAAAAGCTAATTTACAGCGAAAAATTGAATCGGTAGGCGATCGCAGCGTTGACCGTGGCGGGGGACGCAACCGTCCCCCGCACCCCCTCCAAAACGATGCGATCTCGTCGTCAATCGCAACCTTCATCCGATTGGGTTTTCAAGCAAACGCACAAGGGTGGCAAGGGGAACGGTTGGTTTTTTGAAGCAGAGGCAATGTTTGACCGATTCTCGTCGCGCTAGACTTGAAGCCCCAACGCTAAGAGCCTTGCGGGGGGTTTGGGGGAGTTAGGACCCCAAGCGGCGGGGGACTGGGGGGAAGTCCCCCAGAGCCAGACTCCAACGAAGCCAAGATCTGTTTGGCAAGGGGAGGGTGGGAGAGGTTCAATAGGTCGCGATCTGAAGTGGTACCAGTACCCGGTACTCAAACCGGGCACAACCTCCACCAAGAAACACTCTGCTTTTAAAGAATCATTTAGCTACGGCTGGGAATCTGTACTCTGGCAGTGCCCACGGGGATCTCGCCTCGAATGCCTGTCCGTTCAGCCGTAACGCCATAGAACAGGATCTCTCCATCCGAGCGGCGCATCTGAACTCCCGTAAATAGCACTTCAAGATAGGTACCCTGTTCTACGGGCTGAGTAAAGACAACCGCAACTCGATTTTTGTCTTTTGAGATTTTAGCAGGAACGTCTTGTCCACTCTGATTCACCACGCGGATACCGTCGTAGTCCTCCATTTGGCTGGGAATCGAAATCATCAGATCATTGAGGGACATACCAACCACTGCCAGACGAATAAAATGAGCGCTACCGCGTACTCCAGAACTGGTAATAAAGGGGGCAGTGAAGTTGAACGTCATGGACGTTTCGCCTGCCATCAGCATGGAGCCTGATGAACTGGGACCACTGGTAATTCCGGGGCGGGCAGAGGCGGGCGATGCAATCCCAGAAGCCGCGATCGCAACCAGCAATGCGGAAGCACCACTAAACAGTAAACCTTTCATGTTTTCATCCTTGAACTTTAGTACAGAGTAGCGATTGATGCTTGATGCAAGCCAATCAATGCCTTCAATCAATAGAGTGCCAAGCTACCCTGAATTTCTTCTGATGTGTAGATTAAAGGTTGCTAAGAATCTGCGGATTACCTACTCTGACAACCACGCAAACAGATCCTTGTCCTACCCCTACTGAACCATCTTACGTGCCCGTTCCTGGCGAGATTCTGCCTCTGCCATGACCGTGGTTGGGTTTTCCAACATTTCACCAGGGAAGTTTTCCAGTACTTTCGTAGAGAGGGAAATTCTGCCTCTGCCTTCGTCCAGGTCAGCGATCATAGCTGTAATCGACTGTCCAACCTGGAATAGGGCAGGTAACGACTCGACATAGTTTTTGCTGATCTGGTTGATGTGAAGCAGGGCACTGGTACCATCCAGGTCAACAAAAACACCAAAGGGTTTGATGCCAGCGATTTTTCCCTCCACCAGTTGCCCCACCTCTAGTTGACTAAATGCCGCAGAACGGGTTGCCAGACGATTAGAAAGCACCAGCTTGTTGCGATCGCGGTTCAACTCCAGAATCACCGCTGTCAATGTGCTGCCTTTGAGGGATTCCATATCATCTCGCTCGGCAAGGTGCGATCGCGGAATGAAGCCCCGCAATCCCTGCACGTCCACGGTGACACCCCCCTTATTGGTTCCCGTGACTCGCACCTGTAGGCTCTGGCTACTGCCTTGCATTTCTGCCAGGTTGTCCCAGACTTGTTTAATCTCAAACTGACGCAGGGAAACTGTGACCTGCCCCTCTGCGTCCTGCTCCTTGACAATTAAAAACTCTCGTTCCTCATTCAGGGGCAATATGAGCGAAATATCCGTGATTCGACGCAGGCTTGCCTCCTGCAAGGGCAAAAAGGCAGGGGATTTTGCCCCGATATCCACAAATGCCCCATCGGTCTCGTAACTGATGACTTTACCCTGAACCACCTGCCCCCGCTGAAACTCATAGTCAAATTGCTCCAGGGCTTTTTCAAAGTCCTCCATTGAAAAGGAGGATTCCGCAGAGGTAGAACGGGTAGACTTCAATTCCATGAGACTAACGAAACTCAGCTCTCTTAATATAGTCTTTGTGGTGATGTCCTGGGGAACTGTCTCCCAAACATCTAGAATGGATTCAATCTCTCTAGTAGGTGTCCTATGGAGTTTGAGCCAAAGCGATCGCCTCAAACCACCCCCCATCAGACCCCAACTCAACCTACAAAATTGGCTGAACTGGCTGAACGGCAACCGCTAGTGTTGTTACGGGACAGTGAGCGATCGCTACGCCGCCAAACCGTCACCACCCTGGCTCCCATCCTGCCTCAGAAGCTGGCAAGAAATCTGGGGAAAACCTCACTGGTCGCCGATGAATTGCTCGATCAACTGGCAGCCATTGACCTGGATCAAATTAGTGATGAAGAGCTAAGACCAGCTCGCCTTCAGGTAGGGTTGGTGTTGGTTGGGTTTGGGGCATTGATGATGGTGTTTCTACTCCTTTACTTAAACACATTGCACCCCGAACTTTCACCCGCCCAACAGATGCACCATTACTGGTATCAGTATGTCTGTTCTGTCTGTCTGGGGGTGGCGGGTCTGTTCATGCTAGGTCGAGAAGCGATGCGTCCCCCATTCCTATTGGATGAACCCTCGGATGAAAATGACTGGTAGCCCGGATGGGTCTGAAACAATGCCCGTACCGTCGGAAGGATGGCAACACCACTTTGTTGAAACCAACCAGATTCGCCTCCACTGTGTCACCCAGGGAGAGGGCGATCTGGTCGTACTGCTACACGGGTTTCCTGAATTCTGGTATTCCTGGCGGTTTCAAATTCCGGCGCTGGCTCGATATTTCAAAGTGGTCGTGCCTGACCTGCGCGGCTACAATGACTCAGACAAACCTGCCACCGGCTATGACCTGGATACCCTCTGTGCCGACGTTCAAGGATTAATTGAAAGCTTTGGTTATGCCCGTGCCCATATTGTGGGACACGACTGGGGTGGGGCGATCGCCTGGCACCTGGCACAAAAGTTTCCCCAGTACCTGAACCGTCTGGCGATTTTAAATGCCGCCCCCCCTCAACGGCTGATTCAGGAAATGGTCAGCAATTTTGACCAACTCCGCCGAAGCTGGTATGTCCTGGCTTTTCAAGTTCCCGGCATTCCCGAATGGTTAATTCAGCAGAATCTGAAGGAATTTGTCAAAAACCTGTTCCAGGGACAGGCAGTTCGCAAAGGGGCATTTTCGGCTGAAAACACAGAGATTTATCGAAATGCCCTGGCAAAACCCGGAGCGCTTTCGGCGGCACTCAACTACTACCGCCAAATGCTCTCGCCCTGGCAGTGGGTAAAAGAATTTGGGCGCACCCCTAACCCCATCACCGCCCCCACCCTCGTCCTCTGGGGAGAAGAAGATCCGCTCCTGAGTCAGTCGTTGACCAATAACCTCGCCCAACTGATTCACGCTCCCTATGAGCTGAAACTCATCGCCCACTGCGGTCACTGGCTACAACAGGAAGCTCCTCAGACGGTGAACCGAGAACTATTAGCGTTTCTGAGGCAGTGACCCTGCTTTAACTGCTCATACCAATTCTCTTGGAAGCTGCACAGAATAAAGCCTGACAGAGAAGACATTTACCAACTATTGATCAATCCTGCTTACTGCGGTTACCCATCTGATCTCGTTCCTGCCTGTTGAGTGTTCTGCTTGGTGATTTGGGCGATCGCGCTATCTATTTCCAACTAAGTAGGTAGGTGGAATCAACTGTAGGATGGGTTAGCGATAGCGTAACCCATGCGGGTGTTGGGTTACCCTGCGGGAAGCAAGCTACGTGTCTCAACCCAGTCATGGAAAAAGTCAAGTATAGGCGAGACAACTTTGTGCGACTCTACAGGAATCTCACAATTCACTCAAAGCGAAACGAACAATTAGTGTACTTTTCTACGACTTTTCATCCACTTA